>NZ_JBIAQM010000004.1:0-468905 GCF_042888945.1 Streptomyces sp. NPDC002698
GGTTGATAGGCCAGATCTGGAAGCCCGGCAACGGGTGGAGGTGACTGGTACTAATAGGCCGAGGGCTTGTCCTCAGTTGCTCGCGTCCACTGTGTTGGTTCTGAAACCACGAACAACCCCACGTTTGTCACAGAGCGTGGTGCGGTTGACAGTTTCATAGTGTTTCGGTGGTCATAGCGTGAGGGAAACGCCCGGTTACATTCCGAACCCGGAAGCTAAGCCTCACAGCGCCGATGGTACTGCAGGGGGGACCCTGTGGGAGAGTAGGACGCCGCCGAACTAAAATTAGAGCTCCGGCTCTCGGGAATTTTTTCCCGAGAGCCGGAGCTTTTTTGTTTTCCGGCAGAATTTCCCGATGACGCCCCCGCTCTTGCCTCCCCCTCTGCGCTGTGGTGCCCGGGCTGCGGGTAAGGTCAGGGGGCATCGTTGGCTCGTTTCCCACAGGAGGCCCCCGGGTGGAGGTCCAGGAGACCCGCGTTCAGACGAACCGGGTCCTCACCATCCCGAACATCCTCAGCATGGCGCGCCTCGCCGGCGTGCCCCTCTTCCTGTGGTTGATCCTCAGGCCGGAGTTCGGTGGTCCCAACAGCGACGGTTGGGCGCTGCTCGTCCTCATGCTGAGCGGTATCAGCGACTATCTGGACGGCAAGCTCGCCCGACGCTGGAACCAGATCAGCAGCCTCGGCCGGCTGCTGGATCCCGCGGCCGACCGGCTCTACATTCTGTCGACGCTTGTCGGACTCACCTGGCGCGAGATTCTTCCGATCTGGCTCACGGCCGCTCTTCTCGCACGCGAGCTGGTTCTGCTGGTGATGGTGTGGATCCTCCGGCGCCACGGCTATCCGCCCCCCCAGGTGAACTTCCTCGGGAAGGCGGCCACCTTCAACCTGATGTACGCCTTCCCGTTGCTGCTGCTCAGTGATGCCAGCGGCTGGATCGCGACACTCGGCGCTATTTTCGGATGGGCGTTCGCCGGATGGGGTACAACCCTCTACTGGTGGGCAGGAGTCCTCTACGTGGTACAGGTCCGCCGGTTGATCCGAGCGGACGCCATGGCCGATTGAGCTCGGCCCGATTGGGCGGCAGTAGTGCCCGATGGCCCCCGCTCGAAATCTGCGGGACAATCAGGACGGGTGAAGTCGGCTGTACCGTCGTCTCTTCAAGGAGGACGCTTCCGACATGAAGGCCGTCGTGATGGCCGGAGGCGAAGGCACACGCCTTCGCCCGATGACCTCAAGCATGCCCAAGCCGCTCCTGCCCGTGGCGAACCGCCCGATCATGGAGCACGTGCTCAGGCTGCTCAAAAGGCATGGGCTCAACGAAACCGTCGTCACTGTCCAGTTCCTGGCCTCAATGGTCAAGAACTACTTCGGTGACGGCGAAGAGCTCGGCATGGAGCTCACCTATGCCAATGAGGAGAAGCCACTCGGTACTGCCGGCAGCGTCAAGAACGCCGAGGAGGCGTTGAAGGACGACGCCTTCCTCGTCATCTCCGGTGACGCCCTTACCGACTTCGATCTCACCGAACTCATCAACTTCCACAAGGAAAAGGGCGCCCTCGTCACCGTCTGTCTGACGCGCGTTCCCAATCCGCTGGAATTCGGCATCACCATCGTGGACGAGGAAGGCAAGGTCGAGCGCTTCCTGGAGAAGCCGACCTGGGGCCAGGTCTTCTCGGACACCGTGAACACGGGCATCTACGTCATGGAGCCCGAGGTCTTCGACTACGTCGAGGCCGATGTCTCCGTCGACTGGTCCGGTGACGTCTTCCCCCAGCTGATGAAGGAAGGCAAGCCCGTCTACGGCTACATCGCCGAGGGCTACTGGGAGGACGTCGGCACCCACGAGAGCTATGTGAAGGCCCAGGCCGACGTCCTGGAGGGCAAGGTCGACGTCGAACTCGACGGGTTCGAGATCTCCCCGGGCGTCTGGGTGGCCGAGGGCGCGGAGGTGCACCCCGACGCGGTGCTGCGCGGGCCGCTCTACATCGGTGACTACGCCAAGGTCGAGGCCGACGCCGAGATCCGTGAGCACACCGTCGTCGGCTCCAACGTCGTCGTCAAGACCGGCGCGTTCCTGCACCGGGCCGTCGTGCACGACAACGTGTACATCGGGCAGCACAGCAATCTGCGCGGCTGTGTGGTCGGAAAGAACACCGACATCATGCGGGCCGCCCGCATCGAGGACGGCGCCGTGATCGGCGACGAGTGCCTCGTCGGTGAAGAATCGATCATTCAGGGCAACGTCCGCGTCTATCCGTTCAAGACCATCGAGGCCGGCGCGTTCGTCAACACCTCGGTGATCTGGGAGTCGCGGGGCCAGGCCCACCTCTTCGGCGCTCGTGGCGTCTCCGGGATCCTGAACGTCGAGATCACCCCGGAGCTGGCCGTGCGTCTGGCGGGTGCCTACGCGACGACCCTCAAGAAGGGCTCCACCGTCACCACGGCCCGCGACCACTCCCGAGGCGCTCGCGCGCTGAAGCGGGCGGTGATCTCCGCGTTGCAGGCCAGCGCCATCGACGTACGCGACCTAGAGAACGTGCCGCTGCCCGTGGCCCGGCAGCAGACGGCCCGGGGCAGTGCCGGCGGAATCATGATCCGGACGACCCCAGGGGTGCCCGACTCCGTCGACATCATGTTCTTCGACGGGCAGGGCGCCGACCTGTCGCAGGGCGGTCAGCGGAAGCTGGACCGGGTGTTCGCGCGGCAGGAGTACCGGCGCGCCTTCCCCGGCGAGATCGGGGACCTGCACTTCCCCGCGAGTGTCTTCGACTCCTACACGGGATCGCTGCTGCGCAACGTCGACACCACCGGGATCGCGGATTCCGGGCTGAAAGTGGTCGTCGACGCCTCCAACGGCAGTGCCGGACTGGTGCTGCCCAGCCTGCTGGGCAAGCTCGGTGTGGACTCCCTGGTGATCAATCCCGGTCTCGACGAGTCGAGGCCGACGGAGACGGCGGAGACGCGGCGGGCCGGCCTGGTGCGGCTGGGCGAGATCGTCGCCTCCGCGCGGGCCGCGTTCGGCGTGCGCTTCGACCCGGTGGGCGAGCGGCTCTCGCTCGTCGACGAGAAGGGGCGGATCGTCGAGGACGACCGGGCCCTGCTCGTGATGCTCGACCTGGTGGCCGCGGAGCGGCGCAGCGGGCGGGTGGCGCTGCCCGTCACGACCACACGGATCGCCGAACAGGTGGCGGCGTACCACGGCACGCAGGTGGAGTGGACGACCACGTCGCCGGACGACCTGACCCGGGTCGGCCGCGAGGAGTCGACGATCTTCGGCGGCGACGCGCGCGGCGGGTTCATCATTCCCGAGTTCAGCGGTGTCTTCGACGGCGCGGCCGCCTTCGTACGGCTCATCGGTCTGGTCGCGCGGACTCAGCTCACGCTCAGCCAGATCGACGCCCGGATTCCGCGGGCGCATGTCCTCAAGCGGGATCTCGCGACTCCGTGGGCCGTGAAGGGGCTCGTGATGCGCCGGGTCGTGGAGGAGGCGGGAGACCGCTTCGTGGACACGACGGACGGTGTCCGTGTCGTGGAGACGGACGGACGCTGGGTGATGGTGCTGCCGGACCCCGCCGAGGCCGTCACCCATCTGTGGGCGGAGGGGCCGGACGACGCCTCCGCGGAGGCCCTGCTCGACGAGTGGGCGGCCGTCGTGGACAGCGCCGGCCACTGAAACGATCTTCACCCGTACGTGTCGGACAAGTGCCCTCAAGGGGGCCTGTCCGGCACGTTGGTGGGGCCATTCGGAGGTAGCACCCGCGACGTGCGACGATGTGCGGCATGCCGCAGCAGCCCCCCGTTCGGAGCAGCGCTCCGCGCCCCTCGCGCCCGGACGCCTCCATGTCGCTGCTCACCAACGTCATGGACCACAGCCTCGACGAGGGCTACGCCGAAGCGGCGGCCCGCAAGGAGGCCGAGGGCGCCGGTGGCCTCCCGAAGACGGTCCGGGCCAAGCTGGCTCTGGCGGCGGGCCTGGTGCTCGCCGCGCTCGTGGTCACCGTCGGGGCGGCGAACGCCCGGCTCGCGGCCCCCGTCATCGCCAAGGAGCGCCAGGAGCTCATCGACCGCATCGAGCGCGAGACGACGGCCGCGGACAAGCTCGAGAGCGGCGTCGACACCCTGCGCGCCGATGTGAGCGCCCGCCAGCGTGCGGCGCTGAAGAAGGACGGCGGTGAGCAGGCCGATCTCGTGAGCGTCCTGTCCGGCGCCACCGATGTGCACGGACCGGGTGTGAAGCTCGTCGTCAACGACGCCAAGGAAGCCAGCACGGGCGGTGACGGCACCAACCCGCGGGAGACCTCGGGGTTCTCCGACACCGGACGGGTGCGGGACCGTGACATGCAGCGCGTGGTCAACGGCCTGTGGGAGTCGGGCGCCGAGGCTATCTCCGTCAATGGACAGCGGCTGACCGCCCTGTCGGCCATCAGGGCCGCGGGTGACGCGATACTGGTCGACAACAAGCCGCTGGTGCCGCCGTACACGGTGCTTGCGGTGGGGGACGGCCAGCGGCTCAGCACCAGGTTCCAGAACAGCGCCGACGGGCTGTATCTGCATGCCCTGCAGGAGAACTACGGCATCAGGACCGGCATCTCCGTCGAGGGGGACGTCCGGTTGTCCGCCGCACCGAGTGTGATCGTACGTACAGCAGAACCGAGAACAGAGAAGGGCACACCGTGATCGCCGTACTGGGCCTCGTCGTGGGAGTCGTGGCTGGACTGTTGGTCCGGCCCGAGGTCCCGGCGGTCGTCGAGCCTTACCTTCCGATCGCCGTCGTGGCGGCGCTCGACGCCGTGTTCGGCGGTCTGCGCGCGATGCTCGACGGCATCTTCGACGACAAGGTCTTCGTGGTCTCGTTCCTGTCGAACGTGGTCGTCGCCGCGCTGATCGTCTTCCTGGGTGACAAGTTGGGTGTGGGTGCTCAGCTCTCCACGGGTGTCGTGGTCGTCCTCGGCATCCGGATCTTCTCCAATGCCGCGGCCATCCGCCGGCACGTGTTCCGGGCGTGAGGCCGATGAGCAACGACAACGAAGCCGAGACCCCCGAGAACCCACTGCGCAGGGAGCTGCCGGAAGAGGTCCCCGCGGCCGTGGAGGAGCCCGAGCCGCAGGTGGCCGAGGAGAGCGGGGTGCCGCCGCTGTCCGGCCGTCAGAGGCTGGTCAAGGGGCTGTGGCCGCCGCGGGTGTCGCGTGCCCAACTCATCGTCGCCGTGCTGCTGTTCGGCCTCGGGTTCGGCCTGGCCGTGCAGGTGGCGTCCAACAGCGACGGCGACAGCGCGCTGCGCGGCGCGCGTCAGGAAGATCTCGTGCGCATTCTCGATGAACTCGACAGCCGGACTCAGCGTCTTGAGGACGAGAAGCAGGGTCTCGAGGATCAGCGCACCGAGCTGGAGAACAGCTCGGACCAGGCCGAGGAGGCCCGCAAGCAGACGGTCGAGAAGGAGAAGCAACTCGGCATTCTGGCGGGCACCGTGGCCGCTCAGGGGCCCGGCATCACTCTGACCATCGACGACGCGAAGGGGACGGTCAAGGCGGACATGCTGCTCGACGCCGTCCAGGAGCTGCGCGCCGCCGGTGCGGAGGCGATCCAGGTGAACGGCGTGCGTGTGGTCGCCGGTACCTATCTGTCCGACTCCGGAAGCGGAGTGAAGGTCGACGGGAACAAGATCACCCAGCCCTATCGTTTCAAGGTCATCGGCAAGCCGCAGGACCTGGAGCCGGCGCTGAACATTCCGGGAGGCGTGGTGCAGACACTGGAGAAGGAGCAGGCCACCGTCACGGTGGACCGCTCCACGAAGATCATCGTAGATGCCTTGCGACCGGCCGAGCGCCCTGACTACGCTCGGTCGTCCTCCCGGTGAACGGCGGTCGGATGGGGGCCGTCGGGCGAGGGCAGGAGGTTGCGGGGGGTCGGCGCACCGAATGGGTGGTGCGTGGTGGAAACTGTCTGGTGGATACGGACGTTGTGAGGATGTCCGGGTCGACCGGTGTGTTCAATCAGGGTTCGTCCTGCCCCACGGGCGGGTCTGTTTCGGTCAAGGGGAATCGCCCGTGAAGTTGTTTGCGAAGTTGTTCGGCAAGAGCACGCGAGAGGACAGCGGCGACAGCGCCCGTCATCGCGCACCGCGCCAGGGAGACGCGGAGGCCCAGGGCGGCGACCGCCCGCTGTTCCGGGACCAGGTCACCGGTCCCGGTGGTCAGGGCGCGTCGTCTGTTGACCCTGGCCAGCCCGGCCGCATAGGTTTCGGGGAACCGTCAGCCTCGAGCGCGGGTGGAGGGTTCGCCTCCGATCCGTATGCGTCCCATGCCCCTGGTGGGCAGCCGCGGCAGGAGGATCCGTCCATGTCGGCCCAGGTGTGTACGAGGTGCGGTAACCGGAACGCGGAGAACAGCCGGTTCTGTTCCAACTGCGGTGCGCCGCTGCGGGGTGGACCGGAGCGTCCGTCGGAGCAGACGTCCACGATCTCCATCTCCGGCATCGAGGCCTACGACGCCGAGGTGACGGGCCAGACCGCCTCGCCGATGCTCTCCCCGGAGGCTCAGGCGGCGGTCGACGCACTGCCGGTCGGCTCGGCGCTCCTGGTGGTGCGCCGTGGTCCCAACTCGGGCAGCCGCTTCCTGCTGGACGGTGAGCTCACCACGGCAGGACGTCATCCGCAGAGCGACATCTTCCTCGACGACGTGACGGTTTCGCGTCGTCATGTGGAGTTCCGTCGTGTCGCGGACGGTTCGTTCACGGTCGCCGACGTCGGCAGCCTGAACGGTACGTACGTCAACCGGGAGCGGATCGACCAGGTCCCTCTGTCGAACGGTGACGAGGTACAGATCGGCAAGTACCGGCTGGTGTTCTACGCGAGCCAGCGGGGCATCTGACCCTCCCCCAACTCCGTCCGGGGGGACACCGAGGGAATGTCCATGCTTCAAACACCGAGCGGCGGTGCCGGCAGCGGTACCGCCGCCGCGGACAGTGGGCTGATGAGCATCGGCGCGGTGCTGAGCCTGCTGCGCGACGAGTTCCCCGAAGTCACCATCTCCAAGATCAGATTCCTGGAGTCGGAAGGGCTCGTCGAGCCGCGGCGCACCCCATCGGGGTATCGCAAGTTCAGCGCGGACGACGTCGAGCGTCTCGGTCACGTCCTGAGGATGCAGCGTGACCACTACCTCCCGCTGAAGGTGATCCGCGAGCATCTGGACGCCCTGGCGCGCGGTGAGCAGGTGCGCCTGCCCTCCGTGGGCCGCCAGCGCGAGGCGGGGGAGGGCGAACCCTCCGGAGAGCTCTACGGGGAGCCCGAGGGGCCCACGGTGGCCCGGGTGGGCCGCGAGGAGCTGCTGGCCGCCGCCGAGATCGGTGAGCAGCAGCTTCAGGAGTGGGAGTCGTACGGACTGATCGGTCCGTTGCCCGACGGTGTCTACGACGCGGAGGCGGTGACCGTCGCCGCGCTCGTCGTCGAGCTGGGACGCTTCGGGATCGAGCCGCGCCATCTACGGGCGATGAAGGCCGCGGCGGAGCGGGATGCGGGACTGGTGGACCAGGTGGTCGCCCCCCTGCGGCGCCACCGCAATCCGCAGACGCGGGCCCACGCGGAGGCCCGTACCAAGGAACTCGCGGGCCTCACGGTGAAGCTGCACGCGGCGCTCGTACAGACGGCGCTGGGTGTGCGTCTGCGCTGATCCGTGCCACCGGCGCGGGCCGCGGATCGTCCACCCGTTCTGTGCTCGACTACCCAAACGTCCCGGGCACGGCCTAGGGTTGCTGTGTGAACGAGCTCGATGTCGTAGGTGTCCGGGTCGAAATGCCCTCCAACCAACCGATCGTGCTTCTGCGTGAAGTGGGAGGCGACCGCTACCTCCCCATCTGGATCGGACCGGGGGAGGCGACGGCGATCGCCTTCGCCCAGCAGGGCATGGCCCCCGCACGACCGCTGACCCACGACCTGTTCAAGGACGTGCTGGAGGCCGTCGGCCAGGAGCTCACCGAAGTACGTATCACCGACCTGCGCGAGGGCGTCTTCTACGCCGAGCTCGTCTTCGCCAGCGGGGTCGAGGTGAGCGCCAGGCCGTCCGACGCCATAGCGCTCGCGCTGCGCACCGGAACGCCCATCTACGGCAGCGACGGGGTGCTCGACGACGCGGGCATCGCGATCCCGGACGAGCAGGAGGACGAGGTGGAGAAGTTCCGCGAGTTCCTCGACCAGATCTCGCCCGAGGACTTCGGCACCAACAGCCAGTGAGCCGGCCGGGCGGACGCCTCTCCGGGTGGCATTTGCCCGCGGCGAGTGTGGTGTGCCGCGGCCCGCGCCGGGAGCATTCGGCTAGCCTTTCCCCGCGGTAGGGCACGGGAAACCACTCTTAGGGTGATAATCACTCGGCGTGCCGAGTGTGGCGATCGTTGACGCGCCCCTGGTGACTGCCTACCGTCGAGAAGGCAGGTCAAGGACGGAGGTCGGCGTGAGAAGCAGCGGCGACGGTACGGCTGGGGGTGCTCCCGGACACGGTCCGGGAGAGAGCGGCCCGTACCCTCCCCCAAGCTCTCGGCTCGGCTCGAGCAGGGGGCGCCCTCAGCATGGCAGCGCGGCCGGTCACGTTCCGGTGCGGCCGGCGGCAGTGTCCGACGAGGAAGGGACTGTTCCCGAGGAGGTCGGTTATCGGGGGCCCACGGCGTGCGCCGCCGCGGGCATCACCTACCGGCAGCTCGACTACTGGGCACGGACCGGACTGGTCGAGCCCAGCGTCCGTCCCGCCTACGGGTCGGGGACGCAGCGCCTCTACAGTTTCCGGGACGTGGTGGTCCTCAAGATCGTCAAACGGTTCCTCGACACCGGGGTGTCGTTGCAGAACATCCGCACCACGGTCCAGCACCTGAGAGAGCGCGGCTTCCAGGACCTGGAGCGCATGACGCTCATGAGCGACGGCGCGACGGTCTACGAGTGCACCTCCCCGGACGAGGTCCACGCCCTGCTCCAGGGCGGCCAGGGCGTCTTCGGTATCGCCGTGGGAGTGGTGTGGCGGGACGTCGAGGGCGCCCTGTCCCAGTTGCACGGAGAGCGTGTGGACACCGGTGAGACGCTTCTCGCGCACCATCCCGCCGACGAACTGGCGCGCAGGCGCAACCGCGCGGTGTGAGCCGCCCCGATGACGTGATGCCCCGGCGCGCCGGGGCATTGTCAGTGGCGTAGGGCAGCATCGGAGACGTGAGAACCGCGCCCACGATCCTGCATCTCGACATGGATGCCTTCTTCGCCTCGGCGGAGCAGGCGTCCAAGCCGAGCCTGCGCGGGAAGGCCGTCGTGGTGGGCGGGCTCGGGCCCCGTGGAGTGGTCGCCACCGCCTCGTACGAGGCACGCGTCTTCGGGGTGAACTCCGCGATGCCCATGGCCCAGGCCCGCAGGCGGGCACCGAACGCCGCCTATCTCGTGCCGCGCTTCGGGCTGTACCGAGACGTCAGCGAGCAGGTGATGGGGCTGCTGCGGGCCCTGTCGCCACTGGTGGAGCCGCTGAGCCTGGACGAGGCGTTCGTGGACCTGGAGGCGGGCGGGACGGCGTGGGACGAGGCGTCGGCGCGGCTGACCGGTGCCAGGCTGCGCGCGGACATCCGGGCCGTCACGGGGCTCACGGGGTCGGTGGGGCTCGCCGCCTCCAAGATGCTGGCGAAGATCGCCTCGGAGCAGGCGAAGCCGGACGGTCTCGTCCTGATCGAGCCGGGCACCGAGCGCGCGCTGCTGGGACCGATGCCGGTGCGGACGCTGCCGGGCGTGGGTCCGGCCACCGGCGACCATCTGCGCCGGGCGGGCATCACCACCGTCGAGGAGCTCGCCGAAGCGGGCGAGGACGAGCTCGTACGGCTGCTGGGCAAGGCCCATGGGCACGCGCTGTTCGCGATGGCGCTGGCCCACGACGAGCGGCCCGTGGTGGCCGAGCGGGAGACCAAGTCCGTGTCGGTCGAGGACACGTACGACGTGGACATCCACGACCGGGTCCGGGTGGGGCTGGAGGTGCAGCGGCTCGCGGACCGGTGCGTGCGGCGGCTGCGCCGGGCCGGACTGTCGGGCCGGACCATCGTGCTGAAGGTGCGCCGGTACGACTTCTCGACGCTGACCCGGTCCGAGACGCTGCGGGGGCCCACGGACGACCCCGGAGTCGTCCGGGAGGCCGCCGCCCGGCTGCTGGAGGGCGTGGACACGACCGGTGGCGTCCGTCTGCTGGGGGTCGGCGTCACCGGGCTCGCCGACTACACGCAGGAGGACCTGTTCGCGCAGGCGCAGGCTGCGGCCGCGGGGGAGCCTGCGGCCGAGGAGCACGCCGCGGACGAACCGGCCGAGGCGGCCGCCGCGGACGGGGAGACGGTGCCGGCGGAGCGGCGGTGGCCCTCCGGGCACGATGTGCGGCATGCCGAGTTCGGACACGGCTGGGTGCAGGGGAGCGGGCTGGGACGGGTCACGGTGCGGTTCGAGACGCCGTACTCCGGGCCCGGCCGGGTGCGGACCTTCCGGACGGACGACGCGCGGTTGGAACCGGCCGACCCGCTGCCCCTGGTGGAGCGAAGACCCGAGGACGCCGGCGGGCTGCCGGCCGGTCCCGGGCCGTCGGTGTCAGCGGTCGGGACGCACGGCCCCGGCCCTGGGGATCAGGTGTCCTCCGACCCCGCGAGCCGGCCGAAGTCCCGGTCCGGGGGCGGAGGGGACGCCACGTCGAGTCCGTAGTGGTGGTAGAGCTGGAGCTCCTGTTCGGGGGAGAGATGCCGCCCGACGCCGAAGTCGGGGGCGTCCTTGATCAGGGCCCGGTCGAAGGGGATGCGCAGGGTCCCCTCGACGATCTCGCTGGGTTCCAGGGGCACGAAGGCGTCCCTGCTGAACAGCCCGGTGCGTATGGCCGCCCACTCCGGGACACCGGTCGCGTCGTCGAGGTAGACCTCGTCGATCGTGCCGATCTTGGTGCCGTTGCTGTCGAACGCCTTGCGGCCGATCAGGTTGCGCGGATCGATGTCGGTCTGCACGGTCCCTCCAGTGGTCGCAAACTCATCCGTAAGTACTACAAAAGAGCACATTTGTGAAGGTGGCCACTCGAAGGCTGCCGTCGTGTCCTCGCTGGTAGGCTGGCAAGTGGCTGCTGATCCCGTGCGGGAGAGTTCTCCGGATTTCACCGGAGGCGCCGAAGGAGCAACTCCTCCCCGGAATCTCTCAGGCTCACGTACCGCACGGACGAGGTCACTCTGGAAAGCAGGGCGGGTGCCGATGGCCTCCGCCCTCACCGACGGTGAAAGCCGGATCGTCCACGGGACCATCCGGTGAAACTCTCAGGTTGAGATGACAGAGGGGGAGGCCATCGGGGTGCCCGTGCCGGGGTGCCCCTCGAAGGTCGCGTCAGACCAGGAGGCCTCCGCCATGACCGCCCCTCGCATTCCGCTCTCCGAGCTCGAACAGGGAATTCCCTTCGAGCAGCGCCACATCGGACCCGACTCCGAAGCCCGGGCCAAGATGCTCGCGCAGGTCGGATACGGCTCGCTCGACGAGCTGACGGCCGCCGCGGTGCCGGATGTGATCAAGAACGCCGAGGCCCTGAAGCTGCCGGCCGCGCGCACCGAGGCCGAGGTACTGGCCGAGCTCCGCTCCCTCGCGGACCGCAACCAGGTGCTCGGTTCGATGATCGGCCTCGGCTACTACGGCACGTTCACGCCGCCGGTGATCCTGCGCAACGTCATGGAGAACCCTGCCTGGTACACCGCGTACACGCCGTACCAGCCGGAGATCTCGCAGGGCCGTCTCGAGGCGCTGCTGAACTTCCAGACCGTCGTCGCCGAGCTGACCGGGCTGCCGACCTCCGGCGCCTCCCTCCTCGACGAGGGCACCGCCGCCGCCGAGGCCATGGCGCTGTCCCGCCGGATGGGCAAGAACAAGAAGGGCCTCTTCCTGGTCGACGCGGACGCGCTCCCGCAGACCATCGCCGTCATAGAGACCCGTGCCGAGCCGACCGGTGTCGAGATCGTCGTCGCCGACCTCGCCGACGGCATCCCGGCCGACCTCGCCGGGCGCGAGATCAACGGCGTGCTGATCCAGTACCCGGGCGCCTCCGGTGCCGTACGCGACATCAAGCCGGTCATCCAGCAGGCGCACGAGCTGGGCGCGGTCGTCACCGTCGCCGCCGATCTGCTCGCCCTGACCCTGCTGACCTCGCCCGGCGAGCTCGGCGCGGACATCGCGGTCGGTACGACGCAGCGCTTCGGTGTCCCGATGGGCTTCGGCGGTCCGCACGCCGGCTACATGGCGGTCCGCGAGAACTTCGCGCGCAGCCTTCCCGGCCGTCTCGTCGGTGTGTCCGTGGACGCCGACGGGAACAAGGCGTACCGCCTCGCCCTGCAGACGCGTGAGCAGCACATCCGCCGGGAGAAGGCGACCAGCAACATCTGCACCGCCCAGGTGCTGCTCGCCGTGATGGCCGGCATGTACGCCGTCTACCACGGCCCCGAGGGCCTGCGGACCATCGCACGGCGTACCCACCGCTACGCCACCGTCCTGGCCGCGGGTCTCACCGCCGGCGGCGTCGAGGTCGTGTACGGCGCGTACTTCGACACGCTCACCGTGCGGGTCCCGGGCCGCGCCGCCGCGATCGTGGCCGCCGCCCGCGCCAACGGCGTCAACCTCCACCCCGTCGACGCCGACCAGGTGTCGATCTCGTGCGACGAGACGACCACGCGCGAGCAGCTCGCCGCCGTGTGGACCGCGTTCGGCGTCGAGGGCGACGTCGAGGCGCTGGACGCGAGCGCCGAGGACACCCTGCCGGCCGCGCTGCTGCGCACCGACGAGTACCTCACGCACCCCGTGTTCCACGACCACCGCTCCGAGACGGCGATGCTGCGCTACCTGCGCAAGCTCTCCGACCGCGACTACGCGCTCGACCGCGGCATGATCCCGCTGGGCTCCTGCACCATGAAGCTCAACGCGACCACCGAGATGGAGCCGGTCACCTGGCCCGAGTTCGGGCAGCTCCACCCCTTCGTGCCCGCCGAGCAGGCACAGGGCTACCTGACGCTGATCCACGAGCTGGAGGACCAGCTCGCCGAGGTCACCGGCTACGACAAGGTGTCGCTCCAGCCCAACGCCGGTTCGCAGGGCGAGCTGGCCGGTCTGCTGGCCGTCCGCGGCTACCACCGCGCCAACGGCGACGACCAGCGCACGGTGTGCCTCATCCCGTCCTCAGCGCACGGCACCAACGCCGCCAGCGCCGTGATGGCCGGCATGAAGGTCGTCGTCGTGAAGACCGCGGACGACGGCGAGATCGACGTCCAGGACCTGCGCGCCAAGATCGAGCAGTACCGCGACGAGCTGTCGGTGCTGATGATCACGTACCCCTCGACGCACGGTGTGTTCGAGGAGCACGTCGCCGACATCTGCGCCCAGGTGCACGAGGCCGGCGGCCAGGTCTACGTCGACGGCGCCAACCTCAACGCCCTGGTGGGTCTCGCCAAGCCGGGTCACTTCGGCGGCGACGTCTCGCACCTCAACCTGCACAAGACCTTCTGCATCCCGCACGGCGGCGGCGGTCCCGGCGTCGGCCCGGTCGGCGTGCGCGCGCACCTGGCGCCGTACCTGCCGAACCACCCGCTCCAGCCCGAGGCCGGTCCCGAGACCGGTGTCGGCCCGATCTCGGCCGCTCCCTGGGGCTCCGCGGGCATCCTGCCCATCTCCTGGTCGTACGTCCGGCTGATGGGCGGCGAGGGCCTCAAGCGCGCCACGCAGGTGGCCGTGCTCTCCGCCAACTACATCGCCAAGCGCCTGGAGCCGCACTACCCGGTGCTGTACACCGGCCCCGGCGGTCTGGTCGCGCACGAGTGCATCATCGACCTGCGCCCGCTCACCAAGGCGACCGGCGTGAGCGTCGACGACATCGCCAAGCGCCTGATCGACTACGGCTTCCACGCGCCGACGATGTCGTTCCCGGTGGCCGGCACGCTGATGATCGAGCCGACCGAGTCCGAGGACCTGGGCGAGCTCGACCGGTTCTGCGACGCGATGATCGCGATCCGTGCGGAGATCGAGAAGGTCGGCAGCGGCGAGTGGTCGGTGGACGACAACCCGCTGCGCGGGGCGCCGCACACGGCCGCCGCGCTCGGCGGCGACTGGGAGCACCCGTACAGCCGCGAGGTGGCCGTCTTCCCGGCCGGTGTCTCGGCCGCCGACAAGTACTGGCCGCCGGTGCGCCGCATCGACCAGGCGTACGGCGACCGGAACCTCGTCTGCTCCTGCCCGCCGCTGGACGCCTACGAGGACTGATCAGCGCTCGGCACGTGGACGCCTACGGGGAGTGACCATCCTCGGACATGCGTCGGGGCCGGTTCGGAGAGTACGTCTCCGGGCCGGCCCCTTGTGTGTCTGGGCGGCCTGACGCGGCCGCCCGGGGTCGTGCTGGCTCAGGCGGCCGTCATCACCGGCGCGCCGCCCAGCGGGCGGTGCGGGGCGATGATCTGGCCGTCCGGCAGGAGCTCACCGGTGTCCTCGAAGAGCAGAACGCCGTTGCACAGCAGGCTCCATCCCTGCTCCGGGTGATGCGCCACGAGGCGGGCGGACTCCCGGTCGGCTGATTCGGCTGAGGGACACAGTGGCTGGTGCTGGCACATGGATGGGATCTTTCGCTGGGTCGAGATGTGAGTGATGGCTGTGGTGTCTGTCTTGCGGCTCGAGGTACTCATTGCCGCCCCCCGTTGATGAGTGGTCTGGAACCCAGTGTTGCCCCACGGGCGCCGATCCGCAGGGATTTGAGAGCACCGCTTCTCACAGGTTGATGACGCATCCCCCGTGGGGAGGGTTCACCCCGACTGCGCCGTCCTTTCGGGTGGTTCGAGGGGGCCGGATCGGGCTAGTCCAGTTGGGTGCTCGGCGCGTTTCCCCTCGTACGAGCGGTCTTAGGCCCTAACGAGCGGGCCGCTCTCGGGGTTCGTGACAGCGCCGTGCCCCGCGGCAGGTTTACCCGTGTGGGCATGGCTGCGGGGCACGGACGCGAAGGGCGGAGACTCGGACCGGCGAGTCGGAGACTCAGGCCGGCGAGCTGAGGAGCGGTGCCGGGGTGACCCGGTGGGTGAGGACCGGCAGCAGCTCGGTGACGAGGTACGGCCGGTGCGCGGCGATGCCGGGCGGGGCGGGTGCGAGCGGGACCAGGAGGTCGGTGGCGGCCGGATGGCCGGTGGCGCCGTCCGCGGCGCAGTCGCCGTGCAGCCAGAGCGTCAGCATGTACAGCTCCGGCACGGACAACAAGCGTGCTTGGTAGGGCTGTTGCATGGTCTCGGCCTGCCGCAGGGCGAGCTCGGTGGCGGTGACGTAAGGGCCCTCGAAGAAGCGCGAGAAGGCCCAGCCGTCCGGGGTCAGCATGGTGTCGGCGGCGGCCACCGCGCGATCGCCGGAGCGGATCAGGAAACGCCACCCGGCGAGCCGGGTGGCGGAGGCGCCCGCGGGAGTGATGCGATCCAGGACGTGGACGGGCAGCGGGAGTTCGGGGGTGACAGGTCCCTGTGCCAGGCGCAGGGACGGGGTACGGGCTTCGCGGACAGCGGTGGGGGAACCGAGTGCCGTGAGTACGGTGCGCAGGGCGGGCGCGGGAGCCGGGGGTACGTGCAGCGGCATGGTGGGTCGCCTCTCATTCGACAGGCACAGTGGCGCGAGGGCGGGGGCGGACGGCGCTGTCAGCTCTCGGGTCAGAGGGCGAGGGGTCTGGATCTGCCGACAGGGTGTCGCCTGCCGCCGTCACCGTGACGACAGGACCTAGGACCGCGAGCGCCAACTCTCTGCCTCGGTAGCGGAGTTTATACGACGCGTGTTCAGGCGGTGTTTCGTCTAGTCGCCCCGAATTCGAAGAACAAGTCGATATCCGGTCGGCGAAATGCGGGATTCATCCCGGTTCTGCGCGATCGAATCGCGGTGACCTCGGAATACTTCGCCCGAGCGGTCGGCCGATTCTCGTCGGCGTTTTTCACGAGATCGTTCCGGACGGCAAACTTGCTGAATGCTCCATGCCTCGTGAATGTGCCCGGGGCCGATGTCCAGACTAGCGGCCGAAGAGCGCGCGCGGGACGTTATGGATCGTGTTGCCTGGGCATCATCCCCCGTGACCCGGGACGCCAGGGCCGGAACGTCGGCCTGCCCATCCGAGGAGGGACACTTCGATGGGGGAGAAGGTCGTGGCAGGGACGTTCGGCCTGTCCGATCGGCAGCGCCACCGCGACAAGCTCCGGCAGTGTCTGGCGGGGCTGGAGCGACTGCTGGAGGAGAAGCGGTTCGACCGCCCGAAGAACCTGATGGGCCTGGAGATCGAATTGAATCTCGCGGGCCCCGACGGCATGCCCAGAATGATGAACGGGCAAGTACTCGAAAGGATTGCGAGCCGCGACTTCCAGACAGAACTCGCCATGTTCAACCTGGAAGTCAACATAGCCCCACACCGATTGGGCGGCCGGGTATTCGACCGGCTCGCCGAGGAGATCCGCACCTCGCTCGCCTACGCCCACCGGAAAGCCAGTGAGGTCGACGCCGGAATCGTCATGATCGGTATTCTGCCGACGCTCGGCCAGGACGATCTGGTGTCCTCCAACCTGTCGGACGTCGACCGCTACACGCTGCTCAACGATCAGATCGTGGCCGCGCGCGGAGAGGATTTCGAACTCGACATCGACGGTGTGGAGCGTCTGGTCTGCCGGTCGGCGTCCATCGCCCCCGAAGCCGCCTGCACCTCCGTGCAGTTGCACCTCCAGGTCACACCGGGCCGGTTCGCGGACGTGTGGAACGCGGCGCAGGCGGTCGCGGCCCCACAGGTCGCGGTCGGCGCCAACTCGCCCTTCCTGTTCGGGCGTGAGCTGTGGCGGGAGTCGAGGCCCCCGCTCTTCCAGCAGTCCACCGACACCCGGCCGCCGGAGCTCCAGGCACAGGGAGTCCGGCCGCGCACCTGGTTCGGCGAACGGTGGGTGACCTCGGCGTACGAGCTCTTCGAGGAGAACCTGCGGTTCTTCCCGCCGCTGCTGCCCATCTGCGACGAGGAGGACCCGCTCGGTGTCCTCGACGCCGGGGGCGTGCCCAGGCTCGCCGAACTGGTGCTGCACAACGGCACGGTGTACCGCTGGAACCGGCCCGTGTACGGCATCGCCGACGGCGTCCCGCATCTGCGCGTCGAGAACCGGGTGCTGCCCGCGGGGCCGACCGTCACCGACGTCCTCGCCAACGCGGCCTTCTACTACGGTCTGGTCCGCGCGCTCGCCGAGGAGCAGCGTCCGGTGTGGACCCGGCTGTCCTTCGAGGCGGCCGCCGCCAACTTCGACGCGGCCTGCCGGCACGGCATCGACGCGCGCCTGGAGTGGCCGCGGCGTGGCCGTTACGGCGGGACCACGCAGGTGGACGCCGTGAGCCTGGTGCGCGACGAACTGCTGCCGCTGGCCGCCGCCGGCCTGGACGCCTGGGGTGTCGAGCCCGCCGACCGGGACTTCTATCTGGGCGTGATCGAGGACCGGTGCAGACTGCGCGTCAACGGCGCGACCTGGCAGGCGGCCACCTTCCACCGGGCGCTGGAGAAGGGGCTCGGCCGCGAGGCCGCGCTGGCCGCGACGACGCGGCGCTACGGCGAGCTGATGCATCTCGGGGAGCCCGTGCACACCTGGCCGGTGGGACTGCCGGAGCCGGTTCCGCTGGGGTGACGCGCGGCGGTGCGGGTGCGCTCGGCCGCGCCGGGCATCCGGCCTCGGGGTGTGTCGTCGAGGCGCCTTTACGACGGTCCGGCGGGGAGGCGGGACAGCGGGCCCGCGGGGGCGGGCGGTCGTGGCTGGTGATGGCGTTCGCGTGGCTCGCGTGGCTCGCGTGTCCAGGCGGTCGTGGTCGGTCCGGGGCGCCCACGTGGGTGTGGTCAGCCCGGGTTGTACGCGTGGTCGTGGTCGGTTCGGGTCGCCCGCGTGGGTGTGGCAGCCGGGGTTGTGCGCCTGGGTGTGGCAGCCCGGGTGGCACGTGCGGGCGTGGTCAGCCGGGGTTGCCCGCGCCGGCGGCTGTGATCGCCTTGAGCATCGCCGCGTGGATCTGTGAGGGCTCGTTGACCCGCTGGCCGGAGCCGCCGGTCGCCCTGGCGATCTGGTCGACCTCCCGCCGGTCGCTGTCGGGGCCCACCGCGATGGCGATCAGCGGCACCGGGTGCTCCGGGTCGGCCAGCTTCTGGAGCTCGGAGACGAGCTCGGACCGGGAGATGCTGCCGGGGTCCCGGTTGACCCCGTCCGTGAGGACGACCAGCGCGTTGAACCGGCCCTTCGCGTAGGAGGCGACCGCCTCCTTGTACGCGGCGAGCGTGGTGTCGTACAGACCGGTCTCTCCGTGCGGGACCGGCTTCAGGGACTTGAAGGCGGCGGTCAGCCTCGCGCGCTGGCCGCCCTTCTTCTTGCCGTCCCCGAGCCGCCCGGTCGGCACCAGCACGCGGTAGTCCTTGTCGCCGTCGAGCTTCGTGGAGAACTTCCACAGCCCGATCTCGTCCTCGGCGTTGAAGGTGGCGAGGGCCTGGAGCAGGGACTCCTTCGTGACGTCCATACGGGACCGGCCGTCGCCCGGCAGCGTGACGCCCATGGAGGAGGAGGCGTCGACGACCGTGGTGATCCGGGCGCTCTCCACCGTGATCGTCCACATGCCGAGGGCCTCCTGGACCGCGCCTTTCGACGCGGAGTCGGCCAGGATCCGCGTGTACGGCTGCGGGGACCTTCCGCCGGCCTCGGCGACGAGTGTGGCCGACGGGCTCTCCGCGTCCGTGCGGAACCCGAACACCCGCAGGAACTGCCGGGGTGCCGCCTCTCCGAGCAGGGTCATGAACCGCAGGGCCGCACGGCCCTCGTCGGTGCTCAGCCGCGGCTCGTCGACCAGCGTGTACGGGTAGTCGAGCAGCGGCGAGCCGTCCTCGGGGTAGAAGAGGTCGAGGTCCTGGCCGCCGTCCGGCGCGCTGTTGTGCGCGAACGCCGCCTGCTCGGAGAGGATCAGCGCCTGATTGCGGCCGGCGCTGTCTCCCCCGGTGGCCGAGCCGTCGCGCGCCAGAGTGCCGAGGAGTTCGGTGTCGCTGTCGGACGTGTGCCGCGAGAGCGCCTTGGCCATGGCGGCCGCCCGGACGTCACCGTCCTTGACGTCGGAGGTGGCCGCGCTGATCCTGGCCAGCGCGAGCAGTCCCGTCGAGCTGCGGGCGGGATCGACCGCGCCCAGTTCGAGCTTCTCGGCCCGCGTCGTCCCCCCGGCCAGCTCGGTCCAGGTGTACGTCTTCGCGGGCCAGCCCAGCCTCTTGGCGGCCGACGGGACGACAGCGACGCCGATGGGTGAGGACGCGACGTTGCCCAGGCTGGTGACCTGCGTGGCGGAGCCGGTGTCGGCGACCCGCTCCACCCACGCGTCGGAGTCCGGCACCCACACCTGCACGTCGGACTTCCTGCCCGCCCCGAGCGAGGCGGCGACCTCGTACGACTCGCGCGCCGTCACGCCGACGTCGAGACAGCGGCCGTCCGAGGTGACGTTCTTCTCGCGCGCGTCCCTCGCGACGGCCCGTAGCGCGGGCGCGATGTCCGGCGAGGCGGCCACCTCGATGTGCACGACATCGTCCTCGCAGGAGCCTCCGAAGGAGAACAGGCTCCCGCGGACCGCGGCGGCCGTGCCTCCGACGACGGTGAGGACGAGTGCCGTCGCGAGGGCCGTATTGCGACGGCGTGCGCGGATCCGGGGGTCGGCGGAGCCCGCCCGTCGAGCGTCGGGCAAGCTGTGACGTCCCATGACGGTGAGGTCCTCCCAGACGAGCCTGAGCCGTGAGACAGCCGCAGAACAGGCGGAGGGGGATGTACGCCCCGTACGGTGCCCGCCCCCGACGGCCTGTCGCGCACGATCTTCGTAACTTCTTTCGAGACCCTAGCGGGGCGAGGACGGGGATGCGGTGGGAATACCCAACTGGAGGCGGGAGTGCAGGTGGAGGCGGGATCGGTGGCCGATTCTTTTCCGGGGGAGAGGCTGACCCGACGGATTCTCCGGGACGAGACGCTGCTCGTCCTGGCGCTGTCGCTCGGCGCGAGCGGAGTGTCCGCGCTGATCAGTTTTGTCGGATCGGTCACGAAACCCGGAGGTCTCAAGGACCAGGCGGCCACCCTCAACGCCTCGGCGGCGCCGGGCCGGCCCTGGCTCGACCTGGCCTGGCAGCTCTTCGGTATCGCGTCCGCCCTGGTGCCGGTCGCGCTCGTCGCGCACCTGCTGCTGCGCGAGGGACAGGGCATGCGCGTGATCGGCTTCGACCGTACGCGCCCCTGGCCGGACCTCGGACGCGGCGCCATGGTCGCGGCGGTGATCGGCAGTTCGGGAATCGCCTTCTATCTGGCGGCGCGCGCGTTCGGCGCCAACCTCACGGTGGTGCCCGAGGCGTTGCCGGACGTGTGGTGGAAGTTCCCCGTGCTGATCCTGTCGGCCGTGCAGAACGCCGTGCTGGAGGAGGTCATCGTCGTCGGGTATCTGCTGCGCCGGCTCGGGCAGTTGGGCTGGACACCGGGGACGGCGCTGATGGCGAGTGCGGTGCTGCGCGGCTCGTACCACCTCTACCAGGGCATCGGCGGGTTCGTCGGCAACATGGTGATGGGTGTGGTCTTCGTGTATCTGTACCGGCGTTGGGGCCGGGTCGGACCGCTCGTGGTCGCGCACTCGCTGCTCGACATCGGTGCCTTCGTCGGGTACGCGCTGCTCGCGGGGAAGGTCGGATGGCTCCCGACGGCTTGAGCCGCGCTCGCGAGGAATGAGCGGTGGAGCCGGTTCCCGAAGGGGTGCGGCGGATCCGGTTCCGGAAGGGGCGTACGACCGTCTCGTACGCCCCTTCTCGTGTGCCGTCGTGCCCTCGTGCGGGGCCTGGCGTACGGGTCCCGGGGGTCGTCGTGCCGGATCCCGCGGGCCCGCTAGACGAGCAGGTCGCCCTCGATGACCGTGACCGCGTGGCCCGAGAGCAGCGTGCGGTCGCCGCGCACTTCGGTGCGGACCAGGCCGGAGCGGGGGGAGGCCTGCAGGCCGGTGAGGGCGGGGCGGCCGAGGCGATCCGACCAGAACGGGGCCAGGGCCGTGTGGGCGCTGCCGGTGACCGGGTCCTCGTCGATGCCGACGTTCGGGAAGAAGCAGCGGGAGACGAAGTCGTAGCCGCGTGACGGGTCTTCGGCGCGGGCGGTCGCGATGATGCCGCGCTCGGAGTAGCGGGCGAGAGCCCTGTGGTCCGGGGCGAGGGCGCGGACCGTCTTCTCGTCGGCGACCTCGACCAGCAGGTCACCGGTGTTCGGGCCGGTGTCGAGGGTGCGGAGCGGCTCGGCACCGAGCGCCCCGGCGACACCGTCGGGGGTCTCGACCGGGGTGAGGGGCGCGGTCGGAAAGTCGAGGGTGATCGAGCCGTCGGTCTCCGGGGTGGCGATGAGGACACCGCTGCGCGTGGCGAAGCGCACCGGGCCGTGGTGGGCGCCGGTGGTGGTGAGGACGTGTGCTGCCGCGAGGGTCGCGTGTCCGCACAGGGCGACCTCGGTGGCGGGGGTGAACCAGCGCAGCGCCCAGTCGGCCTCGCCGCCCTCCGGCAGGCGGTGGGCGAACGCCGTCTCCGCGTGGTTGACCTCCGTGGCCACGCTCTGGAGCCAGGAATCGTCGGGGAAGGAGTCGAGGAGGAGGACCCCTGCCGGGTTGCCGGCGAAGGGGCGGTCGGTGAAGGCGTCGACGATACGAATCCGCATGCTCCGAAGCTAGCGGCGCCCGCGGGCCACGGGCCAAGGCCAATCCGGGGGATCTGGCCCTTTGCCGTGCGCGGTCAGGGTCCGCCATCACCGGACCCCCGTCGTCCCGGGCAACTCGGACCAGAACGCCGCGAGCCGCTCGGGGCCGAGAACGCACGGAAGGGGGTTGTCATGCGAACGGTACCGATATATCGTTGACGCATCGCGACCGATCAACGATGGAATGGAGTGATTGCGATGCGTTCCCGTGGAGAAGACTTCGGATACGAGCACGGACACGGACATGGGCACCACGGCGGACCCGGCCATCGGGGTCGGGGCGGCTTCGAAGGGCTGCGGGGGGCCTTCGGGCCCTTCGGACCGGGTGGTCCCGGTGGCCCCGGCTTCGGCGGACCCGGTTTCGGACCGGGCCCCTGGGGCGGGCGCGGCGGCCGGGGCGGACCGCGGGGCAGGGCGCGGCGCGGCGACGTACGCGCGTCGATCCTCGCGCTGCTCAAGGACCGGTCCATGCACGGTTACGAGATGATCCAGGAGATCGCCGAGCGCAGCGGCGGGGCGTGGAAGCCCAGCCCGGGTTCGGTGTACCCGACCCTTCAGCTGCTGGAGGACGAGGGCCTGATCACCAGCGAGGCCGAGGGTGGCAAGAAGCTGTTCTCGCTCACCAAGTCGGGCCGCAGCGCGGCCGACGAGGGTCCCGACGCGCCGTGGGAAGAGGCCGGGCGCGGGGTCGACTGGGAGACGCTGCACGAGATCCGGCAGGCCGGTTTCGGTCTCATGGAGGCCTTCGGCCAGGTCTGGAAGACCGGCAGCAAGGGCCAGCGCGACAAGGCGCTGGCGGTCATCAACGAAGCCCGCAAGAAGCTGTACCTGATCCTCGCCGACGAGGACTGACGGCGTGTTGTGGTACCTGCCGGCGCCCCGTGGAAGTGTTTCCGCGGGGCGCCTGTCGGTCTACGGAGCGCCGGGCGCCGCTTCGGACGTCGCGCGGACGCGCGAGACTCAGGCCACCAGCCCGGCCAGCTTGCGCAGCGACTCGTCGAGGGCGGCCGTCGCCGAGTCCTTGAGCTTGCCGGCCATCAACGAGACGGCCGCACCCGTGAACTCCCCGTCGATGCGCACCGAGGTGGCGTCGCCGTCGGGGGTGAGCGTGTAGCGGGTGGTGACGTTCACCGACATCGGGCCCTTGCCGCGGATGGCCAGGGTGCGGCCGGGCTCCAGTTCCTCGATGGTCCAGGTGACCTCGGCCGGGAAGCCCATGAGCTTCATGTTCTCCGCGAAGGTGCCGCCCACCTCGAGCTTTTCCGGGCCGCCCTGGGGAAAACCGGTGTGCGTCGCGTTCCACTCGCCGTAGGCGGACCAGTCGGTGAGCTGGGACCAGATCTTCTCGGCGGGCGCCTCGATCCGTGCTTCCGCGCTGACTTCGGCCATGCGACCACCCCTTCGTGTCGGGCGCTGCGCCCGGCGCAGCTACGGTGCCGCGGAACGTAGCTCCAGGCCCTGGAACATTCAATACTGATGGACCGTCAGAAAATGTGGAGAGGGCCGATGCGTGCCCCGCACCGGGGCTGGGAGCGGGGAGTGCCGGCCGGGAAAGTGTGGGGCAAGGCGGCGCGCGCTCCCTGGGGGAAAATCGGCGCGAAGTCATCCGCAAGGAGGAGGATCCGCACAGGGATGCCCACCCTGTGTCGGACCCGAAGATGCTGCCCGCCGCGGATGACGTGACGCGGCGCGACTGATGGGGTGGAGCCTGTGCCGCCCCGTATTCCCCAGCAGTCCGCCACCGCGAGCGGACCGAAGCATGTCGGCATCGAGGCCGGACTCGGCGCAGAGCTGGCCCCGGTGGTCTCCGGCGCGCGCAGGAGAGCGCTGCGCGACGGGGACCGGCAGATCGACACGGCTCATCTGCTGCACTCCCTGCTGGAATGCGACCCCGATGTACGCGCCGTCTTCGAGGGCGGGCCGCAGCTCGCCCGGCTGCTCGGCTACCTCGTGCAGCGCAGCATCGGATACGGACTCCGCTGGCAGAACGCCGTCGAGAACTCGGGCGCCGGACCGGTGGCGGCCGGAGGCAACAACTGGTCCCCGGTGGCGGCCGATGCCATGGGGGAGGCGTACGGGCGTGCAGTGCTGCGGGGTGACGAGCGGGCCCGCGGTCTCGATCTGCTCGCGGCGCTCGTCGCCGATCCCCGGTCGCGGGCCGTCGAGGTTCTCGGACGGGCCGGTGTCGATGTCCCGCGACTGCCGGAACGCGTCGAGAGCGGACACGAGGACCGCGTCGAGAGCGGACGTGGGGAGCACGTCGAGAGCGGGCACGAGGAGCGCGTCGGCCGGGAAGGCGTCGGCTGACGCGCGTCCGGAACTCGACGGCCTTTCGGAGCATGGCCTGTAAGAGCCGGTCTCTCGGGTGGGGTTGCCGGGGTGAGCTCGCCGGAGCGGGCCTGTCGGAGTGGGCCTGCTGGAGTGGGTGGGGTGGCGCGGGTGCGCGAGGGTCCGGACGCCCGTGACCGGGACGCGCGCAACCCGGATGTCCGGACGCCCGGAACCTGGACGCGAAGTCTGACCGGGTGGGCCCGCGGCGGTCGTCGTGGGTCCGTTCCGGGGTCCAGCCGCTGAGACAGGTGTCTTCGGGGGTGACGGTCATGTCGTCGCCTGTCATCATGTGCCGGTGCATACGTCTCAGGGCAGTCAGGGCAACCACGGAAGAGGCGTCGGCCTGAGCCTGGCGCTCGTGTCGGCGGTCGCTTTCGGCGGATCGGGTGTCGCGGCCAAGCCGCTGATCGAGGCAGGTCTCGACCCGCTCCACGTGGTGTGGCTGAGGGTCGCCGGTGCCGCCCTCGTCATGCTGCCGCTCGCCGTGCGGCACCGGGCGCTGGTCAAGCGACGCCCCGCGCTGCTCGCCGGGTTCGGACTCCTCGGCGTGGCCGGTGTCCAGGCCTGCTATTTCGCCGCGATATCCCGTGTCCCGGTGGGCGTCGCCCTCCTCGTGGAGTACCTCGCCCCCGCGCTGGTCCTCGGCTGGGTGCGCTTCGTGCAGCGCCGGCCCGTCACACGTGCCGCGGCTCTCGGAGTCGTCCTCGCGGCCGGCGGACTCGCCTGCGTGGTGGAGGTGTGGTCGGGGCTCGGCTTCGACGCCCTCGGACTGCTGCTCGCGCTGGGCGCCGCCTGCTGCCAGGTCGGCTACTTCGTCCTGTCCGACCAGGGCAGCGACGCGGGCGACGAGGCACCCGACCCGCTGGGCGTGATCGCGTACGGGCTCCTCGTCGGCACCCTCGTGCTGACCGCGGTCGCGCGCCCCTGGACCATGCGGTGGTCCGTCCTCGGGGGCAGCGCGGACATGGACGGGACGTCCGTGCCCGCCCCGCTGCTCCTCGGCTGGATCGTCCTCGTCGCCACCGTCGTCGCCTACGTCACCGGTGTCCTCTCCGTGCGCAGGCTCTCCCCGCAGGTCGCGGGCGTGGTGGCGTGTCTCGAAGCGGTGATCGCCACGGTCCTGGCGTGGGTGCTGCTGGGTGAACGCCTCTCGGCTCCCCAGATCGCCGGCGGAGCGGTGGTCCTGCTCGGCGCGTTCATCGCGCAGTCCTCGGCCCCGGCGAAACCCTCGCAGGAGCCGGTCGCGCGGGGGACGAGCGAGACCGGACGAGAGTTGTCGGCCAACGGAACGGCCGTCTAAAGTGCTGATCATGCCTGCGACGCTCGTTCTTCCGCCTCCGGCCGCCTGAGGCGGGCGTACCGGAACACGTCCGGCCCCGTGCCGGGCGGAACGGCGCTGCCCGCAGAAGAAGTCCGAGGACCTTCCGCAGACCCCTGCCCCCGTGGCACGGGCTGCGACGCGGTCCCTTCCCGAACTTCTGCGGAACTGCGGAGAGAACACGTGTCGAACACCGCTGTCGGCCTGCCCGTCGGGCGAGGCCTGCTCTATCTGATCGTCGCCGGTGCCGCCTGGGGCACCGCGGGCGCCGCCGCTTCACTGGTCTACCGGGCCAGTGACATGGGGCCGGTCGCCCTCTCCTTCTGGCGCTGCGCGGGCGGACTCGCCCTGCTGCTCGCCGGGCGCCTGCGCCGTGGCCCGGGCCTTCGCCCGCGCCGTCTCCCCGGGCAGCGCGGGGCCCGTCCCGCCGGGCGGGAACTCCTCGGCCCCAAGGCGCTGCGTATCGGTCTGACCGGCCTCGGGCTGGCCCTCTTCCAGACCGCCTACTTCGCCGCGGTCGAGGCGACGGGCCTGGCGGTGGCGACCGTGGTCACCCTGGGCGCGGGGCCCGTCCTCATCGCGCTCGGCGCCCGGCTGACCATGGGGGAGCGGCTCGGCCGGGGCGGGAGTGCCGCCGTCGCGGGGGCCCTGACCGGACTCGGTGTGCTGGTCCTGGGCGGCGGGGACGCCACCGTGCGCCCCTGGGGTGTCCTGCTCGCGGTGCTCTCCGCGGCCGGATACTCCGCGATGACGCTGCTCACCCGGTGGTGGGGACGTGACGGCCGCGTCGACGGGTCGAGCACGACGGTGTGGGCGTTCGCCGTCACCACCGTGTGCCTGCTGCCGCTCGGGCTCGCCGAAGGGCTGTTCCCGCACGCCGTCCAGCCGGTCCGGCTGCTGGTGCTGTTGGCCTACATCGCCGCCGTCCCCACCGCGCTGGCCTACGCGCTCTTCTTCGCCGGCGCAGCCGTCGTCCGCTCCGCCGCCGTGTCCGTGATCATGCTCCTGGAGCCGGTCTGCGCGGCCGTGCTCGCCGTCGGGCTGCTCGGCGAGCGGCTCACCCCGGCGACACTCGTCGGCACCCTGCTGATGCTCGGCTCGGTCGCCGGACTCGCGGTGGCGGAGGCGCGTGCCGCGGGGGCGGAACGGCTCGCCGCGCCCGAGGAGGCGCTTCTCGTGTGACCCCCAGGGCGCCCGGCGTGAGACGGCCGAGCTCGGGCGGCCGGGGACCGGCACCGGTTCCGGTGAGAGCCGGTGCCGGCCCCGGCGCACGTCGGGCCGGGGCCTGGTCGTTCGGGACAGGTGTCGTGACCGGCCCCGGGCCTACAGGGTCTTCAGGTAGTCGGGCAGTCCGATGCCCGGTGCCAGGGTGTCCGCCGGGACCGGGACGCCGTGGCCCTTGGTCAACGGGACCACGCCGGTCCAGTGGGGGAGGGAGAGATCCTCGGGGTCGTCGCTCGGGCCGCCGGTGCGCAGCTTGGCGGAGACCTCGTCGAGATCCAGGCTGATCACGGCCGTGGCGGCGAGTTCCTTGGCGTTGGCGGGACGGGAGTCGGCCGAGCGGCCGGGGACGGCGTGGTCGACCAGCGCGTCCAGCGCCAGGCGCTTCTCCTCGGGGTCCGTCAC
Organism: Streptomyces sp. NPDC002698; assembly: GCF_042888945.1. NCBI lineage: Bacteria > Bacillati > Actinomycetota > Actinomycetes > Kitasatosporales > Streptomycetaceae > Streptomyces > Streptomyces sp. NPDC002698. The sequence goes on from NZ_JBIAQM010000004.1 coordinate 27,034, forward strand.
CTGGTGGGCGACGCCGTGCACGACCACGGAGCGGTAGTTGATCGAGTGGTGGAAGGCCGAGCGGGCCAGCACCAGTCCGTCGACATGGCTCACGGTGAGGCAGACGGCCAGCCCGGGATCGGTCCCGCCCGTCATGCGCAGGGGGCGCGAACCCGTGGATCCGTGCACGTAGAGCCGCTCGCCGACCCGCGCGTACAGCGTGGGCAGGACGACGGGCGCGCCGTCGCGGACGAATCCGAGATGGCAGATGTAGCCCTCGTCGAGTATCGAGTGCACCAGCTCCCGGTCGTACGCGGCGCGTTCCTTGGAACGGGTGGGGACAGTGCGGTCGGTCGGGGTGTAGGCGGCGGACGCCGCCGTCCTCGGCTGCTGGGTGCTCGTCTCCGACATTGCCAACTCCATTGCACTAGTGCATAATCTCTTTTGTGCTAGGAGAGTATCGGATCGAAGGGCGTCGCGCAGCCGAGATTGCCGCCGACGTCGAGCGGGCGGTCGGTGCGGGGGAGCTGGAGCCCGGCCAACTCCTGCCGCCCATGCGCGAGCTGGCCGAGGAACTCGGGGTCAACCCGAACACGGTCGCGGCGGCCTACCGCACGCTGCGCGAGCGCGGGGTCATCGAGACCGCCGGGCGTCGGGGCAGCCGGGTGCGCCCGAAGCCGGCCACCACGGGGCGGGAACACCTGCGTGTCGAGGTGCCCGAGGGGGTGCGGGACCTGGGCGAGGGCAATCCCGATCCGGCCCTGCTGCCGACGCTCTCCGAGGCCTTCGCGGCTGCGGCCGCGGAGTCGGACCGGCATCCCGTGCAGTACGGGCAGGACGCCGTCGAGCCGGAGCTGGAACGCCTCGCCCGCGCCGGGCTCGCCGCGGACGGAGTGCCCGAGGGGCCCGTCGTCGTCACCTCCGGATCGCTCGACGCGATCGAGCGTGTCCTGATGGCCCACCTCAGGCCCGGCGACACCGTGGCCGTCGAGGACCCGGGCTGGGGCAGCCTGTTCGACCTGCTTCCGGCGCTCGGGCTGCGTACGGCCGGGGTCGGGGTCGACGACGACGGCCCGCTTCCCGCCGACGTACGGCGGGCGCTGGCGGCCGGGGCGCGGGCCCTGATCGTCACCGACCGGGCGCAGAATCCCACCGGCGCCGCGGTCACCGCCGAGCGCGCGCGTGACCTGCGCTCCGTGCTCCGCGAGTACCCGCGGACCCTGCTCGTCGAGGACGACCACGGCCATCAGATCGTCGACCTGCCCCTGCATCCCCTGGCGGGAGTCACGCGGAGCTGGGCCTTCGTGCGTTCCGTCGCCAAGGCGTACGGGCCCGATCTGCGGCTCGCCGTGCTCACCGGAGACCCCGTCACCGTCGACCGTGTGCACGGGCGGCAGCGGGTCGGCCCCGGCTGGGTGAGCCGCCTGCTCCAGAAGGCCGTGGTCCACCTGTGGACCTCCGGCGCGCTCGACGTGCCGGCGGTGGCGGCGGAGTACGGAGCCCGTCGCGACATGCTGATCGACGCCCTGCGGGAACGCGGTGTCGAGGCACGTGGACGCAGCGGGATGAACGTCTGGATCGCCGTCCCGGACGAGACCGGGGCCGTCTCCCGGCTGTTGCAGCGCGGCTGGGCGGTCGCGCCCGGCGCCCGTTTCAGGATGGGTTCGCCGCCCGGTGTCCGGATCACCGTCTCGACGCTTCGGCCCGAGGACGCCGGGCCGCTCGCGGACGCCGTCGCGTCCGCCGTGGGACCGGCCCCCGCGCGCCGCTACGTCTGAGCCGTCACGTCCGAGCTGTGCCGCTCGGGTCGCCGAGCCGCGGCTCCGGGCGAGCGGCGGGTGTCACCGGCGCGGCTTCGCCTGGGTGAGGAACGCGCCCGCGAGGACGATCACCGCGCCGACCGGCGTCGACCAGGCCAGGGACTCGCCGAGGATCGCGACACCGGCCGCGGTGGCGATGACCGGGATGAAGTACGTGACCATCTGGGCCGTCGTCGGGCCGACCTCGGCGACGATGCCGTACTGGAGGAGCATGGCCAGGCCGGTGCCGAGCGCGCCCAGGGCCGCGATCGCGAGCAGCGGCACCCATGCGACCTGGCTGGGGAACGTGGTGAACAGCGGGGTGACGAAAGCCAGTTGGGCGGTGGCCAGGAGCAGCTGGGCGCCGGTCATCGACAGGTGCGAGTGGCCGGTGCCCGCGAGGGTCCGGCGGACGTATATCCAGCCGACGGGATAGCTCAGCGACGCCAGCAGGGCCATCGCCGTGCCCGTGGCGTCCAGGCCGTGGAAGCCCTGCCAGACACCGAGGACCGTCAGGACGCCGAGGAAGCCGATGCCGAGACCGGCCACTCTGCGCCGGGTCGGCCGGTCCTCGGAGAGGGCGACCAGGGACAGGGCCATGCCCCACAGCGGCGACGTCGCGTTGCAGATCCCCGCGAGCGTGGACGGGATCGTCAGCTCGGAGTAGGCGAAGAGGGAGAACGGCAGCGCGTTCAGCAGGAGGGCCGCGACCGCGAGGTGCCCCCATGTCCGCGCCCCGCGCGGCAGCCGCTCCCGCTTCACCGTCATCGCCGCCACGAGCACCACGCTCCCGAACAGCAGCCGGCCCAGGGTGACCTGGAACGGCGCGTACCCGTCGGTGCCGACCTTGATGAGCAGGAAGCTGAAGCCCCAGATCAGCGACAGGACGCCGAAGCGGATCCGCCAGTCGAGGGCGGTGCGGCGGCGGGGTGCGACGCCGTTCGGCGTGACGGGGCGGGGGGAGGCGACGGTGCTCATGCGGTCAAGAATGAGGCAGAACAATCTCGTAGCACAAGCGAGAATGCTCAAGCGATATCTCGTAGCATTGCTTACATGTTGAATCTGGAGCGACTGCGCACCCTCGACGCCCTCGCCCGGCACGGCTCGGTGAGCGGCGCGGCCGAGGGGCTGCACGTGACCACCTCCGCCGTCTCCCAGCAGATGTCGAAGCTGGAGCGCGAGGTGGGACAGCAACTGCTCGCCAAGAACGGCCGGGGAGTGCGCCTGACCGACGCCGGGCGGCTCCTCGCCGAGCACGCGGCCCGCATCCTGTCCCAGGTCGAGCTCGCGCAGTCCGACCTGGAGGCACAGCGCGGTCAGGTGGCCGGCGAGCTGAGACTGTCCGCGTTCCCGACCGCGGCGCGGGGACTGTTCCCGGCGGCGCTCGCGGAACTGCGTGCCGAGCACCCGGCGCTGCGGGTGCGCTCCAGCGAGCTGGAGCCGGAGGCCGGGGTCGCGGGAGTGGTGCGCGGGGACCTGGACCTCGCGGTCGTGCTCGACTGGTACAACAAGCCGATGCCCCTGCCCGACGGACTGGTGAAGGCGTCGCTCCTCGACGACCCCGCCGATGTGGCGATGCCGGCCGGCCATCGGCTCGCCGGCCGCGACGAGGTGGACCTCGGGGACTTCGCCGACGACGAGTGGATCACCTGGGCGGAGGGCGAGTTCTGCCACGAATGGCTGATGTTCACGCTGCGCTCCCAGGGCGTCGAGCCGCGCATCGGGCACCGCGCCGGGGAGACGCACACCCAGCTCGGACTCGTCGCCGCGGGGCTGGGCGTGTGCGTGGCTCCGCTCCTCGGGCGCCGTCCGATGCCCGAGGGGGTCGTCACGGTGCCGGTCCGGCAGCGTGTGCGCCGCCATGTCTACGTCGTGTGGCGGGCCGACGCCGACCGCCGGCCCTCGATCAGGGCGGCGGTGGACGCCTTGCGCAGGGCCGGAGCGGCCGTCGAGTAGCGGGAGGCGAAAGCGGTTCGGCTCCGGTTGCGGCTGTGGGGGCTGTGGGGGCTGTGGGGGCTGTCCGGCTCCGGCCGCGCGGGCGGGGCTGTTCGGCCCCGCGGTGTGGGTGGGGTGTTCGGCCCTGACCGCATCGGGGGAGGCGGTCCCGGCCGCGTCGGCGGCCGGTTCGGTCCGGCCGCGGCGGTACGAGGTCCGGTCCGGCTACAGCGGGGGGAGCTTGCGGAAGTCCCACGAGGCGATCGCCGCCGGGGTCAGTCGCATCCACGCGTGCCGGCCGTCGTGCGGCATCTCCTCCAGGCCGAAGTTCTTGCGGGCGAACAGCGTCTCCGGGACGTCGAGTTCGGCGCACAGTTCCCCGGTGCGCGGGAACTCCCCGACGAACTCCACCGTGCCGGACAGCTCGACACCCCGCAGCTCCCCGTACTCCTCGCCGGAGTCGATCACCACGGCGACCCGGGGGTCGTTCCGCAGCTGTACCCAGCGCTTGCTGCGCACCACCGAGTACAGCCACAACGAGGTGCCGTCCCAGGTGAACCAGAGGGCACTGACATGCGGGACTCCGTCCTTCGACACGGAGGCGACACGGCAGGTGCGCTGGGTGGTGAGAAACTCGTCCAGTTCACCGGGAGTCATCATGATCTTCCGGCCCCTGCGCTGCGTGACGGTCATACGGTCCTCTCTCGTCCTGTGTGTCGGCCAGGTCCTGCCGATCTTGTCGTGTGTACCGGCTCTGTCCGCCGAAGCTTCCGGTAAAGCTTTCTGACGTTCCGTCAGGAAATAATGAGCCGCCTTCCGTCCTCGCGCAATGGTCGTTACGCTCCGCCGTCCCGAACCGCGACGACAAGGAGAGCCATGCCGTCGTTCGAGCACCTCAGTGAACTCCTCGACCCCGCCGGCACGGTACTGCTCACCGTGGAGTGCCAGCAGGGCGTCGTGGGCCCGGACGGCGCGCTGCCCGAACTCGCCCGGGAGGCGAGGTCGTCCGGAGCGCTCGGCCGGATCGCCCGGCTGGTGGGCGCCGCGCACGAGAGCGGGGTGCAGGTGATCCACGCGGTCGCCGAGCGCCGCCCGGACGGCCGCGGCGCCAACCGCAACGCCCGGTTGTTCCGGGCGGCCGAACGACTGCCCGTGCGGCAGCTGACCGGCACGACGGCCGTGCGGATCGCGCCGCCCGTCGAGGTCGCCGAGGAGGACTTCGTCGTACGCCGGCTGCACGGTCTGTCGCCGATCTCGGGCACCGACGTCGACCCGCTGCTGCGCAACCTGGGCTGCCGCACCCTCGTGGTGACCGGGGTCTCGGCCAACATCGCCGTTCCCAACGCCGTGTTCGACGCCGTGAACCGCGGCTACACCGTCGTCGTTCCCGCGGACGCCATCGCGGGGGTGCCCTCCGAGTACACCCCCGCGATGGTCCGGAACACGCTCGCGCTGGTCGCCACCATCACGACCACCGACGACGTGCTCGCCTGCTTCGAACGACGACGACGCTGACGCCCTGGCGCCGCCCGTGGCCCCGCGGCCGGTGCCGGAGCGTCAGGCGAGCTTGATGGTGCCCCCGTCGACGGTGATGTCCGCGGCGGCCAGTCCGGTCGTCGCGGGCCCCTTCTTCACGCTGCCGTCGGTGGCGGAGAACTCGCTGTTGTGACAGGGGCAGGTGATGACGCCGTTCGCGATGCCCTTGACCGCGCAGCCCTGGTGGGTGCACTTGGACGAGAAGGCCTTGAACGTGCCCGCCGTCGGCTGGGTCACCACGACCCCCTTGTCGGCGAAGACCTTGCCCCCGCCCTCCGGGATGTCGCTGGTCTTGGCGAGTTCCGTGCCGGCCGCGTTCCCGGCGGCGCCGTTGTCGGAGCCCACGCTGTCGGAGGCCTTGTCGTCCGCCCCGCACGCGGTCAGCGCGACGGCGAGCCCTGCCGCGCCGACCGCCGCCACGACGGTGCGTCGGGCCGGTGTCTGCGTGGAGTGAAGCGATTCGCTGGTCATGCTGGCTTTCCCTTCAGCGGACATGATCTGGATCTGTTCAGAGGTACGGTCCACCAGTACGTACTGTTCAGGCAATGGCGACTTCTTGACCTGATCCACAGCGCTCCGACAGCCGGGCGTGCGTGGTCGCGATCCGACCCGGCCCCGGACACGGGCACCGCTCCCGCCGCCGTCACCGGGTCGCGTCCCCGGGGCGGGACCACCCCAGTAACCTGGGGCGATGCTCAAGGAAGTGAACGCCTCCCGCTACATCACGCCGTTGCGCGAGGGCGGCTCGCTGCCGGGACTCGTCGAGGCCGACGACCTCGGGACGTACGTCATGAAGTTCACCGGCGCCGGACAGGGGCGCAAGACGCTCGTCGCGGAGGTCGTCTGCGGTGAACTCGCCCGCCGGCTCGGCCTGCGGGTGCCCGGACTGGTGACGATCGGCCTCGACCCGGTCCTCGGACTCGGCGAACCGGACCAGGAGGTACAGGACCTGCTGAAGTCGAGCGGGGGGCCGAACCTCGGGATGGACTTCCTGCCCCGCGCCATCGGCTTCGACCCCCTCGCCTTCGAGGTGAGCGCCGAGGAAGCCGGCCGGATCGTCTGGTTCGACGCCCTGGTCAACAACGTCGACCGCTCCTGGCGCAACCCCAACCTGCTGATGTGGCACGGCGATCTGTGGCTCATCGACCACGGCGCCACGATGATCTGGCACCACCACTGGCCCGGCGCCGAGACCTCCGCCGCCAAGCCGTACGACATCTCCGACCACGCGCTCGCCCCCTTCGGCCCGGACATCGCCTCGGCCGCCGCCGAACTGGCCCCGCTGGTCACCGAGGACCTGCTCGCCGAGGTCACGGCCGAGATCCCCGAGGCCTGGCTGTCCGGCGAGCCGGGCTTCGACACGGTGGACGCGCTGCGACGCGCCTACGCACGGCCGCTGCTGGCGCGCGCCGCCGTCATCCACGAACGGATCAAGGGCGTCGACGGCATCGACGGCACGAAGGGGGACAGGTGAACGAGCGGAACGTCTTCGAGTACGCGCTGCTGCGTGTGGTGCCACGGGTCGAGCGAGGCGAGTGCTTCAACGCGGGCGTGCTGGTGTACTGCCGCGCCCACTCCTTCGTCGCGGCCCGCACCCATCTGGACGAGAAAAAACTGTTCGCGCTCGACCCGGACGCGGACGTGCGGGGCGTACGGGCCGCGCTGCGCGCCGTCGAAGGTGTCTGCACCGGAGGGGAAGCCGCCGGTCAGGCGGCGCACGACGATGCCGGACGGCGTTTTCGCTGGCTGATCGCGCCGCGTTCGACCGTGGTCCAGCCGGGCCCCGTGCACACCGGCCTGACCGCCGATCCCGAGGCCGAGACCGAGCGGTTGCTCCAGCTCCTGGTCAGGTAATGGATCACATGCGCGCGGTGCGCCGTTGACACCGGGTGCCAGGGCTTCTAGCGTCACGTCTGCTGAAGGTACTAAGCGGTCGCTCACCGGATGGGCGTACCGTATGAGCCGCAGGTCTTTCGGGATCACCGAAGGCGCCGCAAGGTTGTCGAGACAGCTTGGCCGGGCTTGGGCCGGCTTTTCCAAGGGCGAGGAGAACCAGCAATGTCCACCACTGAGCAGCGCGTCGCCGTAGTCACCGGTGCCGCGCGCGGCATCGGTGCCGCGACCGCCGTACGACTGGCCGCGGAGGGCCGCGCCGTCGCGGTGATCGACCTCGACGAGGCCGCGTGCAAGGACACCGTCGAGAAGATCACCGCCGCCGGCGGCAAGGCTCTCGCGGTCGGCTGCGACGTCTCCGACGAGGCCCAGGTGGAGGCCGCCGTCGCGCGGATCGCCGAGGAGCTCGGCGCGCCGACCATCCTGGTGAACAACGCGGGTGTCCTCCGTGACAACCTGCTGTTCAAGATGAGCGCGTCCGACTGGGACACCGTCATGAACGTGCACCTGCGCGGTGCGTTCCTGATGGCGAAGGCCGTCCAGAAGTACATGGTGGAGGCCAAGTTCGGCCGCATCGTCAACCTGTCGTCCTCGTCGGCGCTGGGCAACCGCGGCCAGGCCAACTACTCCACCGCCAAGGCCGGCCTCCAGGGCCTCACCAAGACCCTGGCCATCGAGCTCGGCAAGTTCGGCGTGACCGCGAACGCCGTGGCGCCCGGTTTCATCGTCACCGACATGACCGCCGCCACCGCCGCCCGCGTCGGGATGGACTTCGACGACTTCCAGGCCGCGGCCGCGACCCAGATCCCCGTGCAGCGTGTCGGCAACCCCGACGACATCGCCAACAGCATCGCCTTCTTCACCGGCGAGGCCGCCGGATTCGTCTCCGGCCAGGTGCTGTACGTGGCCGGCGGACCGCTCAACTAGACGCAGGGGAAACACACATGACCACGCTCCCCGAACTCTCGGGCAAGGTCGCGCTCATCACGGGCGCGAGCCGCGGCATCGGCTACGGCGTCGCGGAGGCCCTCGTGGCCCGCGGTGACCGCGTATGCATCACCGGCCGCAACGAGGACGCCCTCAAGGAGGCCGTCGAGGCGCTCGGCGCCGACCGCGTCATCGGTGTGGCCGGCAAGGCCCACGACGAGGCCCACCAGGCCGCCGCCGTGGAGCGCACCATGGAGGCCTTCGGGCGCGTCGACTTCCTGGTCAACAACGCCGGTACGAACCCGGTGTTCGGGCCGATCGCCGAGCTGGACCTCAACGTGGCGCGCAAGGTCTTCGAGACCAACGTCATCTCCGCGCTCGGCTTCGCCCAGCAGACCTGGAAGGCCTGGCAGAGCGAGAACGGCGGGGCGATCGTCAACATCGCCTCCGTCGCCGGTCTCGCGCCCTCGCCCTTCATCGGCGCGTACGGCGTCAGCAAGGCGGCGATGATCAACCTGACGGTGCAGCTCGCGCACGAGTTCGCGCCCAAGGTGCGGGTCAACGCGATCGCGCCCGCCGTGGTGAAGACGAAGTTTGCTGCCGCACTCTACGAGGGCCGGGAGGCGGAGGCCGCAGCGGCCTACCCGCTCGGCCGGCTCGGCGTGCCCTCCGACATCGGAGGCGCGGCCGCGTTCCTCACCTCGCAGCAGTCGGACTGGGTCACCGGTCAGACGCTCGTGGTCGACGGCGGGATGTTCCTCAACGCCGGAGTCGAGTGACACGAGGACCGGTCGGACGTTCCCCGCGCGCGGGGAACGTCCGACCGTTTTTTTGTTGAAAGTTGACAAACGCTCAGCCCGCGTCGGGCGGCACGGAGTTCGGGTGTCCGGAGTGTCGACGTGTTCACGGGATCCTGACAACGTAGTCACATACATGCTGATCAAGTGCCCTGCCAGGGAAAGACGACTCCCTCGGCAGGGCACCGCGGTATGGTCTGCCGACCCTTGGTACGGCGGATCCAGGAGCGTGTACGTGTTCAACCGGAACCGATACCTGCGACAGCTGGCGGCGATCACGTCCATAACCCTGGTGGCCGGGTGCGGTGCCTTCTCCTCGGGTACGCCGGCCGACAAGGGGCCGATCGTGGTGGGCACCACCAGTGCCCCCAGCACCCTGGACCCGGCGGCCTCCTGGGACGGGTCGTGGGAGCTGTTCCGCAACGTCTACCAGACGCTGCTGAGCTATCCGACCGGCTCGGTCACCCCGCGGCCCGACGCCGCCGAGAGGTGCGGGTTCACGGATGGAACCAACACCGTCTACCGCTGCGAACTGCGCCCGGGCATGACGTTCTCCGACGGCGACCCGCTCGACGCGTCGGCCGTCAAGCACTCCATCGACCGCATCAGGAGGATCGGTGTGAGCGGCGGACCCGCCGGGCTGCTCGGCAGTCTCCAGCGGGTCCAGGCACTGGGCAGCCGTGACGTCGTCTTCCACCTCGACAAGCCGGACGCCACCTTTCCGCTGGTGCTGGCCACGCCGGCGATGTCGATCGTCGACCCCGACGACTACCCTGCCGACGCCCTGCGCGAGGACGGCGAGGTCGTCGGCTCCGGGCCCTACACGCTGCGCTCCTACACGGAGGGCAAGCAGGCCGAACTCGTCAGGAACGACCACTACGACGGCTTCGCCAAGCGCAGGAACAGCGCGGTGACGATCCGCTACTTCCAGGACTCGGCCCAGTTGGTCGGGGCCCTGAGGAACAAGAAGATCGACGTCACCTACCGCGGCCTCGCCGCCTCGGACGTCGTCGCCCTCCAGGGCCACGGCGACGACAAGGGCATCCAGCTCATCGACGGGGCGGGCACCGAGATCAACTACCTGGTCTTCAACCCCAGGGACCCGTGGGCGGGGAAGCCCGCCGTCCGCCACGCGATCGCGCAGATCGTCGACAGACCGGCCATCGTGCACAAGGTCTACCAGGACACCGTCGACCCGCTCTACTCGATGGTCCCCGCGGGACTGACCGGGCACACCACCGGCTACTTCGACCGGTACGGCAGCCCCAGTCCGTCCAAGGCCCGCAAGATCCTGCACGACGCGGGCATCGACGAACGCGTCCCGCTCACCCTCTGGTACACCACCGACCGCTACGGCTCCGAGACCGCCCCGGAGTTCAGCGAGCTCAAGCGCCAGCTCGACGGCTCCGGGCTGTTCACCGTCACGCTCAGGAGCCGTCCCTGGAAGACGTACGAAGCGGGCTACCGCAGCGGCGAGTACCCGGTGTTCGGTCGCGGCTGGTTCCCCGACTTCCCGGACGCCGAGAACTTCATCGCGCCCTTCGTGGGGGAGCGGAACGTCCTCGGGACGCCCTATCCGGTCCCGCGGATCACCGACGTCCTGCTGCCGGAGTCGCGCGGCGTGCGCGATCGCGGCGAGGTGGTCAAGGAGTTCGAGGAGGCCCAGCGGATCCTCGTCGACGACGCCCGGCTGCTGCCCCTGTGGCAGGGCAGGCAGTATGTGGCCACGAGCGAGGAGATCTCGGGCGGAGAGCGGGCCCTGGACCCCTCGACGGTCATGATGATGTGGGAGCTGGACCGCAAGACCAGCTGGTAGCGGCCCCGGGGACCGGGTGACGCGGGGGCGACCGACGGGCCGCCCGCGTACCCTCGCGGTGCGTGCGGGGGCGTACCGTACCCGTCATTCGGCCCCGGCACGGGCCCGGGACCGATTGTCAGTGGGCGACGGTAGGTTCTGTGGTCTGGAAGTCACCGCACATCGAAGGAAGTTGACGTGACCGATATCGCCATGTTGCCCGAGTCCTGGCGCGGAGTCCTGGGCGACGAGCTTCAGCAGCCCTACTTCAAGGAACTCACCGAGTTCGTCGAGGAGGAGCGTGCGAAGGGTCCCGTCTACCCGCCCCGGGAGGAGGTCTTCGCCGCGCTCGACGCCACGCCGTACGAGCGGGTGAAGGTGCTGATCCTCGGCCAGGACCCGTACCACGGCGAGGGCCAGGGGCACGGCCTGTGCTTCTCCGTCCGTCCTGGGGTCAAGACCCCGCCGTCGCTGCGGAACATCTACAAGGAGATGAAGGAGGAGCTGGACACCCCGATCCCGGACAACGGCTATCTGATGCCGTGGGCCGAACAGGGCGTGCTGCTGCTCAACGCGGTGCTGACGGTCCGCTCCGGCGAGGCGAACTCGCACAAGGGCAAGGGCTGGGAGAAGTTCACCGACGCGGTCATCCGCGCGGTGGCCGACCGTCCCGACCCGGCCGTCTTCGTCCTCTGGGGCAACTACGCGCAGAAGAAGCTCCCGCTGATCGACGAGGAGCGGCATGTGGTGGTGAAGGGGGCACACCCCTCACCGCTGTCCGCGAAGAAGTTCTTCGGCTCGCGTCCCTTCACGCAGATCAACGAGGCCGTGGCCGCCCAGGGCCACGAGGCGATCGACTGGCGCATCCCGGACCTGGGCTGACCGCCGAGCCGCTGGCCAGGACCGTCACCGGCCTGGCCCAGCGGCGTACGGGGGCGCCTGAGCGGGATTGTCACCGGCTGCGGCTAGCTTCGTCAGGGACAGTGACGAGCCTGGAGGACGCGGTGGCGGAGCAGCAGGAGCAGGCGGCGCCGGACGCCATGATGACCCGGATCGGACAGGCCGTCATGCTGCACCACGCCGGAGACCGCGAGGAGGCCCGGGGCCGCTTCCTGGATCTGTGGGGGGAGATCGGGGACGGCGGCGACGCGCTGCACCGCTGCACACTGGCGCACTACATGGCCGACACCCAGGACGATCCGGCCGACGAACTCGCCTGGGACCTGCGGGCCCTGGCGGCGGCCGAGGAACTGAGCGACGGCAGCGCCGCCGAGCCCCGCCAGTCGCTCGCCGTGCGCGCGTTCTACCCCTCGCTGCATCTGAACCTCGCGGCCGACTACGCGAAGCTCGGCCGCTCGGAGGCCGCCCGCACTCATCTGCGCCGGGCCCGCGGTGCGGCCGGTGCCCTCGCGGACGACCGTTACGGGGACGGCGTCCGCGCGGCGATCGGCCGCCTGGAGCTGCGGCTCCGGGACACCGGCACCTCGGCGGAGGCCGGCGGATCCGACCGCTTCGACGGACCGGGCGGTGAGACCCTGGGGCCGCCGAGACAGCGGCCCTGAACCCCGCCCCGCCCGGCACGTCCCGGGACCGAGCGCCGGTGCGCCGGTCCACGGGACGGGGTGCTGCGGTGTTCAGGCGTTCCGGTGCCGGGTTCCGGCCTCGGGGGGTCCCGGTGTGCGGCGCCTTCCCCGGGCCGGTGCCGCGGGCGCCGTCATCTTCCGTACGTCTCCCCGCAGATGACCGACTGCGGGCTGCCCGCGTTCCAGCCCCCGTACTGCCTGCCGAGCGCGCACACGTCCGGATGCTTCCCCAGGTCGGGGACGCCGGGTGGAACGGCCGTACGGTGCCTGGGCTGCCGTGGCTCCGGACGCGGGACCGGACGGGCGTGCTGCGGAGGCGCCGGGGGTGCCACCGCCCGGGGCGGAGGAGTCACCTGGTGCCGGGCCGCCGCGTCGGGGGAGGGTTTCCGGGAGGGGCCGACGCGCTTCAGCGCCTCCCGAGCCGGAGCCTGCACGGTCCGGGGTTCCCCCTTGCTGTCCGGATGTGGCGCGGTACGCCCCGCCGGGGCGGCGGGAGGTCCGGAGGCGGGCGGCCGCTGGACGGTCACACAGCCGGTGAGGGCGGTGACCGCCACGGCGACCAGGAGCGTTGAGGTAGTCGTCGTTCGATGCACCCGCGCAACTCTGCTGGTTCCGGACCGCTTCCAGGGAGCCGAGAGGCGCAGGATGCCCCGCACGGGTGATCCTTACGCTCCTCCGGCGGGCACGGACGTCGGCGGGCTGACAGGCTGAACACGGTCCGCGCCCGCGCCGCGGGCCTTCCGCGCGAACACCGGCCGTGGGCCGGGGCGGCGGCCGTATGCTTCCGACGGACCCGCGTCGGCGACTGAAGGAGACTCCTGTGAAGGTCGGCTGCATCGGACTCGGCGACATCGCGCAGAAGGCGTATCTGCCGGTGCTCGGCGTGCAGCCCGGGATCGAACTGCATCTCCAGACGCGGACGCCGGCCACGCTCGACCGGGTCGCCGACAGCCTGCACCTGCCACCGGCCCGGCGCCACGGCGACCTGGAGGCGCTGCTGGCCCAGGACCTCGACGCGGCGTTCGTGCACGCGCCCACCGTCGCCCACCCGGAGATCGTCACCCGGCTGCTGGAGGCGGGCGTACCCACGTACGTCGACAAGCCGCTGGCGTACGACCTGGGCGAGTCGGAGCGGCTCGTGCGGCTCGCGGAGGAGCGGAACGTCAGCCTCGCGGTCGGTTTCAACCGGCGTCACGCACCCGCGTACGCGCAGTGCGCCGAACACCCCCGCGAGCTGATCCTGATGCAGAAGAACCGCACGGGGCTGCCCGAGGAGCCGCGCACCATGGTCCTCGACGACTTCATCCACGTCGTCGACACCCTGCGCTTCCTGGTGCCGGGTCCGGTCGACGACGTGACGGTGCGGGCCCGTGCCGAGGAAGGGCTGCTGCACCATGTGGTGCTCCAGCTCGCCGGGGACGGATTCACGGCACTCGGAGTGATGAACCGGCTGAGCGGATCGAGCGAGGAGATCCTCGAGGTCTCGGGCCAGGACACCAAGCGGCAGGTGGTCAACCTCGCCGAGGTGATCGACCACAAGGGGCAGCCGACCGTGCGCCGGCGCGGCGACTGGGTGCCGGTGGCCCGACAGCGCGGCATCGAGCAGGCGGTCCTCGTGTTCCTCGACGCCGTGCGCTCCGGAAAGGTGCTCAGCGCCCGGGACGCGCTGGCGACTCACGAGTTGTGCGAGCGGGTGGTGCAAGCGATTCAGGAGCGGTCCGCCGCAGCCTGAACGTGCGAGCGCCTTCCGCCACGCACAGTACCGCCATCACCAGCAGGGCGCCGTGCACCGGCCAGTCGCCGAACCGGACGTACGGCGTCACGCCCCGGGCCAGCGGCACGTCGTAGACCATCGCGCCGCTCGTGTTCGTGCCGAGCCAGGAGCCGATGCGTTCGCCGTCCGGGCCGTAGACGGCGGAGACGCCGGTGAGCGTCGCGTGCACCATGGTCCGGCCGGTCTCGGCCGCACGCAGCGCGGCGAGCGAGGCATGCTGCTCGGGGGCCCAGCTGTGCTGGAACGTCGACGTCGAGGACTGGGCCACCAGCACCCCGGCGCCGTCCTGGGCGAGGCGGCGGCTCATGTCGGGGAACGCCGACTCGAAGCAGATCATGGGACCGACGCGCAGCCCGGGCCCGACGTTCAGCACCACCTGTTCGGTGCCCCGCATGCGGTCCTCGCCCGCGGCCTTGCCGACGGAGGTGGCCCAGCCGAGCAGGGAACGCGCGGGCACGTACTCGCCGAACGGGACCAGCCGCATCTTGTCGTAGCGGTCGCCGGTCGCGCCGTGCGGCCCCACCAGGACCGAGCTCTTGTAGATGCCCGGCCGGTCGGAGCGGCGCGCGTCGACGTTCACCAGGATGTCGGCGCCGACCTCGCGGGACAACGCCGCGACGCGGAGCGCCAGATCGGGCCGGTCGGCCAGGTCGAAGCCGACACTGCTCTCGCCCCAGACGACCAGGTCCGCGCCCTGGCCCGCGAGTTCACGGGTCAGCGCCTCCTCACGTGCGAAGCGCCTGTCGCCGCTCGTGCTCCCGTCCACGACACCGGGCTGCACGACCGCGATCCGCACCCGGCCGTCGACGTCCGGGCGCGGCGACCACGCCCAGGCCGCCGAGGTCGCGGCGGCCGTCGCGACGAGTCCGGCCACCGCGGGCATACGGGACTCGCGCACCGAGACCAGCACGGCGACCGCGACATTGACCGCCACGACCAGGAAGCTGAGCAGCCACACCCCGCCGACCGAGGCCAGCCGCAGCGCCGGCTCCACCTGCCACTGACTCGATCCGAGCAGGCCCCAGGGACCACCCAGACCCTGCCAGGACCGGGCGAGTTCCACCATCAGCCACCCCGACGGCAGGACGAGGAGGGCGGCACCGACCCGGCCAGGAGACGGCACCCCGGCCAGGAACCGCCGGACGAGCCAGCCCCACGGAGCCCACAGCGCGCCGAGCAGCGCCGCTATGACCACCGTGAAGACATGCATGCTCGGCAGCAGCCAATGGTGCACGGCCAGGATGAAACCGAACCCGCCGAACCAGCCGTCGTACGCGGCACACCTGCCCGTGGGGGCCGAGCGGGCCAGGAGGATCCAGGGCACCAGGGCCACGTACGCGAACCACCACCACGACGGGGCGGGGAACGCGAGCATCGGCAGCGCGCCCGCCAGCGCGGCGACGGCACCGCGCCGCCAGGGGGAGACCAGCCATGGGCCGAACGCACGGTCGGGCCTGTCCATCCTTCGCCTCCCTGCCCCGGGGTGCCTCCAGTGTGCGCGTCGGCTGCGATCTACGACAGGGGGCGTGGTGATCAGATGGGGGCGCGCCGGTGGCCGGGCATGCCGGGGCGCGGAGGCCGGGCGGGAACCCGCGGGCAGGGACTGGGCGCCGGTGACTCAGGTGTTCGCGGGTGTGTGCCGAGGCTGTGGCATCCGGCGCCATTTCTCCTGGACGACCACCTGGCTCAGCCGCCAGCCGTCGTGGGTGCGCAGCAGGCCGAAGGTGTAGCGGCCGCCGCACACGAGGTCGGGCGCGGTGGAGTCGTCGTCCTGCCCCGCGAACCGCATCGGATTGATGTAGTCCGCCCGCACCTCGGCCGTGTCGCCGGTGTCCTGGTCCAGGACGCCGAACCGGACCCGCCGGTTGACGATCAGATGCTGGCGCATGGCGAACAGGTCCAGGCTCTGCGCGAGCCACTCGGCGACCTCGGCCGCGTCACCCTCGATGCCGCCGGCCGAGCGGTAGTCGGCGCGGCCCTTCGGTGCGAACAGCCCCCGGTATCCCTCCCAGTCGCCGTCGTCCACGGTCACCGCGTACGCGGTGACGATCTCGTCCACGGAGAACCGGTCCAGCACGGTCGCGAGCTCCACACGCTGCGTCATCGGCTCAGTGTTGGCCACTCCGCTTCCCACGCCAAGGGGCTGGGCGGGGGTATTCCGGTCCGGCGGCGTTCGGTTCGGCGCCGGTCGCCCCGGTCCGGCGTCGCCCGCACGGTCGCGGAGGGCTCGTGGGGCAAGCGGCGCCCGGGTTCGGGAGGTGTCGGTGCGGTCTTACGGGGGCCGGCGGGCGATGAGCGGTTCGTGCGTGGCGGAAGCCCGGACGGACCTACGCCGCTTCGATGATCTCGCCGCGTATCGCCTCGGCCCACTTCACGATCAAGAGCTCGTACTCCGCCCGCTCCTGTGCGGACAGGGAGCCGCCCGTCCGCGTCCACAGGGCGCGGATCTGTTCGTTCAACGCGGCGGCAGACCGCACGGAACCAGGCGGAGTGACATCGGGGGACATGCGGACCAGCCTAGGCGCAAGGACTGACACTGCGCTACCGGGCGGCTACTCAAGTCGTATGTGCTGCGTCACGGTGTTCACGCGCGAGGCCTCTTCGGTGGCCGAACTCCTTTGCCGATGGCTTGAGTCGGTCGTGGTGGAACCTGCTCCCCGGGAGGGGCCGAACGGCCGGGGAACGCGGGGGCCCGTCCCCGGCGGCATCCACGCGAGACGGGCGGGACGGCCGGGACGGGCCGGACGGGTTCGCCGGGGCTGTCAGGGCGTCAAGCGTTCGGCCCGGCCGTCTCCCCCTGTCTCCGCCCGTTCCGCCCAGACTCGCGCCGCGAGCGCCTCCGCCTCGTCCTGAGGAATACCGGCGCTCACCAGGATGACCCCGCGGCTGCCGTCCGGGAACTTCACACTGCGCGCTTCTGTGCCCAACCGGCCCAGCGCGGGATCTTTCGGCATGCTCCACCTCCAGTCGGAGAGACCACGCTAAAGCGCCGCAACCCGAACCGCAGAAGCGTTCGGCCAGACGGCCTACCGCGCCGGTCGCCGCGACACGACGGGCAGCCGGAGCACCGTTTCAGTGCGGCAGCACGTCGGCGAGGTACTTCCGCACGGGCTCGAAAACGCCACCCGGAACCAGCCGGTGAAGGTCCTCGAGCCGTGCCCAGGTGACCTCCGCCACCTCCCGCGGAGAGGCCGCCCACGCTTCACCGGACACCAGACGGCAGGCGACGTAGACCACTCGCCGACCGGTCACCGGATGTACGCGCTCGCCCAGCAGCGGCCCCGGCTCCACGGTGACCCCCGTCTCCTCCAGGGCCTCCCTGGCCGCGGCGTCCGCCGGAGACTCGTCCGCCTCGACCTTCCCCGACGGGAACGTCCAGAGAACCGAACCCGCGGGCACACTGCGGCGCATCATCAGCACGCGCCCGGCGTGCACGACGACCGCGCCGGCGACCGTCGCTTCGTCAGTGGGCACAAGACCTCGGCTCTCTCTCGGGGAGCGGCGATCAGTGCTCCGCTCAGCCGGACGACTCGGCCGCGTGGGGGCTGAGGACATCGGTGCCGACCAGGCCGATGATGACGAAGCCGAGGACGATCCGGTACCAGACGAACGGCATGAAGCTCTTGTGGGAGATGAATTTCATGAACCACGCGATGACGGCGTATCCGACCGCGAAGGCGATGATCGTCGCGAAGACGGTGGGCCCCCACGAGACATGGCCCTCGGCGGCCGCGTCCTTGAGTTCGAAGACGCCGGAGGCGAGGACGGCCGGCATGGCGAGGAGGAAGGAGTAGCGGGCCGCCGCCGCACGGCTGTAACCCATGAACAGACCGCCGCTGATGGTCGCGCCGGACCGGGAGACCCCGGGGACCAGGGCCATGGCCTGGCAGATGCCGTACAGCAGGCCGTCCCGGGTGTTGAGGTCCTCGAGTCCCTTGCGCTGCTTGGCCGCCCGGTGCTTGCCGCCCGACTCGTCGCGGGCCGCGAGCCGGTCGGCGATGCCTATGACGATGCCCATCACGATCAGCATGGTGGCGGTGACCCGCAGATCGCGGAACGGCCCCTCGATCTGGTCCTTGAGCGTGACCCCGAGCACTCCGATCGGGATGGAGCCGACGATCACCAGCCACCCCATCTGGGCGTCATGGTCGCGGCGCATCGCCTTGTTCGTGAGCGAGCGGAACCACGCCGACAGGATCCTGCCCACGTCCTTGCGGAAGTAGATCAGCACCGCGGCCTCCGTGCCGAGCTGCGTGATCGCGGTGAACGCCGCGCCGGGGTCGTCCCAGCCCGCGAAGGCGGCGGTCAGCCGCAGATGCGCGCTGGAGGAGACGGGAAGGAATTCGGTCAGCCCTTGGACGAGCCCGAGGACGAGGGATTGAAACCAAGACATGAAGTTACGTGGTCCAAGTGCTGATCGCGGAAAGGGAGATGGGCACGCCAGATCGCGGTGAAAGGCGATCGTGGACGCTGAGGGAAGCCTAACCGCCGCCGGTGACAGTCCGGTCACGGGGGTTTCGGGGTGCGGTGGCTACTCCGGCGCGGGACCCGTCACCGTCCAGCCCGGGGCCTGGGGGTGGGGGGTGAGGGACTCGTGCCGGGCCTGCTCGCCGCATTCGCGGCAGACGACCTGGGGGACCAGTTCGTGGCCGCAGGTGTGCTCCAGCACCATGGGCCGGAAGCCGCCCTCCTGGAGGTGCCGGTCGCCCCAGGACATCAGCATCAACAGGACGGGGCTCAGTTCGAGGCCCGCGCGCGTGGGCCGGTACTCGTAGCGCTTGGGGCGGTCGCTGTACTCCGCCTTCTCCAGCAGCCCGGCGTCGACGAGGCGCTTCAGCCTGGCGGTCAGCACGTCGCGAGGAGCTCCGATGTTGCGTGCGAGCTGGTCGAAGCGTGTGGCGCCGAGCGACACCTCGCGCAGGACCAGCAGGGAGTACTTCTCCCCGACGAGGGCGAGGGTCGCGGCGATCGAGCAGGGGCGGGGGTCCTTCATGCCGCCAGTCTACGAAGGTGGGTTGGATGTTCCAACTCACTGGGTTACTCTTGGGTCATTTAGTGAGTTTGGAAATCCAACTCACTTGCTTCGGTGGCCGGTCCCGCCCGGTCGCCGGTTCACCTACCTCAGAGATCCGACCGACCTGATCCGACCGACCTGAGAGGCATCCGATGCGTGACGCCGTGATCGTCGAAGCCGTACGCACCCCCGTGGGCAAGGGCAAGCCGAACGGTTCGCTCGCCCACGTCCACCCCGTGGAACTCCTCGCCCACACCCTCCGCACGCTCGTCGAACGCTCAGGGATCGACCCGGCGCTGATCGACGACGTCATCGGTGGCACCGTCGACCAGGTCGGCGAGCAGGCCATGAACACCACCCGCTACGCCGTGCTCTCCGCGGGATTCCCCGACACCGTCCCGGCGACCACCGTGGACCGCCAGTGCGGCTCGTCGCAGCAGGCGGTGCACTTCGCCGCGCAGGGCGTCATGTCGGGGGCGTACGACATGGTCGTGGCCTGCGGCGTGGAATCGATGAGCCGTGTGCCGATGTGGTCCAACGTGCCGGCGGGCGCGGACCCCTTCGGGCCCGGGGTCGCGGAGCGTTACCCCGAGGGCCTGGTGCCCCAGGGCATCAGCGCCGAGCTCATCGCCGCCAAGTGGGGCATCGCCCGCGAGCGGATGGACGCCTTCGCGATCGGCTCGCACCTGAAGGCGGCACAGGCGTGGGACGGCGGCCTGTTCGACGCGGAGGTCGCGCCCCTGGAAGGCCTGGTCCGGGACGAGAGCGTCCGCCCCGGCAGCACCCCCGAGACACTCGCCGGGCTGAAGCCCGCGTACTACGACCCGGGCTTCGCCGAGCGCTTTCCGCAGATCGACTGGTCCGTCACGGCCGGGAACGCGAGCCCGGTCAACGACGGCGCCTCCGCCGTGCTCATCACGTCGAGCGAGACCGCCGCCCGCCTCGGCCTGCGGCCCGTCGCCCGGCTGCACAGCTTCGCCGTCACCGGCTCCGACCCGCTGCTGATGCTCACCGGCGTCGTCCCGGCCACCGAGAAGGTGCTGCGCAAGGCCGGTCTCGACCTCGGTGACATCGACCTCTTCGAGGTGAACGAGGCTTTCGCCGCCGTCGTTCTCGCCTGGCAGCAGGAGACGGGCGCCGACCTGTCCAAGGTCAACGTGCACGGCGGAGCGATCGCGATCGGGCACCCGCTCGGCGCGAGCGGCACCCGTCTGACCACGACCCTCGTCCACGCGATGCGCGCCCGGGGTGCCCGCTACGCGCTGCAGACGATGTGCGAGGCGGGCGGACTGGCGAACGCGATGATCCTGGAAGCCGTGCGTCCGTAGCGGGCGCGGACCGGCGCCGTCCTTCCATGACACGGCGTCCGTGGCGGGCGGGGACGCGGGCCGTGCCTCCGTGACGCCGCGCGCCCGTGGCGGGCACGGACGCACGGCCCTGATCCCGTTGCGCCGTGCCGCCTGTGGCGGACGCGGGCCGTGCCTCCGTACCGGTGCCGTACGTGCCTCAGCGGCCGCGCAGGTGGTGGCGCTTGCGCCAGGCCACCACCGTTCCGGCCAGGGCCGGGACCGTGATCAAGGCCATCGCGATCAGGAACGCCGGGGAGGTCGGTGACGACGCGCGGGCCCCGGCGACGGCGTACGCGGCGGTGTTCGGGATCGAGCCGAGCGCCGTCGCGAGCAGGAAGGGCAGCCAGCCCATGCGGGACACGGCCGCGCAGTAGTTCGCCGCCCAGAACGGCACACCGGGGAACAGCCGGGCCGCCATCATCGAGCGGAAGCCGTGCCGGCTGAGCTGGCCGTCCGCGGCCTTCAGCCAGCGGGCCCGCAGCAGCGATCGCAGCGCGTCCTGCCCGAGGACTCGGCCGAGCCCGAAAGCGGCCCCCGCGCCGAGCACCGTGCCCATCAGCGCGGTTCCCAGCCCCAGTTGGGAGCCGAACACGGCGCCGGCCGCCAGATTGAGCAGCGGCCGGGGCACGAAGGCGACCGTGCACAGCCCGTACGCCACGGTGAACGTGACGGCCGCCGCGGCGCCGCCGAGCTGGGGCGGCCAGCCGTCGGCGAGCAGCCGCTGCGGGTCGAAGAGCAGCACACTCGACGCCGCCGCCGCGAGCAGCACGACCAGCAGCGAGAGCCGCGACCACGGCGAGAGCAGCGCTCTCAGGAAGCGGGAGGCCGGGGCGGCGCGTACGGCGGTCGGGACCGCGGGTGCGGCGACGGAGATCTCCGGGCCGCCGACCGGGTCGGTGGCGACGGTGAGCTCCGTGGCGGCGGCCTGGGGAGTGGCCGTGGCGGTGCCCCCAGAGCGGGTGGTGGCATCGAGCATTCCGGTGACACTAGCCGACGCGTGTGTGTGATCGCCGTATGGTTCGTCTCATGGGCGTCACAGCTTCCGGAACGTCGGGTGCGCGGTTCGACGTGCCGGACAGTGTGCTCGCGGACACTCTCCTGGAGCGGCTCACGACCGTGTATCCGGCGGCGGCCGACCCACGGCGGGCCGCGTCGATGCGCGCGTACATGAAGGACATCGCCCCCTTCCTCGGGCTGACGACACCCGAGCGCCGCACCCTGTCCCGCACCGTGCTCCTGGACACCGCCCGGCCCGACGAGCGGGACTGCACCGCGCTCGCCCTGCGCTGCTGGCGGCTGCCGGAACGCGAGTACCAGTACTTCGCCGTCGACTATCTGCGCCGCCATGTGACACGCCTGTCGTCGGGCTTCCTGCCGGTGGCCGGGCATCTCGTCTCCACCGTCTCCTGGTGGGACACCGTCGACGCGCTCGCCGCGCACGTGGTGGGAGGCCTGGTGGCCGCCGACCCGCGCCTGCGCACCGACATGGACGCCTGGATCGAGGACGACGATCTGTGGATCGCCCGTACGGCGCTGCTCCATCAGCTCCGGTACAAGGAGGCCACCGACACCGGGCGGCTCTTCGCGTACTGCCTCCGGCAGGCCGGCCATCCCGACTTCTTCATCCGCAAGGCCATCGGATGGTGTCTGCGTGAGTACGCCAAGACCGACCCGCGCGCCGTACGGGACTTCGTCGCCGCCGAGCGGGCGGAACTCGCTCCGCTGTCCGTGCGCGAGGCGCTCAAGAACATCGGTCCCTGAGGCCGCCGACGCCCCTCGCGCCGCACCGGTCCGCGGGGCACCGTAAATCGTTCGACGCGGGGAGACCCGTCGGAGATGATCTCCTCATGTTCCGGTACGCCTTCCTCCTCGCAGCATCCGCAGTCGCGGACGCGCCGAAGGCTGCCGTCCAGATCATCACGGCAGCCGTCGACGGCGCCCGAAGCTGACCCTTCCCGGATCGTCCGGCGGACCCCGCAGGGGGAGGGTCGGTAACTCCTGGGGGTCCCCGTCCCGGCCGGTACGCGCCGGGGCCATCACTCAGCTCCGCTGACACCGAAGAGGCTTCGAGGAACAGTCATGCCCAAGACGGCTTACGTGCGCACCAAACCACACCTGAACATCGGCACCATGGGTCACGTCGACCACGGAAAGACCACCCTGACCGCCGCCATCACCAAGGTCCTCGCCGAGCGGGGTTCCGGCACCTTCGTCCCGTTCGACCGCATCGACCGGGCGCCGGAGGAGGCCGCCCGCGGCATCACCATCAACATCGCGCACGTCGAGTACGAGACCGACACCCGGCACTACGCGCACGTGGACATGCCGGGCCACGCCGACTACGTCAAGAACATGGTCACCGGCGCGGCCCAGCTCGACGGGGCGATCCTCGTCGTGTCCGCGCTGGACGGGATCATGCCCCAGACCGCCGAGCACGTCCTGCTCGCCCGGCAGGTGGGCGTCGACCACATCGTCGTCGCCCTCAACAAGGCCGACGCGGCCGACGAGGAGCTCACGGACCTGGTCGAGCTGGAGGTCCGCGAACTGCTCTCCGCGCAGGGCTACGGCGGCGACTCCGTACCCGTCGTACGGGTGTCCGGCCTCAAGGCCCTCGAGGGGGACCCCCGGTGGACGGCCGCGATCGACGCGCTGCTCGACGCCGTGGACACCTACGTGCCCATGCCCGAGCGCTATCTCGACGCGCCGTTCCTGATGCCGGTCGAGAACGTGCTCACCATCACCGGACGCGGAACGGTCGTCACCGGTGCCGTGGAGCGCGGCACGATCCGTGTCGGCGACCGCGTCGAGGTGCTCGGCGCGGGCGTCGACACGGTGGTCACCGGACTGGAGACCTTCGGCAAGCCCATGGAGGAGGCGCAGGCCGGCGACAACGTGGCGCTGCTGCTGCGCGGGGTGCCCCGCGACGCGGTCCGCCGCGGGCACATCGTCGCCGCGCCCGGCAGCGTCGTGCCCAGCAGCCGTTTCACGGCGCGGGTCTACGTCCTGTCGACGCGCGAGGGCGGCCGTACGACAGCGGTCTCCACCGGGTACCGGCCGCAGTTCTACATCCGCACCGCGGACGTGGTCGGCGACGTCGACCTCGGCGAGGTGGCCGTCGCCCGGCCCGGCGACACGGTCGTCATGACCGTCGAGCTCGGCCGTGAGGTGCCGCTGGAGCCGGGCCTCGGCTTCGCGATCCGTGAGGGCGGCCGCACGGTCGGCGCCGGGACGGTGACGTCGGTCGGCTGACGCCGACCGCGGACAGGGACGCGGGGCCCGCCACACGACGGCGGGCCCCGTTCCCGTTCCCGCGCCCGGCCCCGTTCGCGGCGCCGTGGGTACCGCACAATGGACCCGTGAACGAGCCGATACCCGTGATGCGGGCCGTGGATCACGGGACCGCCAAGCTGATGCCCGACGTGGATCGCGAGCGGGCGTGGCTGCTGACCGTGGACGGCGCACCCCAGTCGTACGTCGACCTGGACGAACCGACACACCTGGAGTTCGAGTACACCCGGCGGCTCGGGCACGTGCTGGACACGGTGGCGGAACCGGGACGCGCTCTGGACGTGCTGCACCTCGGCGGCGGGGCGCTCACCCTGCCCCGCTACGTCGCGGCCACCCGGCCCGGTTCACGCCAGGACGTGATCGAGGCGGACCGGGGACTGCTGGCCATGATCGGCGACTGTCTGCCGGTACCCGGCGGCACGGGCATCGCACTGCACCACGCCGACGCCCGCGCCTGGATCGAGGCCGCCGCCCCCGATTCCGCGGACATCCTGATCGCGGACGTCTTCGGCGGCTCGCGCGTACCGGCACATCTGACGTCCACCGCCTACGCGAGCGCCGCCGAGCGCGTGCTGCGCCCCGGCGGTGTCTACCTCGCCAACCTCGCGGACGCGGCGCCCTTCGCCTTTCTGCGTTCCCAGCTCGCCACGTTCTCCACGGTGTTCGAGGAGATCGCCCTCATCGCCGAACCCGGCGTGCTGCGCGGCCGGCGCTTCGGCAACGCCGTGCTCGTTGCTTCCCACCACCCGCCCGACACCGCCGCGCTGGCCCGTCGTACCGCCGCCGACGCCTTTCCGGCCCGCGTCGAACACGGCCCCGCGCTGCGGGACTTCATCGGCGGGGCCGCTCCGGTGCGCGACGAGGACGCGGTTCCGTCACCCGAGCCGCCCGGCGGGTCCTTCGGCATCGGCTGACGCGTGCTCCGCGCCGGCTGATGTGTGCTCCGCGTCGGCCGGCGCGGCGGGAGCGCCCTGCGCCACCGGCCGGGACCGCCGCGTCAGATTCCGTACGTCCGGGACGCACAGCACCGCCGCCGTGACCACCACGACGAGCGTGGCGCAGCCCCACAGCGCGGGCGTCCGGCCGAAGGCCTGCTCCGCCGGGCCCGCCAGTGCCGTGGCCAGCGGGACCATCGCGATCGAGCCGAACCAGTCGTACGCCGAGACCCGCGAGAGCTTGTCCTCGGGGATCTCCTGGTGGAGCGCCGTCATCCACGACACACCGAAGACCTCTATCGCCAGACCGCTGACGAACATCACGGCGTACAGCGGTCCCACCGGCAGCGGGATCGCGAGCGCGGCGGAGGGCGCCGCGAGCGGGAAGACGCACAAGGTGCCCGCGAGCAGCAGACGACGGGGCTTCCAGCGGGTCATGAGCAGCGCGCCGCCCACGGTCCCGGCGCCGAACGCGCCGAGCGCCAGGCCCCATGGGCCCGCCCCGCCCAGACTGTCCCGGGCGACCAGCGGACCGTAGACCGCGTCCGCGGCGGAGACGACCGCGACCACCACGGAGAACTGCGCGACGATCGTCCACAGCCAGGGCCGTCCGACGAATTCGTGCCAGCCGTCGCGCAGGTCGGCGAGCAGACCGCCGCCCGGTTCACGCGGCGGTATGTGGCTCACGTCGAGGAAGCACCGCAGCGCACCGGCGACCGCGAAGGCGACCGCGTCCACGGCGAGCACCCAGCCCGGTCCGATCACGGCCACCAGCGCGCCGCCCAGGGCCGCGCCGCCGAGACCCGCGCCCTGCATCGCCATCCGGAACATCGCGAACGCGCGACCCGCCTGCTCACCGCGGACGGAGGACATGAGCATGCCCTCGGCGGCCGGGTTGAAGAAGGCCTGCCCGGTCCCGCCGAGCGCGGACAGCAGCATCATCTGCCACAGCCGTGCGTCGCCGGAGATGACCAGCACGGCGAACGCCGCCTGCGACACACAGTTGAGGGCGTTGGCCGCGACCATCACCCGATGCCGCGGCAGCCGGTCCGCGACCGCTCCGCCGATCAGCAGGAAGAGCACCAGCGGCAGCGTGCGCGCCGCGGCCACCAGGCCGACGTCGCCTCCGTCGCCGCCCGCTCCGAGCACCGCGAACGCCGCGGCGATCAGCGCGCCCTGGCTGCCCAGGTTGGTGACGACCGCGGCGGCGGTCAGGAGGGTGTAGTTCCGGCCCGCCCAGGAGGGGCGGCGGGAAGGTCGGGCGAGGTCGGCGGCTGAGGTCACCGGGAGACTATCGCCGCCCGGTGCCCGACTTGCCAAACCCATTCCTGAACACCCTTGCGGGCGCTCATGCCGCCCGGCACCTGCGCGTATGCGCCGACCGGCCCACCGGGCACCGGCCGCACAAGCGCCGGCACCCCCGTCCGTCGTGCGCGCCGACGGCAGCGACGGAAGAACGGGCTCCGCTCGGCCGGGACTCCGTTCCGGCCGGGGACGGGAGCCCGTTCCGGAGTCGCGCGCCTCGGCCGGGGCTCAGGAACCCGTCGGCTCGCCGTGCAGCCGTACGGTGCCGAGGATCTTCTTCACCGTCGCGTCCGGGATCTCCTCCGAGACGCCCTTGGCGCCGTAGAGCGTCCAGGACACGAAGTCGCCCGCCGAGTTCTTGAAGGCGAACGTGGTCGCCTTGCCGTCGGAGTCGCACTTGCCCTTCTTGGCGACACCCTTGGAGTACGTCGTCGCGACGCTGCCCTCGATGCCCGAGGCCGTGGTGTACGCCTCGGGCTTGCCGATCTTCAGCAGCTTCTTCGAAGCGTCCTTCTGGTCGGTGTAGCCGCCGAAGACCCACCACGCGGAGTCGTTGCGTGCCACGTCGTCGGTGTTCTTGGCGCCGCTCTGGCCCTTGGTGCCGGCGGCGGCGAGCGAGGTGTCCTCGGTGCGGCCGTCCTTGTTCGCGTCGGACGTGCACCACTTCTCCTTGAGGAACGCGGGCGCGGACATGCCGATGAGCACGGAGCCGTCGCCCTTCTTGTCGTCCTCGAAGCCGATGAAGGTGCCGGAACTGCTGACGTTCCAGTCCGGCGGAACGTCGAAGGCGGTGCCCCACTTCGGGTTCACCACGACCTTCCAGCCGTCGATCGTCGCCTTCTCGCCGTCGCCGCCGCGCGGGTTGGCCTCGCTCGCGCTCGCCGACGTGGAGGCGGACGCCTTCGGGGACTTGGAGGTGTCCCCGCCGGCCTTGTCGTCCGAGTCGCCGTTTCCGCCCAGCACGAGGAAACCGGTGACCCCGGCGGCGATCACGACGGCAAGGGCCGCGACGATCGCGGTGACCTTCGTCTTGTTGCCGCCACCGCCGTTGCCGCCGGGCACCTGGGGCGGGCCGAGGGGATCCGACGGCGCCCCCCACTGCGGCTGCCCCGGCTGCTGTCCGTACGGGCCGGGCTGCGGGTACCCCGTCTGCTGGTATCCCGGCTGCTGATACGGATTCGGCTGCTGGTAACCCGGCTGCTGGTACGGGTTCTGGTCCTGCGGGTTCTGCTCGCCCCCGGGCGGCTGCTGTCCTGGCCACATGGCTGGTAACGATAGAGGGGCCCCTGACCCGGGTGCCACGGCGGTCCCCGAAACGACCGCGCCATCAGGCCACTTGTCCCATTGATCCCGGCTCGGCACGCGTCTGGCGCCGGCTCAGGCCACTGGTGCGGCCCGGTTCATGACGCGGACCGATCCCGACTCGGGCCGCTGTCGATCCCGTTCTCGACCCGACCGGTCCCGGTTCAGACCTCCGTCGGGTCCCCGTGCAGACGCACGGTGCTCAGGATCTTCAGGATGGTCGCGTCGGGGATCTCGTCCGTCACGCCGGTGGCTCCGTAGAGATTCCACGCCACGAAGTCGCCCGCGGAGTTCTTGAATCCGAACGTGACGGCCTTGCCGTCGCTCGCGCACTTCCCCCTCCGGGGCGTGTTCTCGGACCTGGCCCAGGCCACGCTTCCCGTGATGCCCGAGTCCGTGGTGTACGGCCGGGCCTTCTTGTCGAAGGTCAGACTCTTCTTGTCCGGCTGCGTGTAGCCACCGAACACCCACCAGGGGACCTGGTTCACGGCGACCTCGTCGGTGGTCTTCGCTCCACTCGCGCCCTTGGTGCCCGCGGCGCCGAGCGCGGTGTCCTCCGCGCGGCCGTCCTTGTCGTCGTCGGTGGTGCACCACTTGGACTTGAAGTAGGCGGGCGCCGACATCATGATCAGCGGCTTGTCGCCGGCCTTCGCGTCGTGCTTCTCGAACCCGATCGACGTGCCCGGTGAGCCCACCTCCCAGTCCGTGGGGACGTCGAAGGCCGTGCCCCACTTGGGGTTGACGACGACCTTCCAGCCGGGGACGGTCGGCTGCTCGGCGGCCCCGCCGCGCTGATCGCCGTCGGAGGGAGAGGCGCCCGGGCTCTTCGGGGCACTCGCCGGGGGCTTCGAGCCCGTGCCCTTGTCGCCGTCGCCGGCCCGGTCCTCCTTGCCGCCGCCGAGCAGGACGGCGCCGGTCACCCCGGCGGCCACGACCACGACGGTGGCCGCCACGACGGCGATCACCTTCGTCCGGTTCCCGTTCCCCGGCGGCGGCACGGGTGTGCCCGCGTCCCACGGCTGCTGTCCGGGTCGCGTTCCGTACGGGCCGGGCTGCTGCGGCCGCTCCGGTCGCTGTCCGTACGGTCCCGGCTGCGGGTACCCCGTCTGCTGGTATCCGGGCTGCTGGTACGGGTTCGGCTGCTGGTACCCCGGCTGCTGGTACGGGTTCCGCCCCTGCGGGTGCTGTCCCTGTGGGGTCTGTCCCTGCGGGTTCTGCTCGCCTCCGGGCGGCTGCTCTCCTGGCCACATGGGCAGTCACGTTAATGGCGCCCGTGAAACGTTTCTGTCACCGCGTTTCGTCAGGCCTGTACCGGAGTGCCCACCGCCGTGCCGACCGGCGTGCGGCTCCGGATCTCGGCGCCGCCCCGGCCTCGACGCCGTGCGGAGGGGCTGGCCAAGGATTGCTACTCATGGGTAACCTCGCGGTATGAGCGCAGACCAGATGACGATCGGCGAGATGCTCGCCGCGACCGTGCCGATGGCCCGGACCCTGAACCTCGAGTTCGTGGAGACCACTCCGGAGAAGGCCGTCGTGGCGCTCCCGGACCAGGGCGACTTCCACAACCATGTCGGCGGACCGCACGCCGGAGCCATGTTCACGCTGGGCGAGTCGGCGAGCGGGGCCATCGTGCTCGCCGCTTTCGGGGACCAGCTCTCCCGCGCCGTGCCGCTCGCGGTCAGCGCCGAGATCGCGTACAAGAAGCTCGCGATGGGCCCTGTCACGGCCACCGCCACGCTCGGGCGGCCCGCCGCCGACGTCGTCGCGGAGCTCGACGCCGGTCAGCGCCCCGAGTTCCCCGTCGCCATCGCCATCCAGCGCGGTGACGGCGCGGTGACCGGCGAGATGACGGTCGTCTGGACCCTCCGCCCGAACGGCTGAGACGGATTTCACCCACAGGGCCCCGACCGGGAGCGCGAGCCGGTCGGGGCCCTGGGCCGTCGCCGGGTCCCGTCAGCCGCGAGGCACTCGTATGCTCACCGTCTGGGTGACCCGGGTGCAGAGCCGGTGCCTGTCGTCCTCGATGTCGCATTCCACGACCGCCGTGTCGCGTCCCACCCGCAGTACGCGGGCCTTCGCGTACGCGGCTCCCTCGCGTACCGGCCGCAGGAAGTGCGTGGTCGAGGTGGTGGTGGCCGGGAGCGCGCTCGCGGGGCCGTTCAGCGCGGCGCACACCGCCGAGGCGACGTCGGCCAGGCCCATCAGCGCGCCCCCGTGCAACCCGCCTCCCGCGGTGGACAGTTCGGGCACGAAATCGAGTTCGGCGTCCACCCCCTCGGCGGACAGGGCCGTGAAGCGGACGCCCAGGGTCCTGGCGTAGGGGGCCATCGCGTAGATGTCGTCGGCGGTCACGGTCACATCGGGCTCCTTGTGGGAACGACGGGGCGCAAGTCGGTGATCCTTTCTATCAACTCCCTTACCTTCAGCGGGTGTTCCGGCGGTGCGGAGTGTGTGCGCGATCCGGTCGCCCGCCGCGTCGGCGCGCCGGACGCCAATCGTGCGGCGATCACAACGCGTCGTTCAGCTCACTGCCACCGCCCGGTCATGGCCGGTCACCAGCGTGCCCCTGACACCGATCCCGCTCACCTGGAGGGCACATGGGCACGGCAGGACAGCAGAACGGGCCGGACAGACGGGCATTGCTGCGCGCGGCGGTCGCCGTCCCGGCGGCCGGCGCGGCGACGGCGGCCTTCGCGACGGCCCCGGCACGGGCCGCGACCACGGGCGGGGGAGGCCGGTTCGACACCGAGAGCCCGCGCTTCGCGCTGGCCGTGCTTCCCGACACGCAGTACCTCTTCGACGCCGACAGCGCGGACCCGGAGCCGCTGCGCGCGACCTTCCGGTACCTCGTGGCGGAGCGGGCCGAGGCCAACATCGCCTTCATGACGCACCTCGGCGATGTCACCGAACACGGCACCGAGGACGAGATCGGACGCGCCGCCGACACCTTCCGCACCCTCCACGGCAAGGTCCCCTACAGCGTCCTGGCCGGCAACCACGACATCCCGTCGTCCACCGACGACCAGCGCGGAGACACCGCCTACCTGGCCGCGTTCGGCCCCGGGCGCTACGCCTCCATGCCCACCTTCCGCGGAGCCTCTCCCGACGGCTACAACAGCTACCACGTGCTGCGCGCCGCCGGCCGGGAGTGGCTGGTGCTCGCCCTGGACTGGCGGGTGTCGGACAAGGGGCTGCGCTGGGCCCAGGGTGTCCTGGACGCCCATCCGACGCTTCCCGCCATCCTCACCACACACGACATCGCGTGGTCGGACGACGACGGAAAGGCCCAGCTCTCCGACAACGGCAAGCGCCTGTGGGACGGGCTCGTCCGGGGCAACGACCAGATCTTCCTCGCCCTCGGCGGCCACTACTGGCCGCCCGGGCGCACGGTCCTGACCAACGACGACGACAACGATGTCCACGTCCACATCACCAACTACCAGGACCGCTACTACGGCGGCGCCGGGATGATCCGCACCTACTCCTTCGACCTGGCCAGGGGCGTCGTCGACGTCGAGACGTTCGCGCCGTGGTTCCTCGCCCGCGACCCGGAGAAGCGGACCCCGCTGGAGGCCGAGACGATCGAACTGACCGGCCCTGTCGACCGGTTCAGCCTGCGCATCGACTTCGACGAGCGCTTCGAGGGCTTCGCGCCCGTCGTCCCGCCGAAGCCGCGCCCCGCCTCCGCGGTGATGCCGCACGGCACGGTGGCCTACTGGCGCTTCGACGGCTCCGGGACGGCGCCGGGTGCTCCCGTCGAGGACGGCACGGTCGTACGGGACCTCACGGGCCACGGGAACGACCTGACCGTGAGCCGGCTGCACGCGAGCGGCCCGGCCGCCCTGACCTGGTCGGCGGACCACCATCCGGGCCAGCCCGCCCACGCCAGCCTCCGCTTCGACGGCGGGAAGAACCCGGACCGCGGCGCCGTCCTCACGACGCGTGCCGGGGCCGCCCTGAACAGTGCGAGGTTCACCCGGGGCTACACCATCGAGACGTTCATCAAACTGCCGGATCCCTTCGAGGGCGACCACGCCTGGATGGGCATCCTGAGCTGGGAGGGCCGCAACGGCGACGCGGGCAAGACGACCGGCTGGTCTCCGCTGGAGCCCACCTGCAGCCTCAATCTGTCGCCGGAGCGGTTCCTGCAGTTCGTCGTGTATCCGGAGCGGCAGGACGCCGACCCGACCTCGTGGAGTCACGCGCTTCCGGTGGGCCGCTGGACCCATGTCGCGGTCGTGAACGACGGCCGCCGCACCGTGCTCCACGTCGACGGCTCGAAGACCGCCCGCAACCCCACACAGCCGTCCACCGGGATCGCGACGCTCGGCAAGCCCTTCGTCATCGGTGCCACCCAGTTCGACGAGAGCTTCGGGCAGGGCTTCTACGGCTGGATCGGCGACACCCGCGTCGTCGACCGCGCCCTGCCCGTACGGGACTTTCTCAGGCCTCCGTCCTAGAGCACCTGTTCCCTTCCGGCCGTCCATGCCCGACTCTGGCCATCGGGCGGTGCGCGCGCCGCCCGAAAGCCGGAGTCGGGTACCGGGATCGAGGAGTACGAGCGTGGGTGCAAGCGGGCGGGGTGCCGTTCTGGTGACCGGTGGCAGCGGGTTCGTAGGAAGCCATCTGGTGCGGCGGCTGCTGGAACGGGGCTACCGGGTCCACACCACCGTGCGGACGACCGCGAACACGGCGAAGGTGTCCCCGCTCCGGGAGATGCAGGAGGCCTTTCCCGGCAGGCTCGAGCTGTTCGAGGCGGATCTGCTGGCCGACGGGTCCTTCGACGCCGCGATGAGCGGCTGCGGCGTGGTCTTCCACGTGGCGTCGCCGTTCCTGATGCCGGAGAAGATCAAGGACGGCCGCCGGGACATGGTCGACCCGGCGCTGCTCGGCACGCGCAACGTGCTGGCCGGGGTGGAACGGACACCGACGGTCGGGAAACTGGTCCTCACCTCCACCGTCGGCGCGATCTTCGGCGACTACGCCGACGTCCGGGGCATGGACGGCGGTGTCCTGTCGGAGAAGTACTTCAACACCACCAGCACGGTCGAGAACAACCCGTACCACTACGCGAAGACGCTCGCGGAACGCGCGGCCTGGGAGGCGGAGGCGGCCCAGGACCGCTGGCGCCTGGTGTCCGTCAACCCCGGTCTGGTCCTCGGCCCGTCGCTCACCCCCGCGTCGGAATCCGGCAGCCTGTTCCTGCTGGACGAACTGTTCAAGGGCTACTTCTTCTACGGCGCACCCGATTTCAGCTTCACCACGGCGGACGTCCGCGAGGTCGCGGACGCGCACATCGCGGCGGCGGAGCACGACGGTGCCAAGGGCCGGTACATCGTCGCGGCCGAGACGATGACGTCCTTCCACGACATGGCACGCGTCATCCGCGGCCGGTACCCCCGCTCCCTCCGGCTGCCCCGCACCGCGCTCCCGCACTGGCCGGTGCGCATCCTCGGCCCGGCGTTCGGACTGACCCAGGACTACATCCGCAAACACCTCGGCATCCGGTTCCGCGTGGACAACACCCGGAGCGTGCGGGAACTGGGCATCACCTACCGCCCGGTCGAGGAGACCCTGCTCGACCACTACGAGAGCTGGAGGCACCGGAGGACGTGACGAGCCCCACACGTCCGGGCCGCTGTTCAGGACGACCAGGTAGGCTTCCCGGCGGGCGCTCCGGGGGAAGCGCACCTCGGTGATCATGCGGAACGCGGTCGCCCGGGTCACGTACACCGAAACGGGAGGAACCGGCGTTGCACGTCCAGGAATGGCTCGAGACGGTGCCGGCGGTCAGTGTCTACGCGCTCGTGGGCCTGGTCATCGGCCTGGAGAGCCTGGGCATCCCGCTGCCCGGGGAGATCGTCCTGGTCTCCGCGGCGCTGCTCTCCTCGCAGCACGACAGCGTCAACCCCGTCATCCTCGGTGTCTGCGCCAGCCTCGGGGCGATCATCGGCGACTCCATCGGCTACGCCATCGGCCGCAAGGGCGGACGCCCGATGCTCGCCTGGCTCGGAGCGAAGTTCCCCAGGCACTTCGGCGAGGCCCATGTCGCCACGGCCGAGCGTTCCTTCCAGAAGTGGGGCATGTGGGCCGTCTTCTTCGGCCGCTTCGTCGCCCTGCTGCGGATCTTCGCGGGCCCGCTCGCCGGTGTGCTGCGGATGCCGTACTGGAAGTTCCTGATCGCCAACGTCCTCGGCGGCATTCTCTGGGCCGGCGGCACCACCGCCGTCATCTACTACGTGGGTGTCGTCGCCGAGTCCTGGCTGAAGCGCTTCTCGTACCTCGGCCTGGTCGCCGCGGTGCTCGTCGGTCTCGCCTCGATGCTGATCGTGCGCCGCAAGGCCAAGAAGGCCACGGCGGGGCACGCCGCGGCGGAGACGGAGCCCGTCCCCGCCGCCGAGTAGAGCGGTCTACTCGTGGATCTCGCGGTGTGCCTTCGCCAGTTCCACGTAGAAGACGCCGTTCAGCGAGAGACCCTCGCGTTCCTCGTCGGTCAGCGGACGCTTGACCTTCGCGGGGACACCCGCGACGAGCGAGCCCGGCGGGACCCGCATCCCCTGCGGCACCAGCGCCTGCGCGGCCACCAGTGAGCCGGCCCCGATCACGGCGCCGTTGAGCACCGTCGCCCCCATGCCGATCAGGCAGTCGTCCTCCACGGTGGCGCCGTGCAGTACGGCGTTGTGGCCGACCGAGACCCGCTCCCCGACCGTGATGGGGAAGCCGGGGTCCACATGCAGACTGCAGTTGTCCTGCACATTGCTGCCGGCGCCGATGACGATCGGGCCGCAGTCGGCGCGCAGCACCGCGCCGTACCAGACACTCGCGCCCGCCCCCAGCGTGACGTCCCCGATGACCACGGAGGTGGGGGAGACGAACGCCTCCTCGTCCAGCCGCGGATCCTTGCCGCCGATCCCCTTGATCAGCGCCTGATGCGTCGTCACCGTGTCACCGTCTCGTCGTCTCGTGGTCGGGCCTTCTGAGTACACGGGCACCGTATGTCATGGCCCCCGCGTACCTCCGGTGGGGCGAAGATCACAGCCGTGTGGCCACGTCCGCGTGTCCCGCGCTGAGTACCGTGAGCGGGTGTCCAGGAGCAAGAACACGTTCTCATCATGGCGGCGACGCCTCGCGCAGCGCGCCGTCCACGCGGGCTGGGCCTGGGTGCGGCACGCGGGTACGGTCTCGGCCGAGCGGCCGGGCCGTTTCCGTTTCGGTGCCATAGGGGAGAACACCCGGCTGGCCTTCCCGCTGGGCACGGTCTTCGGCGAACCCTGGATCCACCTCGGCTCGTACTGCATCGTCGCCGAGCAGGTCACGCTGACCGCGGGCCTGATGCCCGACCTGGACCTCGGCCCCGACCCGATCCTGCGCATCGGGAACGGCGTGGTGCTCGGCCGCGGCAGTCATGTCATCGCCGACACGACGGTCACGATCGGCGACGACTGCTACTTCGGGCCCTACGTGTACGTCACGTCCACGAACCACTCGTACGACGATCCGCACGAGCCCATCGGCAAGCAGTGGCCGCGGATGGAGCCCGTGGAGATCGGGCCCGGCTGCTGGATCGGGACCAACGCCGTGATCCTTCCCGGCGCGCGGATCGGACGGAACGTCGTGGTCGCCGCGGGCGCGGTGGTACGCGGTTCGGTACCGGACCACTCCGTCGTCGCCGGAGCTCCCGCGAAGGTCGTCCGACGCTGGGACCCGGTCGCCGGATGGCAGCCGCCGCTGCGCACACCGCCGCCGGTGCCCATCCCCGACGGGGTGACTCCCGAGCAGCTCCAGGCGCTCGCGGAACTGGACGAGGAGACCGTCGCGCGGCTCGCCGAGCTGGACCTCGACCCGCGGGACGCGGCCGAGGACGTGCACGCGCAGTCGGGGGACGTCCGCGCCGAGTCCTGACCGCGGTCCCGGCGGTGCGTCCCGATGGCGCGCCCCGACGGTGCGTCCCGACGGCCGGATCCGGCTCAGCCGGTCGCCAGCAGGACCGTGCCGACCAGCGCCAGCGCCGCTCCGGTGGCCTGCACCCCTCGCAGCCGTTCTCTGAGGACGCCGCGCGCGGCCAGGGCCGTGACCACCGGGTAGAGCGAGGCGAGGACGGCGGCGACGGTGACCGGGCCGTGCTGGGCGGCGACCGAGTACGTGCCGTTGGCCGCGACGTCGGCCAGGCCCACGAAGGCGAGCGCGGGCAGGGAGGCCCAGGGGAAGCCGCCCTCGGGAAGGGCCGCGGCGCCGCGCCGGACGGAGAAGGCCAGAGCCACGCCGCCGGTGACGACATTCGTCAGGCGCTGCACGAACAGTGCCAGGAAGAGCCCGGTGACCGACGACGAGGCTTCCGCGATCAGCGCGAACACCGTGCCGAAGCCGGCGGCCGCGATCAGGGTCAGCAGGATCGCCTGCCGCTGCACCGGCGCTCCCCGGAGCTGGGGCCCGCCCGCGAGGACGATCCCCGCGACGGCGACCGCGATGCCCGCGACCTGCGTCAGTCCCGGGCGCTCCCCGAGGAACAGGCCGACGCCGATGGGGACGGCCACCGCCAGCGAGCCGAGCGGCGAGACCACGCCCATCGGCCCGAGCGCGAGCGCCTTGTAGAAGGAGAGCAGTGCGACCGGGCCCACCAGGCCCGCGGCGACCGCGAACCACAGCTGCGGTCCCGCCGCGCTCCAGCCGCCGGTGGCCAGGACGATCGCGCCGAGGACCACCGCGGCGATCGACTGGGACACGACGACCACCGTGAGAGCGGGGGCGCGCCGGGTCAGCAGACCTCCGCCGAAGTCGGCCAGGCCCCACAGGAGGCTGGTGGCCAGGGCGAAGAGTGCTGTCACGGGGGGCCTCGCAGTACAGTTCGGTGAACGATCAGGTGCATCACACGATAGTTCACCTGATTGAACTCTGTCATTCAAAATATTGGACGGAATGTGTCGGATCTCGACCTGCTGACTCAATCCCTGGCGCGCAACGTGAAGCGCTGGCGCACCGAGCGCGGCTTCACCCTGGAGGCGCTCGCCGCTCGCGCCGGAGTCAGCCGCGGCATGCTCATCCAGATCGAGCAGGCCAGGACCAATCCCAGTCTGGGTACCGTCGTCAAGATCGGTGACGCGCTCGGCGTCAGCATCACCACCCTCCTCGACTACGAGCAGGGGCCCCGGGTCCGGATCGTCCCGGCCGACCAGGCCGTACGGCTGTGGCACACCGAAGCGGGCAGCTACAACCGGCTGCTGGCCGGCACCGAGGCGCCCGGCCCGCTGGAGATGTGGGACTGGCGGCTCATGCCGGGCGAGGGCAGCCCCTCCGACCCGCACCCCTCCGGCACCGTCGAACTCGTGCACGTCATCTCGGGCGACCTGACCCTCACCGTCGACGGCGTCGATCACCACGTCCCCGAGGGAGCGAGCGTCTCGTTCGAGGCCGACACTCCCCACACGTACGCCAACCGGGGCGAGGTCCCGGTCGAGATGGTCATGGCCGTGTCGGTCCCGCTCGTGCACTGAGACCGCGCCCGCTTCCGCCCCTGGCGAGCCGGTCCGCGCGGGCACGGCAGGCTCCCGCCGGGCGGGTCATCGGGGCTGTTAGCGTGCCGTCATGCGCGCACCCATCGGACACTTCGACCGAGCCTTCCCGGCCCCCGACCGGCTGGACGACCTCATCCGCCCCGTCGCCGACGCGGTGCGCGGGTGGCGCGGTGGCACCCCCGCCGAGCAGATCGTCTACGTCGAGACGAACCCCGAGTGGGCCGACACCGCCGTCTTCGTCGAGCACTACGGCAAGGAGCTGCTCGACACCTCCGCCAACTGCGTGGTCGTCGCGGGCAAGCGGGGCGGCGAGACCACGCTGGCCGCGTGTCTCGTCCTGTCCGCCACCCGCGTCGACGTCAACGGTGTCGTACGCCGTCAACTGGGCGCCCGGAAGGCCTCGTTCGCACCGATGGACATCGCCACCGGCGAGACCGGCATGGAGTACGGCGGCATCACCCCCGTCGGACTCCCCGGCGACTGGCCGGTGTTGGTCGACTCGGCCGTCGTCGAGCTGCCGTACGTCCTGGTGGGCAGCGGCCGTCGGCGCGGCAAACTCCTGGTGCCGGGCAAGGCGTTCGCGGAACTGCCGAACGCGGTGGTCCTGGAGGGACTGGGCGTCGCCGGATGACGCGCGTCCGTCCGTGAGGCACGTCCGTCCGTGAGGCGCGTCCTGCCGGGAGCCGCTGTCCGTTCACGCGGCGGCGTGATGTGCCAGCGTCCGGTGCGGGTCCGCCTCGCCGGGCGCCGGGGCCGGATCGGCGTGGACCAGGGCGGCGGTCAGCCTCGGAACGGCGTGCAGCAGGGCGTGTTCGGCGTCCACGGCGATGGCGTGGGCGTGGCGAACGGTCGCCTCGCCGTCCACCACGACCGCCACCTCGGCGCGCAGCCTGTGCCCGATCCAGCGCAGCCGCAGTTCCCCCACGTCGCGCACGCCTTCGACCCGCCGCAGTGCCTCCTCGGCCCGGTCCACCAGCTCGGGCTCCACGGCGTCCATCACGCGCCGGAAGACCTCCCTGGCGGCATCGCGCAGCACCAGCAGGATCGCGGCGGTGATCGCCAACCCCACCAGCGGGTCGGCGAGTCGCCACCCGAGTGCCGCGCCGCCCGCGCCCACCAGTACGGCGAGTGAGGTGAATCCGTCGGTACGGGCGTGGAGTCCGTCCGCGACCAGGGCGGCCGAGCCGATCTCGCGCCCGACGCGGATGCGGTACCGGGCGACCCACTCGTTGCCGGCGAAGCCGATGAGGGCGGCGAGCGCGACCGCCGGGAGGTGCCGCACGGTCTGCGGATCGAGCAGCCGGCCGACCGCCGCCCAGGCCGCGAAGGCGCCGGAGGCCGCGATCGTCAGCACGATCACGATGCCCGCCAGGTCCTCCGCCCGCCCGTAGCCGTAGGTGAAGCGCCGGGTCGCCGCGCGGCGGCCGAGGGTGAAGGCGACTCCGAGCGGCAGGGCGGTCAGCGCGTCGGCCGCGTTGTGCACGGTGTCGCCGAGCAGCGCGACCGACGCCGACAGCACGACAACGACCGCCTGTGCCAAGGCCGTTGTGCCGAGGACGGCCAGAGAGACCCACAGTGCCCGCATGCCCCGGGCCGACGCTTCCAGCGTGGAGTCGAGCTTGTCCGCCGTTGCGTGGGAGTGCGGGGTGAGGATATGGCGCAGCCGGCTCCGGTGGCCGTGCGGGTGGCTGTGGCCCCCCGGACGCGTGCGCGGGTGCGGCCGGCCCGGAGGGTGTGCGTGTGCGTGTGCGTGGCCCGGGCCGTGGCCGTCCTCGTCGCCGTGAGCGTGCCCGTTCCCGTCCGGGGCCGGGGCCGGGCGCGGGTGGCTGTGACGGTGTGCCCGTCCGCCGGTGCCCTCGCTCCCGTGGCCGCTGCCGCCGCCGCTGTCGCTGCGGTGACTGCCGCCGTGGTCGTCGTCGCCGCCGCGACCGTCCCCGTGGTGCTGGTCATGGCCGCCGTCCCCGTGATGGCCGTGGCCGTGCCGCTCGTTCACGTGCGTCCCCTTCC
The DNA here is from genome assembly GCF_042888945.1 of Streptomyces sp. NPDC002698. NCBI lineage: Bacteria > Bacillati > Actinomycetota > Actinomycetes > Kitasatosporales > Streptomycetaceae > Streptomyces > Streptomyces sp. NPDC002698. Next base: position 65,764 of record NZ_JBIAQM010000004.1, read on the forward strand.
GTGCGCGGGAGTGGACGCGCTGGTGTCCACGAGGCCATTATGTGCGTATGAGCGCACGCATGCACCTATCACCTGCGCACGATGCGCACCCGCGCACCCCCGGCGAGGAACAGTTCGCGCTCGCGGCCGAACTTCTCGCCCTCCTCGCCGACCGCACCAGACTCACGCTGCTGCACGCCCTGACCGGTGGCGAGGCCGATGTCACGACGCTGACCGAGAGGTGCGGAGCGGCCCGCCCGGCCGTCAGCCAGCACCTGGCCCGGCTCCGTCTCGCCGGGCTCGTGAACACGAGGAAGGAAGGGCGCCGGGTGATCTACTCGCTCGGCGACGGTCATCTGCGCCGGGTGGTCGACGAGGCGCTGAGCCTGGCCGACCACCGGCTCTCCGACCGCCCGGCGCACGACTGAGGCCACGTGCGGCCGTGTCCGGTGGGGGCGTGGCCGTCAGCGCGTGAGCGTGCCGTCGCCCGTGACCGCGTGGCCGATCGCGGTCGTGGCGTCGTCCTCGCCCTCCTCGCCCTCCTCCAGCAGGTTCGCCGCCGCGCCCACGATGCTCGGGTCGGGGCTGCCGACGACCTCCTCGTCCTTGTCGGCGTAGGCGAAGCGGGCGAGGACACTGCGCATGGCCTCGACGCGGGCCCGCTTCTTGTCGTTGCTCTTCACCACGGACCACGGCGCCTGCTCGGTGTCCGTCTCGCGGAACATCGCGACCTTGGCCGCCGTGTACTCGTCCCAGAGGTCCAGCGAGGCCAGGTCCATGGGGCTCAGTTTCCACTGCCGTACCGGGTCGACCTGGCGGATCGTGAAGCGGGTGCGCTGCTCACTCTGCGAGACCGAGAACCAGAACTTGATCAGGTCCACGCCGTCGTCGACGAGCATCCGCTCGAAGGCCGGCGCCTGGCGCATGAACCGCCGGTACTCGTCGTCGGTGCAGAAGCCCATGACCCGCTCCACGCCCGCCCGGTTGTACCAGGACCGGTCGAACATCACGATCTCGCCCGCGGTCGGCAGATGTTCCACGTACCGCTGGAAGTACCACTGCCCGCGCTCCCGCTCGGTCGGCTTCTCCAGCGCCACCACGCGTGCGCCGCGCGGGTTGAGGTGCTCGGTGAACCGCTTGATCGTGCCGCCCTTGCCCGCCGCGTCGCGCCCCTCGAAGACGACGACGAGCCGTCGGCCGGTCTCCTTGATCCAGCTCTGCAGCTTCAGCAGTTCGATCTGCTGGAGCCGCTTGTGCCACTCGTACTCCTTGCGCTCCATGCGCCGCTCGTACGGGTAGTTCTCCCGCCAGGTGTCCACCGGGCTGCCGTCCGGCCGGATCAGTACGGGGTCGTCGTGGTCGGTGTAGTCCACCCGCATCCCTGTCAGCAGTTCCGTCATCCGGCCCTCCTCTTCCCGTGCTCCGATTGTCCGCCGATCACCTTGTTCATGCCGTTCCGCCGGAATGACGGAACGGCCGGACGGATCCCGTACGCCACCACGGCCGCGCGGCCGAGGGAGCGCGCTGATGTGATGTGGTCCGTTCCTCGATGGAAGCAACCGGAGGCGTACGGCGGGAGAACCGGAGACGAAGGCGACGCGAGCCGGAGTCGAGATGCCCGCACGCACGAGGGCCCACAGCCCTCGGCCATCGCGTGCCGCGCGTAATGTGACGAGCCGTCACACGGATTGCCCGTGTGAAGCCGTACGGATGACGATGACCGGCGGGCCGGTTCTCCTCTCCGCGGACGGAACCCGGCTCGCCCGGGGCGCTCAGCCCAGTCTCAGGTCGACCCACTCCGCGGTCTCACCGGGGAGGACGTAGCGCTCGATCTCGGCGAAACCGTGTCGCCGGGCGAAGCGCAGTCCGTCCTCGTTGGCCGCGAGGACGACGGTCTCGATCACCCGGGCCCCCGACGAGCGGGCCTGTTCCAGGCCGCGTGTGTACAGCTCCTCGCCGAGACCCCGCCCGCGGTGCTCGGCCAGCACGCGGGCGATCACGGTCGCCGTCGCGCTGTCGCCGGTGGGCGGACGCACGGTCGTACAGCCCACGAGGACGTCGCCGAGGTAGGCGACCTCCAGGCGGTAGCGCCGGACGCGCTCGCGCACCTCGGCGAGCGACATCGCGGCGGGCGGGACGATCACGTTGTGGACGTGCCGCCAGTCCGCGAGGCGGGCCTCGTCGTCCGGCGATTCGATGCGAAGAATGGGCACCGGAGCAGGAAACCGGTGTGGGCCGCCCCCCGTCAACAGCGTCGGCCCGAGCCGCCGGCGGGCCCCGTCGGGAGTGGGGCCGCCCCGTCGCGTCAGCCCAGCCGCGGAATCTCGATGGCCGGGCAGCGGTCCATCACCATGTCGAGTCCGGCGGCACGCGTCCGCGCGTACGCGACCTCGTCGATCACGTCGAGCTGGAACCAGACGGCCTTGGCGCCGATGGCGACCGCCTCGTCCGCGACCGGCCCGGCGAGGTGACTGTTCACGAAGACGTCGACGACATCGACCTCGAAGGGGATGTCCGCGAGAGAGGCGTACCCCTGCTCCCCGTGGACGGTCTCGGCCTTCGGATGCACGGGCACGATCCGCTTGCCGTAGCGCTGGAGGACCTCGGCGACGCCGTGGGCCGCGCGGCGCTGGTTCGACGAGAGCCCGACGATCGCCCAGGTGTCGCCCTGCTCGGTCAGGATCCTGCGGATCGTCTCTGAGTCGCCGTACACGCTCGGCCTCCGGGGTAAGGGGGATCGGTCAGTGTCTGCCACTGTCGTCAACAGTGAGCGGAGCGCGATGATTCCGCCCGCCGTCCGCTCGCAGATGGTCGAGCAGCAGACGGTTCAGTGTCTCGGGTGCCTCTTCCGGGATCCAGTGGCTGAGGCCGGGGAGGACCTCGAACCGGTACGGCCCGTCGACCCAACGCCCGGTCTCCTGCGCGGGACCCGGGCCGAAGGCGGTGTCCTCCGTGCTCCAGACGTACAGCGTGGGCACCTCGACGGAGCCGATCTCGCCGTCGGGGCGGCCCGACCGGTACCAGTTCAGTGCCGCGGTGAGGGCGCCCGGCCGGGACAGGTGGCGAACGTAGACGTCGGCACTGGCCTGCGGGACCTTTCCCGCGTAGAGCGCCCGCAGGAGCGCCGCGTCGTCGGCCAGCATGCGATTCTCGGTCGCGGGCGTCTCCCGCCAGTCGATCATGTACTGGGACCGCGCGTGCTGGTCGTCGTCGGAGCGCAGTGCCTCGGCGAGCGTGCCGGGGTGCGGGGTGGAGACGACCGTCAGGGTCCGTACGCGGCCGGGATGACCGGCGGCGGTCCACCACGCCACCGCGCCGCCCCAGTCGTGACCGACCAGGTCGAACGTCGGCCAGCCCAGCTCCTCGGCGATCGCGACGACGTCCGCGACCAGGACGCTGATCCGGTAGTCCTCGGCCCGCTCCGGGCGGACCCCGGGGGAGTAGCCGCGCTGGTCGGGCGCCACGACGCGGTAGCCCTGCGCGGACAGCGCCTCGATCTGCCGCCGCCAGGCCGGTCCCGTCTGCGGGAAACCGTGCAGCAGCAGCACCGGGCGGCCCTCGGGCGGACCCGCCGCGATGGCGTCGAACACACCGGCGGCGGTGGAGATGCGCATGCCGTTCACGGCCCACTCCTTCATACCGACTGGTCGGTGAGCCTTCCGGCGACGGAAGCGGATTGTCAAGGCCGCGCCCTCGGCCCGCTCCGGCGCGGTGCCGAGCCCGGTGGCCGCCGATCCGCCGGGCTCCGCGACCGCGGAGACGCGGTGCGCGTCACGTGGTGGCTTTCAGCAGCTCGGTGTTGCGGTCGCCCGGGCCGCCCGCCCATCCCTCCTGGACGCCGGCCCGCATGCCCTCGGCGAGCCCGGGAGCGTTGTAGGCCAGCTCCCGGTACAGCGAGGCGAGACCGGTCGCCGACAGGTCGGAGAAGTCGGCGGAGGCGCGGTGCGGCGGACTCGACGAGGATGGTGAACAGGGACACCGTGCCGTCCCCGTTGTCGGCGAGTTCGAGCAGCCGGGCGTGGTGCGGATAGTCCACGTGGGAGGCGGTGTTGACCTCCCAGAAGGAGCGGTCGGGGGCCGGGTGCCCGTGCGGGGTGACGCGGTTGACGTGGCTGTGGCCGTTGATCCAGGCCACCACGTTCGGGAAGCGGGAGAGCAGGGCGATGACCTCGGCGCCGTCGTGACGCGGCTCGTCGGTGCGGGCGGCGTCGGGGCGGCGGGTCATGCTCGGACTGTGGTGGTGGCTGAACACCAGGACGTGGGCGTCGTCGGCGCCGGGACGGCGGACGAGCCGGCCGTCGGTGTCGTAGGACCGTGAACTGTGCGCGGTCAGGGTCCGCTCCAGCCAGCGGAGCTGGTCGGTGCCGAGTGAGCCCTCGTAGTGGCCGCTGCGGTACGTCGTGTCGATGCTGACGCCGACGACGTTCTCGGCGATCCGGAAGGAGTGGTACAGGCGGTCCCCGTCCAGATGGTCCGGCGTGTAGCCGTGCCCGACCGGTCCCGCACCCGTGTACGCGGGGTCGAGATGGGCGGTCAGGTAGTCGTGCGGGGTGCACAGCCGGCGGCGCTCGTCGGGGGTCACCTGCCGCGCCTCTGCCGCGTGCCGGCGCAGGACGGCGGTGAGGACCGCGCTCTTGGGGTCGTCGCCGGTCCGCAGCGCGTTCGCGTAGGCGGCCGCCTCCGCGTCCGGTACCGAGAGGAGCTTGCGGGAGCCGACGGCGATGTCGCCGAGCGCGGGGGAGAGGCAGCCGCCGGGCAGGGCGTCGTGGTTGCCGGCCGTGGAGTACCAGGGGATCCGCAGTCCCGGGCTGGTCAACGGCCGGGTCGCGGCGGCCAGGAGGCCGGGGATCAGCGGCAGCCCGCGCCGCTTGTCCAGATCGCGTACGGTCGCGTCGCCGGGGTGCCAGAAGAGGGGCAGTCCGGAGTTCTGGACGCCTTCGTACGCGGTCGGGTCACCCGTGTTCGGCGTGATCCGGCCGCCGCTCATGAGCGTGAGGAACCACTCCAGCTCGATCGCCGCGTTGTTGTCGAGGTTGTCGCCGGTCGTCATCACGAACGCGGGCGGCAGCCCGGTGTGCGGGCCCGCCCGGAGCGCGTTGACCTGTTCCACGAGCGCCACCGCGCCCGCGACGGTCAGTGTTTCCTGCGGCCGCCACGCGGTCGCCGACCGCGCCCGCAGGAACTCGGTGCGCAGCGGGTTCTGCACGTCGGCGAGGTGCAGATCGGTGAACTGGACGAAGCAGGTGAGCGGGGTCCGCCGGTCCTCACGCCCGGTGCGGGCCGCGGCCAGCTCCTCGCGTACGACAGTCGGCCAGCCGGGGCCTGAGACCAGCCGCCGGTAGACGCCGGGGCGGGAGGGGCCGCCGAGACGGGCGGTCGTCTCCAGGGTGGTGGACGCGGCGCGGACAGCCTCCGGGCGTACGGCCCTGGCGGGGCGCCGCTGGGGCGCGGGGTGCCCTTGGCGGGGCAGCAGCGCCCCCGCGGTGCCCGTCAGGCCCGCCGCCACGGCGGCGCCCGAGGCGAGCAGAAGACGGCGACGGCCGATGACGGACGTGGGTTCGGTCCCGGTCATGGGGCAGCCCTCCGGTGCCTCCGAGTGACTCACTGAGCGGAACCACTCATTCAGGCCTCGGTGGCCCAGCGTGTGGCGCGGCCGTGAACGCCGCGTGATGGCTTGCGGAAGCCGGTGCGCGGCCGACCCTCATCCGCCGGGCCTCATCCGCCGACGCTCATCCGTCGGGCCTCATCCGCCGGGCGCGTGCGCCCGGAGACTCCGAAAGGCGCGCGGACATCCTGAAGCGCGGGGCGCATGTCCGGAACGGCCCCCACCTCCCCGCGCCCGGCCGTGCCTCCGCCTAGGCTCACCTCGTGCTCCGTATCCTCGACGCCCGCACGGGCGAACCCATCGACGCAGCCCTCGCCCGCCGCGGTCTGGTCCGCGTCCACGCGCACCTGCCCGGGTTCGGCCTCACGGGTCTACGGGTGCTCCTGGTCGCCGATGTCCTGGTACGCGCCCTGGAGATCGGCGGCAACCCCGTCTGGGCGACGCTGACTTCGGCGCCCGAAGGGGCAGCCGCCCGGGACGCGGGACATCCCGCGGACCCGTCCGACGCAGCGGACCCGTCCGACCCGTCGGACCCGGCAGGCTCCTGGGGCGAGGCAGGACTTCGGGCGTGCGCCGCCGAACTGGGAATCCGGCCGTTCGAGGAGCACCGCGACACGGAGCCGGGACCGGCGGCGACGCGGACCGTGCGCGTCCTCGCTCCGGGAGCCGCGGGGACGGACGGGCCGCGCGTCGAGGTGGCGGCCGTCGACACCGGGAGCGGTCCCGCGCCCCTTCCCGGGGATCCCACCGTGCTGCGGCTGGCTCTGCTCGCGTGGCGCCGGGACCTGCCCCTGCGCCTCGACGCGGACGCCCTGGCGGAGGCGGAGAGCACGCTCGGGCGCTGGCGCTCCGCCGTCGCCGGATGGGCCACCCGTCCCTCCAAGCCGGTCCCCGAGGACGTACGCCTGCGGTTGCGCGCCGCCTGGGAGGACGATCTGGACGTCCTCGCCGTGCTGGACGTGCTGCGGTGGGTCGAGACGTCGGACGTCGCGGAGGGAGCCCGCTTCGAGACGTACGCCTACGCGGACCGGCTGCTCGGCCTCGAACTCACCCGCGAGATCGGAGCGTCGCTGTGAACACGCGCGCCGCCGCCGGCCCGAGGCGAAGACTGGTCGTCCTGCGGCACGCCAAGTCCGCCTGGCCCGACGGAGTGCCCGACCACGAACGGCCGCTCGCGACGCGCGGCCGCCGAGACGCCCCCGCCGCCGGACGCGCCATGGCGGGAGCCGACCTGCTGCCGGACCTCGCGCTGTGCTCGACCGCCGTACGTGCCCGGGAGACCTGGGAGCTGGCGGCCGAACAGTGGGGCACTCCGCCGCCCGTACGGTTCGATGAGAGGTTGTACGGGGCGGACATACCGGAGTTGCTGCAATCCATGAGCGAAGTCCCGGAGCATGTACGGACCTTGCTGCTGATCGGGCACAACCCGGGCCTCGAGGAGCTGGTTCTCGAACTGGCGGGGGACGGTTTCGACGACACGCTGGACCACGTCCGGACGAAGTTCCCGACCTCGGCCGTCGCGGTCCTGGTCTGGCACGGCAGCGCCTGGCACCAACTCGGTCCCGGCGACGCTCTGTTGACGGACGTCGTCGTGCCGAGGGGCAAGAAGGAGTGAATCTCGGCCGACGTGCGCCCGGGGCCGACGGGCCGGGCCGGCCGTCACCCGGCGCGGTGCCCGGCGCTGTACCTCCCGCGTGACAGCGCGCCCGCGTGACAGCGCGCCCGCGCGCCCGCGCGGGGCAGAGAGGGTGCGCACCGGTGGCCGGGCGGGGAGGCGGTGTGACCGCGCCGCTCGCCCGGACGAGCTCGCTCCGTCCACCGTTCCCCGCCCGCCATCCGCCACGCACGCGTGCCCGCGGGCCGCGGACGAGCTCGGGCCGTCCGCCGTCCGCCGTCCGCCGTTCGTCGACCACGCGCGCGTGCGGTGCCTGATCGTGGGCCCGGGTGCCGGCCTGGGGCCGGCCCGTCGGCCGCGTGGGCTTACAGCGCATACGCTGGCGTGATGCAGGACGAGTACCGCACAGTGGCCCACGCGGGCGTGCACGAGACCGAGGTCAACCGCTCCCGATTCCTGTGCGCCCTCGCCCCGGCGGCCACCGAGCGGGAGGCCCAGGACTTCGTCGCGGCCGTCAGGAAGGAACACGCGGACGCCACGCACAACTGCTTCGCGTACGTCATCGGAGCCGACGGCGCCGTGCAGAAGGCGAGCGACGACGGCGAACCGGGCGGCACCGCGGGCGTGCCCATGCTCCAGATGCTGCTGCGCCGCGACATGCGGTACGTCGTCGCCGTCGTCACCCGCTACTACGGCGGGGTCAAGCTGGGTGCCGGCGGACTGATCAGGGCGTACGGCGGCTCGGTGGGCGAGGCGCTGGACGCGCTGGGCACGATCACCCGGCGGCGCTTCCGGCTGGCCACGGTCACCGTCGACCACCAGCGGGCCGGCAAGGTGCAGAACGATCTGCGGTCCACCGGCCGTGAGGTGCGTGATGTGCGTTACGGCGAGGCCGTCACCATCGAGATCGGGCTGCCGGACGCCGATGTCGAGTCCTTCCGGGCCTGGTTGGCCGACGTGACCGCGGGGACGGCCGGCTTCGAGCTGGGCGGGGAGGCCTACGGAGACGCGTGACGATCCGGGCGAAACGGGACCGACCGTCGTGTTCCGGAGGCGGTCAGGGCGGGCCGATACGGGAGTAACCGCCCGTGATGTCAGGCCCGGCCGTTACTCTTCGGGGATCATGAGGCTCCTGCACACTTCCGACTGGCATCTGGGCCGGGCGTTCCACCGGGTGAACATGCTCGACGCCCAGTCCCGCTTCATCGGCCATCTCGTCACGACCGCGCGCGAGCGCGAGGTCGACGCGGTGGTCGTCTCGGGAGACGTGTACGACCGTGCCGTGCCGCCGCTGGCCGCGGTCCAGCTCTTCGACGACGCCCTGCACCGCCTGGCCGGCCTCGGCGTGCCCACCGTGATGATCTCCGGGAACCACGACTCGGCGCGCAGGCTCGGCGTCGGCGCCGGACTCATCGGGCGTGCGGGCGTTCATCTGCGCACCGACCCCGCGGGCTGTGGCACACCGGTGATGCTGGCCGACGCCCACGGCGATGTCGCCTTCTACGGCCTGCCCTATCTCGAACCCGCCCTGGTGAAGGACGAGTTCGGGGTGGAGAAGGCCGGTCATGAGACCGTGCTGGCCGCCGCCATGGACCGGGTGCGCGCCGACCTCGCCGGCCGTGCGCCGGGCACCCGCTCCGTCGTCCTCGCCCACGCCTTCGTCACCGGCGGCGAGGTGAGCGACAGCGAGCGGGACATCACCGTCGGCGGCGTCGCCTCCGTGCCCGCCGGAGTCTTCGGCGGAGTCGACTACACCGCCCTCGGGCACCTGCACGGCAGTCAGGTCATCACCGAGCGCGTGCGCTACTCGGGATCCCCGCTGCCGTACTCCTTCTCCGAGGCCGACCACCGCAAGAGCATGTGGCTCGTGGATCTCGGCCCCGACGGCTCCCTGGCCGCCGAGCGGATCGACTGCCCGGTGCCCCGCCCCCTCGCCCGCCTCCGCGGGCACCTGGAGGACCTGCTCGCCGACCCGGCGCTCGACCGTCACACGGACTCCTGGGTCGAGGCGACCCTCACCGACCCGGTGCGGCCCTCCGACCCCATGGCGCGGCTGGCAGGGCGCTTCCCCCACACGCTCAGCCTCGTCTTCGACCCGGAACGCTCCCCGGAGGCCCCGGGCGTCTCGTACGCCCGCCGGATCGCGGGCCGCAGCGAGGAAGAGATCGCCGAGGACTTCGTGGCCCATGTCCGCGGCGTGGGTCCCGACACCCGGGAACAGGCCGTTCTCCAGGACGCGTTCGACGCCGTCCGGGCCGACGAGAGCGTACGGGAGAGCGCCCGGTGACACCACGTCCGCCGCACACCCAGGGGGCCACCCGCCCGGAGACCGAGGGAACCCGATGAGGCTGCACCGCCTGGACATCACCGCCTTCGGCCCGTTCGGCGCCGCCCAGCGGGTCGACTTCGACGAACTGTCCGCCGCCGGGCTCTTCCTGCTCCACGGACCGACGGGCGCGGGCAAGACCTCCGTCCTCGACGCCGTCTGCTACGCGCTGTACGGAGCGGTTCCCGGCGCCCGGCAGAACGGTCAGGGCCTCGGACTGCGCAGCGACCACGCGACACCCGACGTCCGCACCGAGATCCGCCTCGAACTCAGCGTCTCCGGACGCCGGCTGGAGGTCACCCGGCAGCCGCCCTGGGAGCGCCCCAAGCTGCGCGGCAAGGGCATGACGACCGAGAAGGCCCAGACCTGGCTGCGCGAGTACGACTCCGCGGCCGGCTCCTGGAAGGACCTCAGCCGCTCCCACCAGGAGATCGGCGAGGAGATCACGCAGCTGCTCGGCATGAGCCGCGAACAGTTCTGCCAGGTCGTGCTGCTGCCCCAGGGAGACTTCGCGCGCTTCCTGCGGGCCGACGCCGAGGCCCGCGGCAAACTGCTCGGCAGGCTCTTCGACACCCACCGCTTCGCCGAGGTCGAAAAGCGCCTCGCCGAGCGGCGGCGCGCCGCCGAGGCCGAAGTGCGGTCCGGGGACACCGCGTTGCTGGCCGACGCGCACCGGATGCAGCAGGCGGCCGGACCCATCGTCGAGGAGCCGCTGCCCGACCTCGCGCCCGGCGATCCGGGCCTCGCCGGCTCGGTGCTCGCCTGGGCCGCGGTGGCCCGCAGCACGGCTCGCGAGGTGCTGACCGTCGCCGACCGCGCCCGTGACGCCGCGGAATCGGCGCAGGCGGCGGCCGACCGCGCGCTCGACGACGTACGCGAAGTCGACCGGCTGCAGCGCCGGTTCACCGAGGCGCAGGAGCGGGCCGCACGGCTGGAGCGGCGCGCCGACGCCCACGGGGACGCCCGCACGCGCATGGAGCGAGCCCGCAAGGCCGAGACCGTGGCTCCCGCACTCGAACTGCGCGACGCCGCCGAAGCCGAGCACCGGCGCGCGGTCACCGAGGAGACCCGCACGCGAGCCGCCCTGCCGGAGACGTACGCCGGTGCCGGAGCGCCCGGTCTCGCGGCGGCCGCGCGCAAGGCGGCCGAGGAACTGGGCGGCCTGGAATCGGCACGCCGCGCCGAACGACGCCTCGGCGAACTCGGCACGGAACGCGCCTCCTTGGACCGTCAGGAACGCGCCGACGAGGACGTCCTCCAGGACGCCGAGAGCTGGCTGGCCGACTGGGAGGAGACCCGCGCGGGAGTCGAGGCACGGGTCGACACCGCGCAGGAGGCCGCGGCGCGCGCCGAGCAGCTCGCCGTGCAGCGCGAACCGGCTTTCAAGCGGCTCGCGGCGGCCCGGCTGCGCGACGAGCTGACCCAGGACACGGAGACCGCCCACGCCCGGAGCCTGGCCGCGCGCGAGCAGGCCACCGAGGCACACGCCCACTGGCTCGACCTGAAGGAACAGCGTCTCCAGGGCATCGCCGCCGAACTCGCCGCCGGTCTGGTGGACGGGGAGTCCTGCGCCGTCTGCGGTGCCACCGAACACCCGGCGCCCGCCCGGAAGATCGCCGGCCATGTCGACCGTGAGACGGAGGAGCGGGCTCTCGCCGTCTATCGAGGCGCCGACGAGAAGCGCGCCGAGGCCGAGCGCCGGCTCGGCGTCGTACGCGAGGCGCTGGCCGCCGCGACCGCGGAGGCGGGCGACGCGTCGACCCGGCGACTCGAAGAACAGGCCGAGGAGCTGGAGCGGCTGCACGGCGAGGCCCGTACGGTGGCCTCCGGGCTGCATGCCGCGCGCGAGGCCCGTGAGCAGGCCGAACGGGAACACGAGCGGCGGCTGACCGCCCAGCAGGAGGCAGCCAGGCGGGTTGCCGCACGGGCCTCGCACCGGGATTCCCTCGACCGCGAAAAGGCTTCGCTGGAACGGGAGTTGGAGCAGGCGCGCGGCACCGCCGTGAGTGTGTCCGCGCGGGCCACGCAGCTCGAGCGGCAGGTCGCGCTGCTCACCGAGGCCGCGGACGGCGTCCGGGCGGCGGAGGACATCGCGCGGCGCCTCAAGGACGCCGACGCGCGTCTCGCCGACGCGGCCTTTCGCGCCGGTTTCGAGACCCCGCAGGCCGCGGCCGCCGCGATGCTCGACGACGTGGCCCACCGTGATCTCCAACGGCAGCTCGACGCCTGGCAGTCGGAGGAGTCCTCGGTGCGCGCCGTACTCGCCGAGGCGGACACCGCGGCCGCGGCGCGGCGCCCTCCCGTCGACCTGCGGGCCGCCGAGCGGGCGGCCGAGTCCGCCTCCCGGCGGCTGCGGGACACCGCGTCGGCGCGGGACGCGGCGGCCCGGCGCTGCACCGAACTGAACGCGCTCTCCACCCGCGCGACCGGCGGGGCCCGCCGGCTCGCCCCGCTGCGCGAGGAGTACGAACGCGTGGCCCGGCTGGCCGGTCTGGCGGCCGGCACCTCGGCGGACAACGAACGCAGGATGCGCCTGGAGGCGTACGTCCTCGCCGCCCGTCTGGAGCAGGTAGCCGCCGCCGCCACGGTCCGCCTCCAGCGGATGTCCTCGGGGCGCTACACCCTGGTGCACTCCGACGACCGGGCGGGCCGCGGACGCAGCGGGCTCGGACTGCATGTCGTGGACGCCTGGACCGGACGGGAGCGCGACACGGCGACGCTGTCCGGCGGCGAGACCTTCTTCGCCTCCCTCGCCCTGGCTCTCGGTCTCGCCGACGTGGTCACCGACGAGGCCGGCGGGGTGCGGCTGGACACGCTCTTCATCGACGAGGGCTTCGGAAGCCTCGACGACCAGACCCTCGACGAGGTGCTCGACGTCCTCGACTCGCTGCGGGAACGCGACCGCAGCGTCGGCATCGTCAGCCACGTCGGCGACCTGCGCCGCCGCATCCACGCTCAGCTGGAGGTCGTGAAGGGGAGAACGGGGTCGGTCGTGCGGCAGCGGGGCGCGTGATCGGCGGCGGCAGGGGAGCCCTCCCGGCCGTCATCGCTTCGGCCGGTCGGTCGCCCTCCTGGCCGATTGCCGTCCCGGCCCGTCGCCGGGCGGTCTCAGCGGCCCAGCGGCCGGCGCGGCAGGGGTGAGGAGTAGACGACGCTCGTCGTCACCGAACCGAGCGTGCCGATCTTGCCCGACACCGTCTCCAGATGCCCCATCGACCGTGCCGCGACCTTGATGACGAAGCAGTCGTCACCGGTGACGTGGTGTGCCTCCAGGATCTCGGGTGTGACCTCGACGAGGTCGTGGAACGGCTTGTAGTTGCCGTTCGGATATCTGAGCCGGACGAACGCCAGGATCGGCAGCCCCAGGCTCTCGGGGTCGACGACGGCCGCGTACCCCTGGATGACGCCCGCCTCCTCCAGGCGGCGCACCCGCTCGGTGACCGCGCTCGGTGACATGGAGACGGCCCGTGCCAGCTCGGCGAAACTGGCCCGGCCCTCGCGCTGGAGGACGTCGAGGATGCGCCAGTCGGTGGCGTCCGGGGAATACGCGGTCATCCACGATGAATACCAGGGGAATCCCCGGCCGATCAACCGCACTGCCGTGGATCACCACTTCAGGACGGAGACCTGCCCCCGTAGATTTCTGGTCGGGAAGTCCCGCGGGATGCGGTGCGCAGGAGCACCTGGGTGGCAAGGGCGGCATCCGTCCGGCGGGCCACAGAACAAAGAAAGGCCGACCATGACTGCGACTGCCGAAGGCATCACGAACGGCACGGTGACCGGTTCCACGCCGACGACGAACGCCGTCCTGCGGGTGCCGCCGGCGTCCCCGGCCGCGGCCGCCGCCTACTTCGGCGCGAGCCTCGCGTTCCACGCGGACGTGTCCGACGTGGCGGCGGCCCTCGCGGCCGGCGGCGACCCCGGGTTCGTCGTCCTCGACTCCCGCTCCACCGCGTCGTGGGACCAGGGACACATCCCCGGCGCGGTCCACCTGCCCACCGCGCTCATCCCCGAGCAGGCCGAACGGCTTCTGGACAAGTCGGTTCCGGTCGTCACCTATTGCTGGGGACCCGGATGCAACGGCGCGACCCGCGCGGCCCTCGCCCTGGCCGAACTCGGTTTCCAGGTCAAGGAGATGCTCGGCGGCTTCGAGTACTGGGCGCGCGAGGGCTTCGAGTTCGAGACCTGGCAGGGCCTCGAGCGCCGTGCCGAGGACCCCTTGACAGCGCCCGTCGAGGCGGAGGACTGCGGCTGCTGACCGCGGGGAGGGGGCCGGGCCGACGGCCTCGGTCCAGGCGAAGGGGGCCGAACCGACGGTCTCGGCCCCCGAGTTCCGGCAGGTGTCCGGAATCCGTTTCCCGTGGCCGCCTGCCCTGCTGGAGCGGACGCGTGCCGTGTAACTTCTGCGCATGCCAAGATACGCGGACCCCGGTGCGGTCCAGTGGGTGGAGTCGGGCGGCGGGCCGCTCATAGCGATTCCGGAGACGGTGCTCCCGTTCTGGGCGGGGGCCGACGGCGACGACATGTCCTGCGACTACGACCGGGCCTGTGACGTCGACGGCTTCGTCGGCCTCCTGCCCGTGGGCGACACCCGGGCCCTCGTCCTGGGCGACGATCCCGCCTCGACCACCTATCTTCCCGAGCACGGCGCCTTCGTCCGCTGGTGCGCCGCCGATTCCGAGGACGAACTGCTCGCCGTCGTGCCGGCGGCGCTGTCGCAGGCGCGGTGGGAGCGGGAAGTGGTGTGGACGGTGCCGGGCCCCGTCGTCCTCTTCGACGCCGCGTGGCCCGGCACCGCCTCCGGGCGCGCGGATCACCTGAGGGTGGCGCTCGAACCGGGCCGGTACGGGGTCCGCGCGGCGCGCGTCGAACCGGGACCCGAGACATGGGTCGGACTCGTACAACTGCGTCGGCTGACGCCCTGACGCCGAGCCACCCGGGTGATACGCGCGGCGGCCGGGATCCGGCCGCCGCGCGGGGCCGTCAGAGCCGGGAGAGTTCGTCCACCAGGTCGTCCAGGCCCAGCGAGCCCTGGGACAGCGCGGCCATGTGCCAGGCCTTGGCGTCGAACGCGTCACCGTGGCGCTTCCTCGCGTTCTCACGGCCGAGGAGCCAGGCGCGCTCGCCGAGCTTGTAGCCGATGGCCTGGCCGGGCATCGTGAGATAGCGGATCAGCTCGCTCTCCACGAAGTCGGCCGGCCGGCTGCTGTGCGCGCCGAAGAACTCCTGCGCCAGCTCCGGGGTCCACCGCTCGCCCGGGTGGAAGGGCGAGTCGGCCGGGATCTCCAGCTCCAGGTGCATGCCGATGTCGACGATGACCCGGGCGGCGCGCATCATCTGCGCGTCGAGGTAACCGAGCCGCTGTTCCGCGTCGGTGAGGAAGCCGAGCTCGTCCATCAGCCGCTCCGCGTACAGCGCCCAGCCCTCGCAGTTGGCGCTGACCTGGCCGACGGTGGCCTGGTAGCGGGACAGGTCGTCGACGACGTACGTCCACTGCGCGAGCTGGAGGTGATGGCCGGGCACTCCCTCGTGGTACCAGGTCGAGACGAGGTCGTAGACGGGGAAGCGGGTCTGGCCCATCGTGGGAATCCAGGTACGGCCCGGCCGCGAGAAGTCCTGCGACGGGGCGGTGTAGTAGGGGGCCGCCGCACCGCCGGGCGGGGCGATGCGGGACTCCACCTTCCGTACCGGCTCGGCGAGTTCGAAGTGCGTGCCGTCCAGGGCCGCGATCGCCTCGTCCATCAGCCCCTGGAGCCACCGCTGCACCTCCTCGACGCCCTCGATGTGCCGGCCGTGCTCGTCCAGGTGCGCGAGGGCCACCCAGGGGGTCGCCGCGCCGGGCAGGATCTTCTCCGCCTCGGTCTTCATCTCGGCCAGCAGCCGGTGGTACTCGGCCCAGCCGTACGCGTACGCCTCGTCGAGGTCGAGATCCGTGCCGTTGAAGTAGCGTGCCAGCCGCGCGTACCGTTCGTGGCCCACGGTGTCCGGCGCGCCCTCGATCGTGGGCGCGTACACGTCACGCATCCAGTCCCGCAGGGCGATCACCGCCTGAGTGGCCGTACGCGCCGCCGTGTCCAGCTCCTCGCGCACGGAGCCGGGGCCCGCCGAGACGAAGTCCTCGAACCAGCCGAGGCCCTGTCCGTCCGTGTCCGACCACTCCGTGAGCTGTTCGATGAACGTCGCGGTCGGACGCGGCCCCGCGTACAGCTTGCGGTCCAGGCCGAGCGCGAGGGACTCCCGGTACCCGGCGAGCGAGGCCGGTACCGCGCGCAGCCGCTCGGCGACCGTGGCCCAGTCCTCGTCGGACTCCGTCGGCATCAGGGTGAAGACCTCCCGCACGGCGTGCACCGGGGTGTGCAGGTTGCCGACCGTCCGCAGGCCCTCGCCGGCCTCGTGGACCGCGAGCGCGGCCGTGAGCCGCTCACGCAGCAGCCGGGCACAACGGCGTTCGATGTCGTGTTCCGCGCCCGGCAGGCGCTCCGCCTCGTCCAGCCGCGCGAGGGTCACCCGCGCCAGCCCGGCGACGGCCTCCTGGCCGGCGGGCGAGTTGTCGGGGAGCCTGCCGTGGCTCTCCTTCACACCGAGGTAGGTACCGTGAACCGGGTCGAGGGCGATGAACTCGTCGACGTACGTGTCGGCGACTTCACGGGGCAGCGGGTTCTTCGTCTCTGACATGCGCACATCCTCATACGGGCACAGGCGCCGCGTCAGCCCGCTCAACCGGGCTTTCACCGCATCAGCCGGATTTGGCCGACGGCGACGGGCCCGGCGCGGCGGGCGGCAGCAGGGGACCGCAGTCCCACTGCTGGAATATCAGCCGCGTCTCGACCCGCGCCACCTCACGCTGCGAGGTGAACTCGTCGAGCACCAGTCGCTGCAGATCCGCCATGTCCGCGACCGCGACATGCACGAGGTAGTCGTCGGGGCCGGTCAGATGGAAGACGGTCCGCGACTCCGGCAGCACCCGGATGCGGTCGACGAAGGGTCCCACCAGTTCCCGGCGGTGCGGCCGGACCTGCACGGACAGCAGCGCCTCCAGGCCCCGTCCGAGCTTCGCCGGGTCCAGTCGCAGCTGATGGCCGAGAATCACTCCCGCCCGGCGCAGCCGGGTCACCCGGTCGAGACAGGTCGACGGCGCGACGCCGACCTGTGCCGCGAGATCCCGGTAGGTCGTCCGTGCGTCGTTCTGCAACAGCCGCAACAGATGAAGATCGACCGGATCGAGTACGACGGAATCAGCCATGGCGCGAACGTAACACGGGATGCGGCGCCGAAACCCCGCCCAGTGTTCAGGCTTCGGCGCATGGACTCCGTTGTGTACGACACGCAGGGCGCGCAGGACGCGCAGGACGACCTGAGCGGAAGCGGCCAGGTCATCACGGCTCCGACCCGGGCACTCGCCACGGAAGCCGTGCACGCCGGCCGGGAGGACCTGGCCGCCCTCGGGCTGCACGCGGCCCCGATCGACCTGTCCACCACCTACCCCTCGTACGACAGCCGCGGCGAGGCCGCCCGGATCGACGCCTTCGCGGCCGACGGCGCCGAACCCGAGGGGCCGCCGGTCTACGCCCGCCTCGGCAATCCGACCGTGGCCCGCTTCGAGACCGCCCTCGCGCGACTCGAAGGCACGCAGAGCGCGGTCGCCTTCGCGAGCGGTATGGCCGCGCTGAGCGCCGTCCTCCTCGTACGCAACGCGATGGGCCTGCGCCATGTCGTCGCCGTACGTCCGCTGTACGGCTGCAGCGACCACCTCCTGACCGCCGGGCTGCTCGGCAGCGAGGTCACCTGGGTCGACCCGGCCGGGATCGCCGACGCGCTGCGGCCCGACACGGGTCTCGTGATGGTCGAGTCCCCGGCCAACCCGACGCTCGCCGAACTCGACCTGCGTGCCGTGGCCCACTCCTGCGGGTCCGTCCCGCTCCTCGCCGACAACACCTTCGCCACCCCCGTGCTGCAACGCCCCGCCGAGCACGGCGCGCGGCTGGTCCTGCACAGCGCCACCAAGTACCTGGGCGGACACGGGGACGTCATGGCCGGAGTGGTCGCGTGCGACGAGGACTTCGCCCGCAAGCTGCGCCAGGTGCGGTTCGCGACGGGAGGCGTCCTGCATCCGCTGGCCGGCTACCTGCTGCTGCGCGGCCTGTCGACCCTGCCCGTCCGGGTCCGGGCCGCCTCCTCGAACGCCGCGGAACTCGCCCGCCGGCTCGCCGGCGATCCCCGCGTCGCCCGCGTCCACTACCCGCGCATCGGCGGGGCGATGATCGCCTTCGAGGTGCACGGCGACCCGCACGACGTCATCGCCGGGGTCCGGCTGATCACCCCGGCCGTGAGCCTCGGCAGCGTCGACAGCCTCATCCAGCACCCGGCGTCCATAAGCCACCGCATCGTCCCCACGGCGGACCGCCAGGGCGCGGGCGTCAGCGACCGCCTGCTGCGCCTGTCGGTGGGCCTGGAGGACGTGGACGACCTGTGGTCCGACCTGGACACGGCACTGGGGTTCCACGGCGGGGAGTGAGGGAGCGAGCGCCCGGGTCGCGGGGCGTGCGCCCGGTGGTGCCGGACGCACGCCCCGGAGCGGATGTGGGTACGGACCGGGGTTCTTTTGGGCTAGGCCCGCCCCGTTCCGCTGCTTCCCTGGGCGATCCCGTTCCCCGTGGCGTGCGGAGCGTGGCTGTGACCGTGGTGCCGGGCGTACGGCTGCGGCGATGTCACCGGTGTCGTGTCCAGGCGGGCGGTGATGACCAGGGTGCCCTCCTCGATCTGGTAGTCGAGCGGGAGGCCGAGGCCGCGCATGGCGGCGACCATGCCGGTGTTCGACGCCTGCGTGACGGCGTACACGCTCGCGCAGCCCGCCTCGACGGCCATCGCCACCAGGCGGCCGAGCAGTTCGACGCCGATTCCCCGCCGCTGCCAGTCGTCCTCGACGAGCAGCGCGACCTCCGTCTCGTCGCCGTCCCAGAGGAGATGACCGAGTCCGACGATCCTGCCGGATGCCGTCCGGACGGCGAGCGTGCGCCCGAAACTGGGGCTGAGGAGGTGGTTGAGGTATCGGTCCGCGTCCCCGACGGGGCCGTGGTACCGCATGCTCAACGTGCGCGGCGAGCAGCGCTCGTGCATCGCCTTGGCGGCCTCGAGGTCGGAGACGTCCGCGCGCTGGACGGTGATCGGGTTGCCCTCGGGAAGCGTCAGCATGTCCTGCCCGCGCGGAACGCGGGGGCCGAGCCGCGCGTCCAGTTCGACCAGCGCCCGCGCCCGAGCGAACTCGGTCGGTGTGAACGGCAGATACGGCCGCTCCACCGTGATCACCCCGCCCTCCGGCGCGCGCAGCCGCATCACCGTGTCCTCAAGGGCCCCCTCCACGGGAGCCCCCGGCGTCGCCCGGCCGGAGACGGGAGAGGTGGCGGGCAGTGAACGGATCGTGCACCGGCCGAGCAACTGCCTCAGCGCGAGCGGCAGTTCGGAGGCGTCGAGGGCGGTACGGGTGGCCAGACCGAGCACCCGGGTCGGCGCGTCCACCAGGTCGTGGGCGTCGGCCCGCTCGATCCACGTCGAGGTGCCGCCGGCCTGCGCCACGCTGCGGGTGATCTCGGAGGTGGCCAGCTCGGCGGGCGCGCGCAGCAGGAACTCGTCGACCGTTCCGTCCGCCAGCGGGTGCGTCTGGAGGCTCAGGATGTCGACCTGGCGCTGTGCGAGCGCCGTGCACAGCGCGGCGAGCGAACCCGGCGCGTCCTGGACCGTCGTACGCATCCGCAGCAGCACGGTCGCCCCCGCGGCGGGCAGTGGCGCGGAGGTTGCCGCGTCCTCCTCGGAAAGCACGCCCGTTCGCCCGTCCGAGGGCGGCCGGGCGCCGGTATCGCTCGTCGGAGGGGCGTGACCGTGGCGGCGTGCCCACCATGTGTGGAATCCGGCCGTGGCGGCCAGGAGCACCGCCGATATCACCAGCAGCGCGGGGCCGTCGGGCCCGTGCCCGATCAGATTGGCCACACCGTCCGCGACCGCCACGGCCGTGAACAGTGCGGCGAGTTCGACGAGGTCCCGTCGCCAGTGGTGAACGGGCCGTCCGTGCTTCGCACGCGTCACATCAGACATGTCTGGAGTCATACCTTCACTGTGAAGGAATGGTGTTGCGTGATCACGAACGGCTTGTGACTGATCGGTTAAGTGTCGTTCTGCCCTTTTTGCAGTTCTTTTTACGGGTCTTTTGCCTCGAACGCGAGACCTCGCTGCCCACCTGGTCAGGCCCGCCGGACCTTGACCGTCCTGCGTCACGAGTACGGCGGGCCCGGTGTCAGGCGGCGGCCTCCCCCCTCAGCACGGTCCGCAGCCGTCGGGCCTGGATCACGGCCTTGGACGAGCCGCGCCGCTCGGCGGTACCGGCGAGATGGGCCAGATCACCGCGTGCCCCGGATCGCTCGGCGCAGTCGGCGGCGATGGCCAGCAGTTCACCGAGCCCCCGCACCGCGCCGCCGCCCGCCCCGTCGGCGGCGAGGTCGGCCAGCAGGGCCGGCAGCAGACCGAGCAGCACCGACCAGACCGTGGCGTACGCGCCCGTGGCCGCCGCCGTGCGTATCGACTCGGCCAGCCGGGACTTCTTCAGCGCGTCCCTGCGCACCAGCTCCCCGATGTCCGAGCCGAGCCGCGCGGCGTCGAGCTGTCCCCGGGCGGCGAGGACCAGCAGGGCGTCCACGGCGGCGAGCCGGTCCTCGGGATGCCGGGCCCCGAGCCCGTACGCCAGGCACAGGTGCAGCGCCTCGCCCGCCGTGCCGTCGGCCTCGGCGAGCAGCGGCAGCAGCATCGCGGCGACCATGCGGCCGTCCTCCACCGCGGCCATGCTCATGTCGCGCAGCAGACGCGCCGCCACCAGTTCCCGGCGTCCCGGTACGACGGCCGGCCAGTACCACTGGTCCGTGACACCCCAGTGCCGGCAGTACGAGTGGTCCTTGAACACCGTGAGGGGGCGTCCCAGCAGCCGGAACTCCTTGGGGAACGAGCCCTGTATCTCTTCCAGCTCGCCCAGTTCCAGAAGGATGCGGGCGCCCGAGGTCCGTCGGCGGCTCGTCGGGAGCAGCGGTCCCTCGGCGGTGAGCCACTGGGCCAGCCGGTACCCCTCGGGGCTGCCGAGCGCGCGGGCCCGCGCCGCGGCCGCCTCCGCCGTCGCACGGTCGTCGCGCCGTACGCGCAGAAGTGCCTGCGCGAAGTCGGCCGTGCCCGGCCGGGCGTCGAGCCGACGGTACTCGGTGAGGCGTTCCACCAGCTCGTCCGGCTCCAGCAGCCCGGTGTCCCAGGTGGGCGTGGCCAGCAGGAACGGCATCGGATCGGTGCGGAGGCGGTAGCCCGCCTCCCACAGGCGCGCGTCGAGGGCGCGGGAGAGCGCGCTGTGATGGCAGTTCCCGCTCGTCGGTCCCTGCTGCACCGCCGCGTGGAGCGTTTCCATGCCGACCCCCTCGAACAGGGCCGCCAGAACGACTTCGAGACCCTGCGCCGACTCACGGAAGCTGCGGTCCACGACCGGGTAGCTCGGATCGCGGTCCTTCCACCAGCAGCGCGCGACCACGGGGCCGAGGGCCTCCATCAGAGCGTCCCGATCACGGTGGGCGTGACGGACCAGGCCGTCCAGAGTGCGCTCGAACGCCGCGACTCCGCCACCGGAGGCCAGCATCGCGCTGACCTCCTCGGCCAGTTCGGTCACCGATTCCGGCGCCGCTGCCAGCCGTGCCCGCTCAGGAACGGGCGGCAGCACCTCCTCCTGGACCGTCGAAGCGGAGTCCGGCGACTCGATGCCGAGGACTCGCTGCGCCCGGAGCCGCAGCCCGGGGCTCAGGTCGGCGGTGAGCTCGCCGAGCCGTTCCCGAGCGCCGCCCGAGTCGGACAGCGCGGTGACATGGCGCTCCACCAGCTTGAGCGCACGCTCCTGCACCTCCGTGTCCTCGTGCCCGTAGGCCTCCGCCAGCGCGGGCAGCAGCACGTCCGCCGTGGACGGATCACGCTTGAGGACCTTCCCCAGCAGGACGAGCTGGGCTCGTACCAGCTTCTTCTCCGTACGGAAGAGCACACCCGAGGACATCTCGGCCAGTTGCCGGGACGTCAACTCACCGTCCAGCGCGAGGGAGGCGAGCACCGACTGCGCGTACCCGGCGACGGTCGGCACGGCCTGGCAGGCGAGCACCGTCCAGTCGGCGGTGCGCTCGCGTTCCTCGTCACGCGTCGGAGCCAGCGACGACAGCAGACGCAAGAAGACCCGCTGGTCGGCCGGGGCGCCACCGCGCAGGAGCCGCGCGACGCAGGCGTCCAACACGGTCTTTCGGTCGAGGGTGCCCTCCTCGGACAGCTCGGCGAGGGCGCTGTACCAACTGCCCGGTCCGTCGCCGAACAGCCAGGCGATCTGACTCGTGACCTCCAGCGACTCGAAGAGCGCGGTGACCATCACGGACACGTGCGGCTCCTTGCGCAGTCGCTGCGCCACCGTGCCTCCGCCGTGCCATGAACCACCGATGTGCTCCAACCAGCCCCGCACATAGGCGTCGGTCGTCGGAACCTCGCAGCCGGAC
Organism: Streptomyces sp. NPDC002698; assembly: GCF_042888945.1. Classification (NCBI taxonomy): domain Bacteria; kingdom Bacillati; phylum Actinomycetota; class Actinomycetes; order Kitasatosporales; family Streptomycetaceae; genus Streptomyces; species Streptomyces sp. NPDC002698. The sequence continues at coordinate 87,837 of NZ_JBIAQM010000004.1, forward strand.
AAGGCCACCAGGCCCGACACCAGGGCGAACGGTACCCGGGACGTCGCCGGTCGTGCGGCGAGCCGGTGCGTCAGATCGGCGAGCCAGTCGGTCTCGCGATCGCCCAGCACGTGCAGCAGGACACCGGGGGAGGCCTGGGACCAGCGCATGTCCACGCCGGCGATCCAGGTCGCCGCACCGGCGGCGCCCGTGTGACACGCGGCTCCCGCCGCGTGGAGCGCGGGATGAGCCACGCGCGACGCCGCGTTCCACGGTGCCGACCGCAACTCCTTGCGGAGTTCCTTCAACGCGGGCAGACAGGCCCGGCGTTCACCGTCGGTCATCCCGTCCAGGAGTCCGGCGGCCTCGACCGTCCGTCCCGCCCGTACCGCCTTCAGCAGTGCCTCGCCACTCATCGCCCATCGCCCCCGTCGAACCGAACTTCCAGGATTTCCTCACGTCGTTCCACGGCCGGAGCCGGAGCCGGAGCCGGAGCCAGGGCCAGGGCCGCAGTCGGGACCGGAGCCGTGGTCGTAGCCTGACCGTTCCCGTTCGTGCTCCCGTTCCCGTTCCTGTGCTCGGCCCGAGTGCCCCGCCGTACCATCCGCACCGCGAGAGCGTGCTTGCACGGCCCGCGGCCGCCCCGGTACTTCGCCCACCACAGACAGGAACAGCTCAGCGTTCCCGCGTCGTCGCGGACGCGGTGCACGTGTCCGTCGTCCGCGGTCACCGTGCCGATGGCTCCGTCCAGGGAGACCGCGCCCGCGCCGACCAGGGCGTGGGCCGACCGCAGGCGCGGGTTGTGCCGCTCGGCCCGCCCCGCGTCGTACGGCAGTTCCCGGTGGAAGTACGCCGCTTCCGCGGTGTCGTAGCCCACGCGCCCCGATGTGCCCAGCCGGACCAGGGCGGCTCTCACCCGCTCGGCCGGCAGGCCGGAGGCGGCGGCCAGTTCGCCCACATCGACGCGCGGTTCCCACGCCAGGAGCACCGCGATCAGCTCCGCGTCCTCGGCGGCCTCGTCGGTGGCGAGGGCGTCCAGCACCCCGCCCTCTCCGGAGAAGCCCCGGGAGGCATCGGGCGACAGCGTGAGCGTCAGCCGCATTCCGGGCAGGACCGCTTCCCAGGCACCGGCCAGGGCGGTGCCTCCGGTGACCGGTGGGCCGTACACGCGCAAGGCCGTCGCATGGCGCAGCACCCGCTGGAGCGCGATCAGCCGGTCGGGCCCGGGCAGACACACGGCTCCCGGAACCGGCCGGGTCGTCGGACGCAGTCCCCGGCCCGTCGGCACCACCCACTGGGCGCCGCCCGGCCTGCCGCGTACCGTCCCGCGCGGGAGGGAACGCAGGAACCGCACGGCCTCGGCCGCGGGAAGCTCGGCCCGCAGATCGAATCCCGCCGCCGTCACCTGGGCCTCGGCGAATCCGCGCAGCCAGCGGTCGGGCAACGGCACCTTCTTCTCCACCACCGGTCCGTCCAGCGTGGTCACGGCCATCTCGTCGGGGCCGACGCGGAGATGCAGTGGATCGTCCGTGCCGATGCGGGAAAGGGCCTCGCGCAGCGGGTTGTTGACGTCGACATTCGTCGTCCCGTGCCCGATCTCGTCGCCGTCGAGGCCCGGTGCCAGCACGTCCAGACGCGCGTACACCCCGCCACAGCCGGAGAAGGACTCGAACCGCAGACGGTCACCGTTGCCCGTGACCACCGGGTCGAGGGACGCGCGCAGCTGAGGCTGGTAGTAACGCGCCGCGGCGACATCGGCCACCGCCAGCAGCCCCGCGGCGGCCACCTGGGGTGACGTCAGAAAGCCCGCGAAGAAGCGCGGATGGTCCTCGAAACCCGTGGGCGTCGAGCCCCGCGAGGTCTCGAGTCCCAGCCGCCGCCCGCCGGGCGCGGACTCCAGAGCGGAGGGTCGGGTGTAGGCCACGGCCTGCAACGATCGCGTCATGGAAAAACCGTAGAGGCGACCACTGACAATCACCTCTGACCTGCGGCGACGCTTCACCGAGGGGGCGAATGCGGTTGAGGTCCGTCGGCCGGCGGCCGGGTCCTCCCGCAACTGTCCGTGGTCTGCCGCTCGTTGCGAGGCGAACCCGGCACGTCTTGCACGCGACGTCACCCGGCGCGAAGGGTCACGCTCTTCGGCGGAAGCTTCAGTGCGCCCTTGATTCCGGCCGGTCGGCGGGCGCGTGACCGGAATCGGTGAAGAACGGCACCGCCCGGTACTCGGAGAGGTGAGGGTCGTCCGCGGCGACCCGCCCCGGGGAAAGCGGACAGACGATCCGAACGCTCCGCCTCCGTTCCTGCCGTGCGAGCCAATGCGCCTGACTCAGCAGGCCCGCGCCGATCCCGCTGAGCGCCAGTCCTATGGGGACACCCGTCATGAAGGCGACGAACAGTTCAACCACGAGAACCACGATCACCGCCTTCGTCAGCGGTTCTGTGACGCGTCGGTACTCGTCCTTCCGTGACACCACCACGGCTCCCGGGGGTGTGGGAGTGGCCGCTTCGAGCCGTTCCCGGTACCAGGTGCGGCGGGGGCCGGCGAACCATGCGAAGGGGAGGCCGAAGAGCAACAGCGCCGAAGTGGTGATCGCCGCGCCGCTCATCCCCTGTGTGTGGCCTAGCAGTACGGGGAGTGCCCCGGTGGCCCCGGCGAGAATCGAGAGCGTTCCCATGGCCCGGGCCGACGCGACGACCCCCACCAGGTCGGGTCTGGTACTCATACGACGTGATCCTCCGACCTTTGTTTGATTCGAGGGATCATAAGACAGTTGGTCGGTGCCTTGATGAGAACGGCTCTCGCCCGTGTGCGGCGGTCCGGCTCAGGGGTGCATCAGGACGAGTGCGGTGGTGGGCACCAACGTGCCCGTCACGCTGAGCAGCCAGTAGCTCCGAGCGGCGAGCGAGGTCCTGCGTGCGAGGGCCCGGTTGGTGACCGACCACAGCAGCGCGTACAGGACGACGACGGGTACGACGATCACCAGCCAGAGGGCCATGCCGTCGTTCTCCGTCGGCTCCGGATCGATCCAGTTCGCCGTCAGGAACCACAGCAACCAGATCGGCACCACCCCCGGGATTCCCAGCAACAGGTTCACGCCTACGGTCATCGGCCACCGCCTGATCATCCGTGCCCTCCCCGTGACCGACTGCGGTGACGGTACCGCGAAGGCCGGTGGAGGAGTCTTCATGACCGAGTCGAGCCGGCGAGGTGTGGTCCCGGGCCGGGCGGACCGCCGCCCCTACTGGCCTACGCGCCCCGGCTGGAGTACCTGTGAGAACAGCACGGTCCCGTCCTGCTCCCGCAGCCGTACCGTCAACTCGCCGCTGTCGCCGTCGATGTCGACCTCGCCGAAGAACTGGTAACCGCCGGCGGGCGAGACGTTCGAGGCGACGGGTGCCTTCACGAACACCCGCTCCGGACCGAACGTGTTGTCCAGCACGCTGGCCGGGAAGGCTCCGGCGTTCAGCGGACCGGAGACGAACTCCCAGAACGGCTCGAAGTCGGTGAACGCGGCCCGCGACGGCTGGTAGTGCTGTGCCGAGGTGTGGTGCACGTCCGCGGTGAGCCACACGGTGCCCGTGATCCGCCGGTGCTTGATGAAGCGCAGCAGCTCGGCCAGCTGGAGTTCCCGTCCGAGGGGCAGGCCGGGGTCCCCCTGCGCCACGGCCTCGATGTTCGGCTGTCCTTCGGTCGTGTCCGGTACGACGAGGCCGAGCGGCATGTCCGCGGCGATCACCTTCCACACGGCCCGCGAGCGCGACAGCTCGCGCTTCAGCCACTCCAGCTGCCCGGCGCCGAGGATGCCCTGCGGATCCGTCGTCTGGTTGTCCGGCGAGTTGGCGTTGCGGTAGGTGCGCATGTCGAGGACGAACACGTCCAGGAGCGGACCGTGGCGCACGACCCGGTGGACGCGTCCGTCCCGGTCGCCCGGCCGGAGGGTCGACACGGGGAAGTACTCGCCGAACGCGCGCCGGGCCCGCGCCGCCAGGACGTCCACGCTCTTCTCCGTGTAGCGCGTGTCCGTGGTGGCGACCACCTCACCGGGGTACCAGTTGTTGCGCACCTCGTGGTCGTCCCACTGGATGACGGAGGGCACCTGGGCGTTGAACCGTTTGAGGTTCTCGTCGAGCAGGTTGTAGCGGAAGTTGCCGCGGAACTCCGCCAGCGACTCGGCGACCTTGGACTTCTCCTCGGTCGTGATGTTCCGCCAGGTGCTGCCGTCCGGGAGCGGGGCCGTCGCGGCGATCGGGCCGTCCGCGTAGACGTTGTCACCGCTGCACAGGAAGAAGTCGGGGTCGAGCCGGGCCATCGCGTCGTAGATGCGATAGCCGCCGATGTCCGGGTTGATGCCCCAGCCTTGTCCCGCCAGGTCGCCCGACCACAGGAAGCGCACGCCGCCGCGCCGGCCGTGCGGAGCCGTACGGAACGTCCCGCTCACCGGCTCCCCGGTGCGCCGGGGGTCGTCCGGGTCGGCGAGCAGGACGCGGTAGTGGATCTGTTCACCGGAGGGCAGTCCGCGCAGCCGGGTGGTCCCCGTGAAGTCCGTGCCCGCGCCGAGCAGCGGACCGTGCCATCTGCGCGAGTCGCGGAACGACGCGGTCGCCGAGGTCTCGACGATCATCCGTGCGGGCCGGTCGGAGCGGACCCACACCAGGCCGGAGTCGGTGGTCACGTCGCCGGTCTGGACGCCCCAGCCCGCCTTCGGCCGGCCGGACAGGGCGAGCGCCGGTGCCGAGCCGAGCGTGGTGGGCAGGGCCAGCGCCGCCGACGCGGCCAGGGAACCGCGCAGCACGCTGCGGCGGCCGGGGATCGAGCTGAGCGGACGGTGCGACATGGATACGCCTCCGGGGACGGATTCGGCCAGTGTGCAGAGCCACAACTACTGGTACGCCGCAGCGCGCACGCAAACCACGGGTGAACAACCGGCCCTGGGATGTGCGGAACCGACGCGGATCCCGCGGAGCCGGACCCGGTCGACGGGGTGAGGCCCGGAGGAGTCGCCCCGGACCTGGGTGTGGTGTCTCAGGGCGCAGAGGACTCGTCGAGTGCGCCCCGGCCGCGTACGGCCTCCGCCATCAGCCGCACGCCGTCCCGTATCCGCGCGGGCGGCAGGTGGGCGTACCCCAGCACGAGCCGTACGCCGTCGACGGCCGTCGCTCCGTAGTGCGCCGACGGCCGGACCAGGACCCCGGCCGCCGCGGCCCGTGCGACGAAGCGGTCCTGTGGCCCGTACCGGCCGGGCAGCGCGGCGACGACGTGGAGACCGGCCGCGATGCCGGAGACCTCCGTGCCCGGAAAACGCTCCTCCAGGGCCGCGACCAGGACGTCACGCCGCTCCCGGTAGGCGCGCTGGCAGCGGCGCAGCTGACGGTCGTAGTCGCCTCGCTCGACGAAACGGGCCAGGAGCGCCTGATCGAGGACGGGGTTGCCGAGGTCCATGGTGCGTTTGCGCTCGACGACCTCCTCGAAATGACGCGCAGGAACCAGGAGCCAGCCCAGTCGAAGCCCCGGAGCGAGCGATTTGCTGACCGAGCCCGTGTACGCGACATGCTCGGGGTCGAGTCCCTGGAGGGCGCCCACCGGGGCGCGGTCGTAGCGGAAGTCGCCGTCGTAGTCGTCCTCGATCACCAGCCCGTCCACGGACCGCGCCCAGTCGAGGAGTTCGGCGCGGCGCCGTGCCGAGTACGCGATCCCCGTGGGGAACTGGTGAGCGGGCGTCGTCACCACGGCTCGTACACCGGAGGCATGGAGCGGAGCGACCGCCAGGCCCTCGTCGTCCAGCGGCAGTCGTACGGTGCCGACGCCGGCCGAGGCGAACAGCGAGCCCAGCTCCGGGCTGCCCGGCTGCTCGACGCCCACGGTGGGTGTCCCGTGCGCGTGGAGCACGAATCCGAGCAGTGTCATCGCCTGGGCGACCCCGGAGACCACGACGACGCGCTCCGGGTCCGCGACCACGCCCCGGCGGCGTACGAGGAGTTCGGCGAGGGCGGTCCGCAGTCTCGGCAGACCACGCGGATCGGGGTAGCCCAATGCCTGGTGGGGCAGTTCGGCCAGCACCCCGCGGTGCGCCGCGGCCCACGAGGAGCGCGGGAAGAGGGACAGGTCGGGGGTTCCCGCGACGAAGTCGGCCCGCACCCCGGCCGCCCGCGGGGCACGGTCACGCGCGCGCGGGCCGACCGCGCGGACCGCGTCGCCGACCCAGGTACCGGACCCGCGGTCACTGCGCAGGTACCCTTCCGCGGTCAACTGCTCGTACGCCTCGGTGACCAGCCCCCGCGACACGCCGAGATCACCGGCCAGCTCACGACTGGACGGAAGCCGGGTGCCGGGAGCGAGCCGCCCGGAGCGGACCGCCTCGCGCAGCGCGGCCCGAAGGGTACGACCACGCGCGCGGGGCGGCGCGGACGCGGCCGGCAGGAGCAGCTCCCACGCGGCCGTCCACGAGGGTGCCGCCGCTGTCGGAGCGGGACGTGGCGGCCCGCCGCGATTGGTCCCCGATGACGTCATGGAAGTGGACCTTAAACCGGGCCACGCCCGTCCATAGCGTCGGAGTCATGAACGCCACCACCACCCGGGGCGCGCTGCTCGCCGCCCTCGCCTGCGTCCTCGTCGGAGGTTCCTTCACCGCCAACAGCGTCATGGGCCACTATCCGTACGCGGGGGGCCAGTTCCTGCGCTACGGGCTCGCGTGTGTCCTTCTGCTGCCCCTCGTCGGCCGGGGCGGCGCCGCCCCGCTGCGACGGCTCACGGTCCGTCAGTGGGGGCGCCTCGCGCTGATCGCGGCCGTCGGCATGGTCGGTTTCAACCTCGCCGTGCTCGCCGCCGAGCGCACGGCGGAACCGGCGGTCCCCGGCGTCTTCGTGGGCTGCGCCCCGGTCGTCGTCGCGGTGCTCGTACCGCTTCAGGAGGGTCGTCGTCCACAACGCCGGGTCCTGTACGGGGCGTTGCTCGTCGCTCTCGGCGCGTCCGCCGTTCAGGGGCGGGGCCGCACGGACGCGGCCGGGATCGCGTACTCCCTGGGTGCGCTGGCCGGGGAAGTCGGCTTCGCGGTCCTGGCCGTACTGGTCCTGCGTCCGCTCGGGCCGCGGCTGTTGTCGGCCACCGTGTGCGGTGTCGCCGCGGCGGAGTCGGCGGTGGTCGGGGTGATCACCGGCGGCGGCGGATGGCTGCGGGTGCCGGACGCGACCGAGGCGACCGCGCTGGTGTGGCAGGCGGCGGTCGTCACGGTCGTCGGCTTCGTGTGCTGGTACACGGGTGTGCAGCGCATCGGCGCGGAGCGCGCCACGCTCTTCTCCGGACTCGTCCCGGTGTCCGCCGCCTGCACCGCGCCGCTCGTGGGCACGGGTGCCTATGGGATCGCGCAGGCCGCGGGAAGTGCCCTCGTGGGCACCGGAGTCGCCCTCGGATCAGGCGCGTTGAGCCTCGTCGTCGGGCGCGGCCACCGGGCTGCCGCGAGGAGCCGCTCGACGGCAGCCGCCCATGACCGGCCGAAAGCCGCCGCCCCGGACCGTACGGTCATGACCGACCACGCCCGTACGACCGCCGTCGCCCACGCCCGTACGACCGCTGCCGACCGGGACCGCACGACCGCGGCCGAACACGGCCGCACGACCACTGCCGAACACGGCCGTACGACCACTGCCGACCAGGGCCGTACGGCCGGTGCCGACGAGGACGGCTCAGCGGCTTCCGTCGAGGATGACGCGGGCGACGAGCGCCGGGTCGTCGTTCATCGGGACGTGGCCGCAGCCGGGCAGCCGCACCAGTCGCGCCCGCGGAATGATCTGCTTGGCCCGGACACCCTGGCGGCGGATCAGCAGCCGGTCGCGGGTGCCCCAGGCCACGGTGACGGGGAGTGCCGGGATGTCGTCCGTGAACTGGACGTTCGTGCCTGCCCGCAAGGTCTCGTCGAATCCCTCGGCGTGGGCCAGGGCGAGGGTCTCGGCGACGACCGCCTCGGGTGAACGGCGGCCGGGCCGGGCGTAGATGGAGCTGGTCAGCACCGTCCGTCCGGCCGCCGAGCGGGAGAGCCGCTCGATGACAGGGACGGGCGTGCGGCGGGCGGCCTGTCGCATGGCGATCAGCAGGCCGAAGGCGTAACGCCGCTCCACCGGTGACCAGAAACCGGCGGGCGAGAGCGCGGTGACGGACCGTACGAGCTTCTCACGCCCCAGTTCCAGGGCCAGCAGTCCGCCGAGCGAGTTGCCGGCGACGTGCGGCCGCTCGATCTCCAGCGCCTCGCACAGGGCTCCGAGCAGGGGCACCACCGTCGGCAGGTCGTGGGTCATTCCCTCGGGCAGCGCAGGGGACGCGCCGAAGCCGGGAAGGTCGACGGCGATCACGTCCCGTTCGGCGGCGAGGATGGGGATGACCGGGTCCCAGGCCTGACGGTGGTGGCCGATGCCGTGCAGCAGGAGCAGCGGTTCGCCGGTGCCCACGCGCGCGTAGGACACGGTGACGTCCTTGGGGCCGCGCGGTGAGGGGAGGCTGACGGTGACCGTGTCGGACATGGGACTGCTCCTCGTCTGAACGCTGTGACGAACCATCTCGTAGACAGCTTGTCAGCAAGTGCTACCGACGGGTAGCCCCGAGCCGTCACGAACCGTGCGTCGGCCGTCACACGTCAGCCGCCCCGGTCGCACGCCTCCATGGGCCCTAACCCGCCCTGCGCACCTCCACGTTGAAGTCCGCGTGCCCGATGCCCTGCATGAGCTTGACCCACAGCGGCACGTACATCTCCACGACCCGCGCGGTGCGGATGCCCCCCAGGTCGAACACACGCCCCGCGGGCCAGCCGAACTCGCCCAGCAACGCCGTCACCTGCTCCTTGGCGCTCTCGTCGTCACCGGAGACGAAGATCTGGTGCTCGCCGGGCACCCTGGAAGGCTCGACCATCACCTGGCAGTTGACGGTGTTGAGACTCTTCACCACCCGGGCCCGCGGGAACTCGCGCTGGATCTGCTCGCCCACGCTGTCCGACTCGACGGGGGAGAGCCGCAGCTCGCCGTCCTCGAACGCCAGGGGGTTGGAGACGTCCAACAGCACCTTGCCGTCCAGGTGTTCCTCCCCGGCCGACCGCAGTACGGCGAGCGCGATCCGCCCGCCCACCGCGTTCACGACCACCTCGCCGAACGCCGCGGCGTCCGCGAAGGTGCCGTGATGGGCGGTGGGACCCGCCCCGTCGGCCCACTCGACGGCCGCCGCGTTGTCCTTGGTGCGCGAACCCAAGGAGACCTCGTGGCCCAGTTCGACCAGCTTGCCGGCGAGGGCGCGCCCCACGTCGCCCGTGCCCAGTACCCCGTATCGCATCGTCGTTCCTCCCGTTTCGGGACCGCCGGCCACCGGCGGCCCGCGGTCATTGTGCTCCGGGGCGGCCGATTCGCCTGGACACCGGGGAATGTGTCGGGTGGGATGGTCCGGTGGCAAGCGACACGGCGACCGATGTCTTCGAAGAACACCGCCCCTTACTGATGGGTGTTGCGTACCGCATGCTCGCCCGAGTGGCCGACGCGGAGGACGTCGTCCAGGAAGCGTGGCTGCGCTGGTCCGGCAAGGACCGGTCGGACGTGCGGGAACCACGCGGGTATCTGGTCCGCGTCACGACCCGGCTCGCCATCGACCGGCTGCGCCAGGTCCAGTCCCGCCGTGAAGCCTACGTCGGACCGTGGCTCCCGGAGCCGTACGTCACCGACTTCGGCGAGGCCGTGCCCGACAGCGCCGAGCGGGCCGTTCTCGCGGACTCCGTCTCCCTCGCCGTCCTCGTCGTCCTGGAATCCCTGTCACCGCTGGAACGCGCGGTGTTCGTCCTGAGAGAGGCGTTCGGCTATCCGTACGCCGACATCGCCGCCGTCCTCGACCGGGGCGAACCGGCGGTGCGTCAACTCGCCGGGCGGGCGCGCAAGCACGTGGAGGAACGGCGGCCGCGCTACGAGGTCGACCCGGCCGAACGCCGTGACCTCACCGAGCGGTTCCTCGCCGCGGCGGGCGAGGGCGATCTGGAGGGACTCATGTCCCTGCTGGCACCGGAGGCGCGGCTCATCGCCGACAGCGGAGGCCGCGCGCAGGCGCCGCTGCGGATCCTCGACACGGCCGAGAAGGTCGGCCGCTTCGTCGTCGGCGTCACCAGGAAGGGCGTGTCCGGCCTGTCGCTGCGCTTCCTCGAGGTCAACGGCGGTCTCGCGGTGCTCGCGCTGTCCGGGGACAAGCCCGACAGCGTCATCCAACTGGACGTCGCGGACGGCCGTGTCCAGTGCGTCTACATCGTGCGCAACCCGGAGAAGCTGGTGTCGATCCCCGCCGGCTGATGCCCGGAGGACGCCTCCGTCCGAGGCGCCGCAGGCGAGCGAAAGCCCCCGTCCTTGTACGGGGGCTTTCGGCGTTGTGTCGCGGACATCGCCCGGCGAGAACACCCTGTGAACGCTCCGCGGCGGGGAGCCCGTGCAATCCATAAGGGTTCGAGGATTGGTCTTGACCAAGGGTGGGGGCGGCCCTATCGTCGCAGGGATAGTGCAGGAACCTTTAATAAACAAGGGCGTGAAAACGCCGCCGGGACACGGCGATTGCGGAGGACAGGGTGGGGACCACGCAGTTGGAATCGGTGCCGGAACCGAAGTACTGGCACCTGAGGACCGTGCTCAGTGAAGCGCTGGACTCCGAGTTCACCGTGGGCGAGATCCTGCCCAACGAACGTGACCTGGCGGCCCGCTTCGGCGTCGCTCGGGCGACCCTGCGCCAAGCGCTCGAACAGCTCGAACTGGAAGGCCGCCTGCAGCGCCGCCGCGGCGTGGGCACCACCGTCGCGCCACCGCGCGTGGGCGTGGCCGTCGGAACCGAACAGCACGTGTGGCCGGGGGCCGTCGGTGACGCCTGGCACGCCGCGGACTGCACCGTGGCGGCACCGCCCGCGGCGGTGGCCGGCGTCCTGGAGACCGCCGACGGCGAGTCGGTGCACACCGTACGCCGTTCCCTGGTGACACACGGTCAGCCCGTCGCCGCCGAACTTCTGTACATCCCGGCGTCCTCGGTGCCGGACCTGTCGGCGATCGACGCGCCCTCGGGCGCCGCACGCGCGCGTGCCGTGCTGCGCGAGCTCCAGCGGCTGGAACTGGAAGGCCAGGACCGGGCCGTCGAGCTGGGATCGGCCCGTGCGGACGACGCCAAGGAGCTCGACCGCCTTCCCGGGGCACCCGTTCTCGTGGTCACGACCCGGTTCTTCACCGAGGGGCGCACCGTGGCGGTGTCCGTGGCCACGTACCGCGCGGACACCTGCCGGCTCACGTTCGGTGACTCCGGCGGCGTGGAGATCCACCACGACCCGGAGCGTCGCGCCTCCTGAGCCGTCCGGCCCGGACCGCCGCGCTCGTCGAGCCGCGTCCCGACCACACCCGTCCGACCAGACCCGTCGCACCCCGGAACACTTCGGAGCGCGACGGGTTCTGTGGCTGTGGCTGTGGCTGTGGCTGTGGCTGTGGCCCGGGGCGGCGGTCGGCGTCGTCGCGTCACCCGCGGCTCAGCGGCGCGCGGTCACGGTTCCCTCCACCGCGAACAACTGCTCCTCCACATGGTCGAGGGCCAGTCGCAGCGCACCGGTGGCCACGGCCGCTTCCCCCAGCATCGAGAGGGCCACTCTGGGCGGACGCAGGCAGTAGCGCGCCAACTCCCTCCGCAGCGGCTCCAGTACGCCGTCCAGGCCGGCCGCCCAGCCCCCGATGACGACCAGCTCCGGGTCGAGGGCGAGGACCAGGGCCGCCACGTCGTGCACCAGCCGCTGGATGAAGCGGTCGACCGCGGCGCGCGCCCGCTGGTCGCCGTCCCTGGCCAGCGCGAACACCTTGGCGACCGCCTGCTCGTCGAGCGGGTGCAACGGCTCGTCCGTCGTCGACAGCAGCGTCTCGGGGGTGACGTCACGGCCCAGCAGATGCAGCGCTCCGATCTCACCTGCCGCCCCGCCGAACCCCCGGTGCAGCCGCCCGCCGATCAGCGAGCCGGCACCCGGACTCAGCCCCGCCAGGACGAACACGACGTCGTCGGAGTCGGTCGCCGCACCCTTCCAGTGCTCCGCGACCGCCGCCGCGTTGGCGTCGTTCTCCACGAGCACCGGGCATTTGAAGGAGCGGCTCAGCCGCTCGCCCAGCGGAAGGCCCGTCCACTCCGGCAGCGCCGTGCCCAGGCGCACGGTGCCGTCCGCCTCCACGATGCCGGGGCTTCCCACGCCCACCGCGCGCAGTGAACTGCGGGCGACACCCGCCCTGCGCAGCAGCTCGGCGACCGCCACCCGCAGCCGTTCCAGCCGCTCGTCGGCGGACGCCGTCTCGTCCACGTCCTTGGCCATCGCGCCCATCACGCGCCCGTCCAGGTCCGCGAGCAGCGCCGCGACGCGGTGAGGTCCGATCTCCAGGCCCAGCAGATGCCCCGCCTCGGCCCGGAACCGGAACCTGCGCGCCGGACGCCCCTGGCGGCGTGCGGCGCCCTCCTCGGCCGCCTTCTCGACGACGAGCCCGTTCTCGATCAGCCCCTCGACGACCCCTTCGACCGTCGGCCGTGACAATCCGGTCACCCGGGTGATCTCGGTGAGGGTCGCGCAGTCCGTGGCACGCAAGGCGTGCAGAACCACCGCGGAATTGATCCGTCGCAGCAGAGAGGGATCCCCGCCGGTCAACCGCCCCAACGTCCGTCCTCCCAGCTTGTACGCGTGTTGGCCGGATCGTACTCGTCGCGGGGGACCCCGGCGAGGGCCGGGGACCCTTTCCCGTGCGCGGAACGCCGTCAGCCCGGCGCCACGAACCCCGACTCGTAGGCCGCGATGACCGCCTGAGTACGGTCCCGGGCACCCAGCTTCGCCAGTACGGAGCTGACGTGCGACTTGACCGTCTCGGTGCCGACGACCAGCCGCGCGGCGATCTCGGCGTTGGACATCCCCCGTGCCATCAGCCGCAGCACGTCCGCCTCGCGCTCGGTCAGCGCGGCCCGCTCCATGGCCGCCCGCGCCGCCGGACTGGCCCCGCCGTCCCCGTAGTCGGCCGCCAACTGCCGCACGGAGGCGGGGAACAGCAGGGACTCGCCCTCGGCCACCAGCCGCACCGCGTGCACGATCTCGGCCGGCCGCGCCCGCTTCAGGAGGAAGCCGTCGGCCCCGGCGCGCAGCGCCTCGTAGACGTACTCGTCGTTCTCGAACGTCGTCACCACGAGGATCTTGGGCGGGTCGGCGACCGTCCGCAGAACCGCCCGGGTCGTCTCGATGCCGTCCATCAGGGGCATCCGGACGTCCATGGCGACCACGTCCGGCCGCAACTGCCGGACGAGCGGGATCACGGCGGCGCCGTCGGCGGCCTCACCGACGACCTCGATGTCGGGCTGCGCCTCCAGCACGGCGCGCAGCCCCGCGCGTACGAGGGGTTCGTCGTCGACGAGCAGAACGGTGACCGGCATCCGGCCAGCGTAGATCAGTGCGACGGAAGCTCGGCGTGCACCTGCCAGTCCCCCTCGTGCGGGCCCGTCCGGGCGCTGCCGCCGAGCAGCGCGGCCCGCTCCCGTATACCGCGCAGACCGCTGCCCCGCCCGGAACCGGCTCTGCCGTCCGGCAGCGGATTGCGGACCTCCAGGGAGAGCGTGCCGTCCCTGACCTCGATACGGACCCGCACCGGGACGCTCCCGGCATGCCGGAGCACATTGGTGAGCGACTCCTGGAGGATGCGGTAGCCCTCTCTGGACACCGGACCGGCCACCGTCTCCAACGGGCCCGAGACCTCGGCGTCCACCTTGGCCCCCGAGGCGCGCGCCGACTCCAGCAGCCGGTCGGCGTCGATCAGCGTAGGACGGCTGCTCACGGGACGCCGCGCCTCGCGCAGCACGCCCAGCACCCGCTCCAGATCCTCCAGGGCGGACCGTCCGGTCTCCTCGATGGCGGCCAGGGCACGGGAGGTGAACTCCGGGTCGCCCGCCGCGCGCGCGGCGCCGGCCTGCACCACCGCGACGGTGAGCGCGTGCCCGATGGAGTCGTGGAGCTCGCGGGCGATGCGATTGCGCTCCAGGAGTTGTTCGGTCCGCTCCTCCAACGCGGCGAGCCGCTCGCTGGGGGAGGGACCGAGGAGCCGCCGCGCCAGCGCGGTGGCCAGCTCGCCCAGGCCGACCACCGCGCCGTACAGGGCGAGCAGGGGCAGCGGGATGAGCAGCGCGCAGCTCCAGTGCGGGTCCAGGAGCATCACCACGGGATCGTCGGTGGGCCGGTAACCGGTGGCCGCTCTGCCGAGATCGACGGCGAACACGGGCATCCAGACAGTGACACCACAAGCCACCCATCCCAAGAGGATGCGCGCCTCCAGCCACAACACGGTCCGCCATCGGTCCCGCCAGGCGACCGAAGGAGCGACCGAGAACGCCTGGTCCTCCCCACTCCGCTCATCCGGCGCCAGCATGAACCGCGCCTGCACACCCTCGCCCCGCCGCACGGCCGGGATCAGCCCCAGCGGAATCACCAGCGCCGCGGGCACCCACGGTTTCGACAGGTCGATGAACAGCCACACACTGGTGAACAGCATCGGCACCCACAAGTGCAGCAAACGCGTGTACGTCGTCCCCCACAGCAGCGGGCGCAGAAATCGGGCCATTGCGCCATCCTGTCAGCGAGCACTGACAACGGACCTCCCCCGGGCGGGGGAGAGGATCTCCACCCGCGGGGGAGGCGGGAGCCGCTCCGCGGCCGCCACGCTGGGCCCATGACCAGCATCGACGTCCAAGACCTGACCAAGGAGTACGGCAGCAAGCGCGCCGTGGACCACCTGACCTTCAGTGTTCTCCCGGGCCGCGTCACCGGATTCCTCGGCCCCAACGGCGCCGGAAAGTCCACCACCATGCGGCTCGTGCTGGGCCTGGACCGGCCCACCTCCGGCACCGCCACCATCGGGGGCCACGCGTACGCCACCCTCGACGAACCGCTCCGCAAGGTGGGCGCCCTCCTCGACGCGGGAGCCGCGCACGGATCGCGGACCGCCCGGAACCACCTGCGGGCCCTCGCCGCCACCAACCGCATCCCCGAACGCCGGGTCGACGAGGTGCTGGAGGAGACGGGGCTCGCCCCCGTGGCCCGGCACCGGGTGAAGACGTACTCCCTGGGCATGCGTCAGCGCCTGGGCATCGCAGCCGCCCTCCTCGGCGACCCGCCCGTGATGCTCCTGGACGAACCGTCGAACGGCCTGGACCCCGAGGGGATCATCTGGATCCGGGAGCTGCTGCGCCGGCTGGCCCGGGAAGGACGCACCGTCCTCGTCTCCAGCCACCTCATGAACGAGACCGCCTCCTTCGCCGACCAGCTCGTCGTCCTCGGCCGCGGCAGACTCCTGGCCGACATGCCCATGCGCGCGTTCATCGACGCGCGCGTGCGGCCTCGCGTCCGGGTCCGCAGCACGGACGGCCGTGCTCTGGGGGGCCTGTTCGCGGAGCACGGCATCGAGGCCGTCGAGGGCGAGGACGGCCGCTGGACCGCGTTCGACGCGGGACTGGAGGACATCGGGCGCCTCACCTCGGCAGCCGGTCTCTCCATTCTCGAACTCGCCTCGGAAGAGGGGACGTTGGAGCAGGCCTATCTGGATCTGACGGCCGCCGAGACCGAGTTCGCCGCCGCCCCGAATCAGCCTCAGGAGGTCTGACCGTGTCCTTCGCACCCGTACTCCGCGCGGAATGGATCAAGATCCGGACGTTGCGGTCGCTCACCTGGGGGCTGCTCGCCGTCCTCGTGGCCACGGTCGCGTTCTCGGCGCTCGCCGGACTCGACAACTCCGACGACCCGGAGTTCGACCCGCTCTTCTCGGCTTTCTTCGGTGTCAGTTTCGGCCAGATCGCGGCCATCACCTTCGGAGCCCAGGCGGTCTCGGCCGAGTACCAGGGCGGCGCGCTCCGCGTCTCGCTGGCCGCGGTGCCCGTCCGGGGGCGCTGGTTCCTGGCCAAGACGGTGGCGATCGGCGTACCGGCCCTGGGGATCGGCCTGGTCACGGGCGTGATCAGTCTGGTCGTCGGGACGTCCGTGCTCGGTTCCCGGGCCGACGCCCTGACCTGGACGGAGGAGCTCCGGGGCGTGGTCGGCTGCGCCGTCTACCTGTCCTTGATGGCCCTGTTCGCGGCGGGTCTGGCAGCCGTCCTGCGCAGCGGGGTCGCCACCTTGAGCATCCTGATCCCGTTCCTCCTGATCGTGTCCTTCGTCGTGGGGGGAGCGTCGGGGAGTGTGGCGGACTTCCTGCCGGACAAGGCCGGGCAGACGGTCCTGCACGCGTCGTGGGACGGCGCTCTGGGACCCTGGAGCGGGCTCGCCGTGACCGCGCTGTGGACCGCCGCGGCTCTGGGCGCGGGGGCGTGGTGCGTCCGGCGCAGGGACGCGTGAGCGCGCCGGCTTCCTGACGCCTCACCCATCGTCAGTGGTGGCGGCTTCACCGGACGTCATGACCATCGCGCGGCATCTCGCCACGATCGACCGGCTGTGCGCCGAGGACTTTCCCACGGGGCACGGCGGGTCGGTCGCCGGGTCGTACGGCGGTCCGGGGGGACCCGCATGGCGAACGGGAAGAGGCCGAGCAGCACGGGGCACGACGGGAGGCTCGCGCGCAGCGGCTCGTGATCGCGGAGGCGGCCTGCCGTGAGGCGGTGACCGCGTCGGCGTGACCACCATGACGCGGTGACACGGAGACCGTCCCGTTCGGACCCGATCAGCCGTCGAGGCGACCGCACACCTCGGTGACCAGGCTGTCGGCGTCGTCGAGCGCGGCAGCCAGTGTCTCCGGGGTGGTGCCGAGCGCGGAGAACAGCCCCTGAGCCCGTACGGCGAACTCCGGCGGGGCGACCGCGAGTTCTCCCGCCGCCCGGACCGCCCCCTTTTCGTTGAGCACCCAGCGTCGGGCCTGGGCATGGAGGGCGTGAGTGAGAAGTCCGACCGCGCGGAAGAGGCAGCCGGAGACGTAGAAGACATCACCCCGAGCAGCCCCCTTGCGGGCCCCCGCGAGGATGAACGGTGCCTCCCACCGCGCGTTGTCCATCAGTGCTTCGCGCAGCGGCTCGGGGTAGCGGCGCGTCTGCTCCCGCAGGGTCCGCAGCTCACCGCCGGGGTCGGCGAGGATCCGCCCGACGGCCAGCTCACCGGCGTAGGCGTGGGAGTAGACACCCAGGGGATGTCCTGGCTGGACACCGATCTCGAACCGCCCGGCGAGGCACTGCCGCCAGACGCGGTGCACCCGGTCCAGGTCACGGTAGATCCAGTCGACCCGGTGACCGTCGACGGTCAGCCAGCCGCCACCGTCCACCCACGGTCCCCAGCCGCCCGGCTCGGTGACGTCCACCCGGCCACCGGTCAGCCGGGCCGCGAGGAGGCGCAGGGCCGCGGTGTCCAGCGGCGGCCGGTAGTAGAGGCCCAGATCGAAATCGGAGTCAGGGCCGTGCGTGCCACTGGCCCGGCTGCCTCCCAGACACACACCGACGACGCCGTCGACCTCGGTCAGCCGGTCCGCGATCTCCGTCAGACGCTCCATGCCCCGGATTCTGCCGAGGCGCGTTTCCGGCCGCGACCCGTTTTGGTGCGGCCACGCACACCACCGGAGAACGCCGAGAGGCCGACCGCGAGGGTGTCCGGCACGAGCGGCCGGTCGCGGGCGGCCTCCAGGTCCGCTTGAGCGAGGTGTGTCAGAGGATCGCCCCGGGCGTGTAGCCCGCGGCCTCCGGGTGCTGCTTCACGATCTCCTCGACGCGGGCCACGACGACGGCCACCTGGTCGGCCGCGGCTCCCGTGAAGGACAGCTTGTCGGCCATCAGCTCGTCGAGCCGCGCACGGTCCAGCGGGATCCGCTCGTCCGCGGCGAGCTTGTCGAGCAGCTCGTTGCGCTCGGCGCCCTGCTCGCGCATGGCCAGGGCGGAGGCGACGGCGTTCTCCTTGATCGCCTCGTGGGCGACCTCACGGCCGACACCGGCGCGCACCGCGCCCATCAGGACCTTGGTCGTCGCGAGGAACGGCAGGTAGCGGTCCAGCTCGCGGGCGACGACGGCCGGGAAGGCGCCGAACTCGTCGAGGACGGTCAGGAAGGTCTCCAGCAGACCGTCGAGCGCGAAGAACGCGTCAGGCAGCGCGACCCGGCGCACCACCGAGCACGACACGTCGCCCTCGTTCCACTGGTCGCCGGCCAGCTCGCCGGTCATCGAGGCGTAGCCGCGCAGGATGACCATCAGGCCGTTGACGCGCTCGCAGGAGCGGGTGTTCATCTTGTGCGGCATCGCGGAGGAGCCGACCTGGCCGGGCTTGAAGCCCTCGGTGACCAGCTCGTGCCCGGCCATGAGCCGGATCGTCTTGGCGGTCGAGGACGGGGCGGCCGCGAGCTGCACCAGCGCGGTCACGACGTCGTAGTCCAGGGAGCGCGGGTAGACCTGGCCCACGGAGGTGAAGGCCTGCGAGAAGCCGAGGTGCCCGGCGATCCGCCGTTCCAGGTCCGCGAGCTTGGCCGCGTCGCCGCCCAGCAGGTCGAGCATGTCCTGGGCCGTGCCGACCGGGCCCTTGATGCCGCGCAGCGGGTAGCGGCCGAGCAGCTCCTCGAGGCGGCCGTACGCGACGAGCATCTCGTCCGCGGCGGTCGCGAAGCGCTTGCCCAGGGTGGTGGCCTGCGCGGCCACGTTGTGCGAGCGGCCGGCCATGACCAGCTCGGCGTACTCGCCGGAGAGCTTGGCCAGCCGGGCGAGGACCGCCACCGTACGGTCGCGCACCAGCTCCAGGGAGAGCCTGATCTGCAGCTGCTCGACGTTCTCGGTGAGGTCGCGGGACGTCATGCCCTTGTGCACGTGCTCGTGGCCGGCGAGGTCGTTGAACTCCTCGATCCGCGCCTTCACGTCGTGCCGGGTGACCTTCTCGCGCTCGGCGATGGAGGCGAGGTCGACCTGGTCGAGGACGCGCTCGTAGTCGGCGACGGCGGCGTCCGGCACCTCGATCCCGAGGTCCTTCTGGGCCCGCAGCACGGCGAGCCAGAGCTGACGCTCCAGCTTGACCTTCTGCTCGGGGGACCAGAGCGTGGCGAGCTCGGCGGAGGCGTAGCGTCCGGCGAGAACGTTGGGGATACGGGGCTTTGCAGGCGCGGCAGTCACGTGCATGGAGCATACCGGCTGTCCGGCGCAGCTCCTGTTATGTCCGGGGCGTCCCGGATGCGCAGGTCGCGGCGGAGCGGCACCCCCCGGCGGACCGGGGCGTGCGTGAGGGGCGCGGGGACGGGACGGAGGTGTCGCGCTCGGCGCGCACCGTGGACCGCGTCGTCGCTCCTGCGTCCGCCGGTGGCTCCGGCGGATTGACGCTCAACTCCTTTGAACAGAGGGGAGTTGTTCACCGTATGGATGGGTGGACGGTTCGGTGGAACGTTTTCGCAGGGTGGTGCTCAGGATCCAGATCGCGGGGGACGGCTTCCGTAACCTGCCTGTGCGTGTGGATCGGGGTGGGGCCGCTCGCTGCCGACGACAGCGCGCAGACCCCCGTAGGTCTTCGAGGTGAACCGGTCGTGGGCGAAGGTGAGCTCCGCCGCGATCAGTTGGTTGCGCTCATCGTTGACTTCCTCGATCTCCTGCATGAGCTGGGAGTTCTTGGCGCGGAGTGCCGTGTTCGCGTTCCGCGCCTCGTCGAGGGCTCTGGCATGGCTGCCGAGTCTGATGGCTGTGACGGTGGCCCTGCGGGCCATGGCTTTCTCTCGCTGGGCCAGATCCAGTTCGCGCTTGTGCATGTCCAGCTCCAGGCGGCGTCTGTGCTCCGCCATGACGCTGAGATCATGTCGTGTGCGGGTGTCGACCTGCGTCACCATGTGACGGAGTACGGCCGCAAGTGCTCCGGCCACGCCCATGGTCAACAGGCCGATCCCGACTGTCGCCAACTCCCATGTATGGTGCCAGACACCCGCGCCCACGAATGCCCAGCCGGCTGTGCAGCTGGCGGTGGACGCGGATGCCAGTCTGTACGCCACGTCTCGTTACCCCCTTGCAGTGGCCCCCCGGCTGTCGTCGGCGTCGAGATCCTTTTGGAGCTCGATAGCTTGGACGATGTTCCCGCTGAGCATTGTGCGGATTCTGAGATCAGTGATTCCCCATGCGTCCATGGCCTCCTCCGGGGTGAGTGTTACTGAGGCTACCCTCCGCACCGCGGGCTGAGGCCCGTGTTCCGGCGGAAGCATCCCGCTGTTGACCAACATCTCTCGCTGGTCGAGGCCAAGTACTGACGCCCATGTGGTCAGTTGCGAGGGAAGGGGGAGGGTCCGTCCTTCCAGTGTTCTGCTGATCGTCGTCAGGCTCACTCCAATCGCGATGGCCAGCTGAGCCCGGCCACCGGCTCGTGGGCGTACGTCGTACCCGGCCGCTGTCGCGGCATTTGTGAGGTACTCGCCCACCCTCCTTGCGAGAGCTTGTCGCTCACCGCGGGACTCGTGGGGGGACTCTTCCATGCTCCGCATGTTCCGGAGAGTAGCGCGCGTGTATGCAAGTTGCACGCGACTTGCATGCGTGCATCTTCGCAGGTCAGTAGGCGTTTATGTGTCATGCCAGGCCAAGGGGGACGTCTCGTACTCCAGTTCCCACCAAAAAGTCTCGTCGTGATACCGGCGAAGCAACTTGCGCACGTGTACGCAAGTTGCATATGTTGCATGACTGTGAGTTAGTCGCACGTATGCAAGTCCCTTTGAGGGGACCCTGATTGCACCGCCTCGGCATCGGCTCGACCAGGCTCCGGAGCTGCGAGGCATCTGCGGGGGACGCCTCGAAACCTTCGGACACGACGACCCGGTCATCCGGCGCCCGAGCCCGGCCATGGCCGGAGCGGACCGTCGCAGCACATGCCCACCACAGTTCATCCACTCATGAACGGAGTAGGCCTTGATCGCCGAGGCTAACGCCGCCACACCGCGGTTCGACACCAGAGAACCGGCCCTTATCGCCCGAGCGCTCGCGGGTGACCGGGACGCGTTCGGGGAGCTCTACGCTCTGCACCACCCCGCGGTACTGGCTTACGTACAGCGCCGTGTACGCAATCGGCAGGTCGCCGAGGACATCACCGGCGAGACCTTTCTCAACGCATGGATGAAACGCGAGACTTTCACCTACCGCGGTATCGGCTTCGTCGGATGGCTGATCACCATCGCCCGGAACAAGGTCATCGACCATTGCAAGAGTGCTCAGCGCCGTGAGTTCGTCGTCGAGGACATGCTCGGCTTCGACGAGGACCTCACGGTCAGCACCGAGGACACCGTTTTGATCAGTCTGGACGAGGAGTTGCTGCGCCGGGCCCTTGAGCAACTGCGGCCGCCGCAACGCGAGGTCCTCACGCGCCGGTTCCTCATGGAGTTCTCGGTGCTGGAGACGGCGCGTCAGATGTCACGGTCCGAAGGCGCGGTGAAGACCCTGCAGTTCCGGGCTCTGGCCAAGCTGCGCAGCGAGTACCTGGGGGTGGCGGCATGACCACAGTGCCCGGGATCCGTTCCGCCGTCGAGGCCAATCTCGCCGAGCAACTCAGCGCGTTCGCACGGGAGTTCGTCGCCGACCTGGAGGCGCAGGGGCGTCTGGTGGAAGCGGGCGGGGCAGGTGTCCTCGAACGGCTGCGGACACAGGTCGAGGCCGGGCAGAACTGCCCGGAGGCCTATCACGCGGCCGTCGACACGATCGTCGAGGACTGCGGCTACCCGAGCGAGGTCGCGATGCGGATCGCCACCGCGCTGAACCGCAAGGGACTGATCCCCGGCGACGACGTCGAGCCGCGGCACGGCCACGCGCCCGCGCCCGAGCCGGACGCGCGGCACGACCACGCGCCCGAGCCGGACGCGCGGCACGGCCATGCCCACGCGCCCGGGCCGGACCTCGAGGAACCCGTTCCCGGGGACGAGGACTCCGAGCCACGGCACGATCGCGCTCCCGCGCCCGCTCCGGACCACAGGGAGCCGGTTTCCGGTGGCGAGGACCCCGAGCCGCGGCACGACCGGGCTTTTGTCGCCTCGCCGCTCGTGCCCCCCGCGCGGGGTGCGATCGTCCTGCATCTCGCCGACCGCGGTGCCGGACGGGCCGTGGTGGAGCACGGGGCGGCGCCGGTGCCGCAACGCGTCGACGGCCAGGTTCCCCGGGTGAGGCCGGCCGCCGCGCGGTCACGTCCGGTGGGATGGGGCAGCGCCTCCGCCCGCGCGGTCTCCGTCGCCGCGAGCCTTCAGTCCGACCACCTCGCACGCCTGGAAGCCATGCAGATCACGGCGGACGGCGAGCGGGTGACCGTGGCCATCAAGGCCACCTGTCTGGACGACTGGGAGTACTGGCTCGACGCGATCGGGGCTCCCCGCAACGTCCGGACCAGGACGGCCGGACACGCTCAGGTGGCCGCGGGAACCCTCGACGGAGTCGCCGTCCACCTCACCGCGCACGGCGTCCCCGAACTCCTCCAGGAGGCGAGCGACACGGCCGCCGACCCCTTCTTCCTCTGGGGGCGGATCTACGACCTGGGGGTGGGGCAGGTCGATCGCACCGACCGCATCTGGCTGTCGCTCGGCCGGCGCCAGGACGAGCGGGGGATGCCCCTGCTGGTCCTGCGCGGCACGGACGGTCCCCCCTATCCGCTCGCCTCGATCGTCATGGCGCACGGCCCGCTGACGGAGACCCCCCTGCCCTCCGGCGGAATCGCCGGGGACACCGCCTGATCGCGGCCGGGGCGCCGCTTCGGCTGACTGTTTCTCACTCGTGACGCACCGCGCCTCTGCATGAGGTGAACCGCGGCTATGTGTCCACACATGCTCACAGTCCGTGTAATGCACCTGGCGCAGAGCGATCCTGGCCTGTTGTAGGCGAGGTTGCTCGGTATGGCTGGTTTCCCACCCTGCCGGCAGTCCGCCCCAAGGGTGCCGATGGGGCGCATCGGCCCTGATCGGTCCACCGGTGGTGTGTCGGTGCCAAAAGGTACGCACTTGCCTTTGCCCCGGCCACGCCCATGGACAGGTGCAGGCAAGTTCCTCGGGCAGTGCTCAGGGGCGTACTTCTCAGGCCCACGCTTCAGTGCTTGGATGCTGATTCCAGCGGGAACTCCCCGCTGGCCTGTTACTTGCCATTCTCTCAGAGGTGGCGAGACGGCTCCTCTCCATGCTCCGCAAAGCTGGAGGGGCCGTCGGCGGGGCCCGGCGTACGCGCCGGGCCCAGCCGTAGTTCCGGGCGCATCGACGGCGCTCCCGCGCTGTCGAGCGCCCCCCGTGCGCCCTGTGGCGGTCGCGGGGTGAACCGGTAGCGTCCTCTCTATGCGGAGCATGGGCCGCCGTGTCACTCGAGAGAGCGGCACGGCGGAAGCCGCCCGCCAGACGCTTCGCCCGATCCCCGCGGCCACCGTGCTCGGGTACGTCGGCACGTGAACAGGGTCCAGGGTTCCGCGGCGTCCGGAGGTACCTCGGTGGATCGCGGACTCAGCCGCCGTGGCCGCCCGTGACGTGATCCTCGTAGGGCAGCAGCTCAGGCCGCTTCGCCGGCCGTCCGTCCCCGGACGAGCGCCCCGTCAGCCGTCGCCCGATCCACGGCAGCAGATGCTGCCGGGCGAAGCGGGCGTCGGCGGTGCGGCGGGAGACCCAGCCGGGAGGCGCGGTGGGCGTCGACGGGACGTGCCACTCCGGGTCCTCGGTTTCGTAGCCGAGTGTCTGCCACACGGCTTCCGCGACCCGGCGGTGTCCATCGGCGGTCAGGTGCAGCCGGTCGACGTCCCAGGAGCGGGGGTCGGCGAGCGAGGGTGCCCCGTAGAGGTCGACCACCAGAGCGCCGTGCCGCTCGGCGAGGGCGTCGACGACGGTGAAGAGCTCCTCCATGCGGGGCCGGAAGCGTTCGAGGACCGGACCGTTGCGGCCGGGGCTGCGCATCAGGACGAGCTGCTCGCAGGCCGGGGCGAGCCGCTCCACGGCCTCCTCCAGGAGACCGCGGACGCGTCCCATGTCGACCTTGGGTCGCAGGGTGTCGTTGAGACCGCCCACCAACGTGATCACATCCGGCCGCATGGCGGCGGCCACGTCCACCTGCTCGTCGACGATCTGCCCGATCAGCTTGCCGCGCACCGCGAGGTTGGCATAGCGGAAACCGGGCGTCCGGGCCGCCATCCGGCCCGCGAGGAGGTCGGCCCATCCTCGGTACGAACCGTCGGGCAACTGGTCCGACATGCCCTCGGTGAAGGAGTCGCCGACCGCGACGAGGCTGGTGTATGAGGCATTCATCTGCATGGCGAGAAAGATGGTAACCCGAACACATACTCGTCGGTCGGTCGGACCGTCCCACCGGAGCGGGGAGGGTGACCCCGGCGCCGAGCGGGCCCCGGGTTCCTGCCGCTCTCCCGCACCGGAGCCGGAGCGTCCCTCCTACGCGGGCTGTCCGAACAGTTCTCGCAGGACGTCCTCCATCGTCACCAGTCCCGTGAGCCGTCCGTCGCTGCCCATGACCGCCGCGAGATGTGTACGACTGCGGCGCATCGCGGTCAGGACGTCGTCCAGAGGGGTGCTCTCGCGGACACGGGCGATGTGCCGCATGTCCTCCACACGGAACGGCACCTCGCGGGGGACCGCGTCGAGCGCGTCCTTGACGTGCAGATAACCGACGATCCGGCGTCCCTCGTCGACGACGGGGAAGCGGGAGAACCCCGACTCGGCGGACAGGCGCTCCAGCTCCTCCGGAGTGATGCCCACGCGCGCGTAGACGACGCGCTCCACCGGGAGCACGACGTCGTGCACCGGGCGGCGGCCCAGTTCCAGGGCGTCACGCAGCCGCTCCTGGGCACGGTGGTCGATGAGCCCCGCCGCGCTGGAGTCCTTGACCAGGCGGGCGAGTTCGTCGTCGGAGAAGGTCGCCACGACCTCGTCCTTCGTCTCGACCCGCAGCAGTTTCAGCAGTGCGTTGGAGAAGGCGTTGACCGCGAAGATCACCGGGCGCAGCGCGCGGGAGAGCGTGACCAGCGGCGGTCCGAGCACCAGTGCCGTGCGTACGGGCTCCGCCAGTGCCACGTTCTTCGGCACCATCTCGCCGAGCAGCATGTGCAGGTACGTCGCCAGGGCGAGCGCGATGACGAAGGAGACCGCGTGGCCCGCGCCGGAGGGGACGCCCACCGCGTGGAACACCGGCTCCAGCAGGTGCGCGATGGCGGGTTCGGCCACGATGCCGAGCACCAGGGTGCACAGCGTGATGCCGAGCTGCGCGGTCGCGAGCAGGGCCGAGACGTGTTCGAGGCCCCAGAGGACGCTCCGTGCCCGCCGGTCGCCCCGCTCGGCGTGCGGTTCGATCTGGCTGCGGCGCACCGAGATCAGGCCGAACTCGGCGCCGACGAAGAAGGCGTTCACGACGAGTGTCGCGAGTCCGACCAGCAGTTGTACGACGGTCATCGCGTGTTCTCCTCGCCGTTGTGCGGGGCGTGCAGCAGCACCCGTGCGGCCCGCCGTCCCGAGGCGTCCACGACGTCGAGCCGCCAGGCGTCGGCCTCGACGCTGTCCCCCTCGGCGGGGATCCGGCCGAGCTCGGTCGCGATGAAACCGGCCAGGGTCTCGTACGGTCCGTCGGGCACCCGCAGTCCGACCCGGGCGAGCTGGTCGGTACGGGCGAACCCGTCGGCCGAGTACAGCGTCCGGCCCTCGGTGTCCGTGCCGACCGGGGCGAGGTCGGGCGTCTCGTGCGGGTCGTGCTCGTCGCGTACCTCGCCGACGACCTCCTCCACGATGTCCTCCAGGGTGGCGACACCGGCCGTACCGCCGTATTCATCGATGACCACGGCCATCGTGCGTTTGCCGGCCAGCCGGTCCAGGAGCCTGTCGACGGTCAGCGACTCCGGTACGAGCAGCGGCTCGCGCATGATCTGCGAGACGGGTGTCTGGGTCCGGCTGGAGGCGTGCACGGTCAGCACGTCCCTGATGTGCGCGACGCCGACGACCTCGTCGAGGCTCCCGTGGTAGACCGGGAACCGGGACAGGCCGGTCGCCCGGGTCGCGTTCGCCACGTCCTCGCAGGTCGCCTGGACGTCCAGCGCGATGACCTGGACGCGCGGTGTCATCACGTTCTCCGCGGTCAGGTCGGCGAGGTTCAGGGTGCGCACGAACAGCTCGGCGGTGTCCGCCTCCAAGGCGCCCTCCTTGGCGGAGTGCCGGGCGAGCGCCGCCAGCTCCTGGGGCCCGCGGGCGGAGGCCAGCTCCTCGGCCGGTTCGAGGCCGAAGCGGCGTACGACGTGGTTCGCGCTGTTGTTGAGATGGGCGATGAACGGGCGGAACGCCGCGCTGAACCAGCGCTGCGGCGTCGCCACCCGCTTGGCCACGGCCAGCGGCGAGGAGATCGCCCAGTTCTTGGGCACCAGCTCGCCGACGACCATCAGGAAGACGGTCGAGAGCCCCGTACCGATGATCAGCGCCACCGAGTTCGACGCGGAGGGCGGGACGCCCAGTGATTCCAGGGGGCCCGCGATGAGCTTGGCGATCGACGCCTCGGAGAGCATGCCGACGACCAGGTTCGTCACGGTGATGCCGAGCTGGGCGCCGGAGAGCTGGAAGGTGAGGTTCCGTACGGCCTTGAGGGCCCCGGAGGCGCCCCGCTCGCCGCGCTCCACGGCACGTTCCAGCTCGCTGCGCTCGACGGTGGTCAGGGAGAACTCGGCCGCCACGAAGCCGCCGCAGGCCAGCGACAGCAGAACTGCGACCAGCAGGAGGAACACTTCGGTCATCGGGTCACCTCCGTCCCATGATCGGCCAGGGACCGGGGGATCGCGCGATGTCCCGGGCCGCCGTGCGCATCACGGCCGCGGGTACTGGGAGGCTCGCCCATGGATGGACGCTCACGCCTTTCGTCGGAGGAACGATGGTCAGACAAGGGTAAAGGATCGGCAAAGTGACCTTTCCGGGTGGTGGCCCCGCGGCCGGTGCCGGCCGCCCCGCCGGGCCCGGGGGAGTGATCACCGTCCCCGCGGACGACCGCCCACCGCCGACGACCGGACAGGCCCTAGTCGGTGAGCGGCTTCACCCAGCGCCGCCACTGTTCCTCCGGCGTATACCCGGCGGCCCGCCAGACATGGTGGGCGGTCTCGTTCCGTTCCAGGACCATGGCGTCCCCGCGCCGCCCCCCGAGCCGCACGAAGCGCTCCTCCGCGGCGGCGAGCAGCGCGGAGCCGATGCCGAGGCGCCGCCGGTCCGGACGGACCGCCAGCCGGTACAGATGGCAGCGCCAGCCGTCGAAGCCCGCGATCACCGTGCCCACGAGCTCCCCGGCGCGCTCCGCGAGCAGGAGTGCCCCGGGATCCCGGGTGACGAGCCGTTCCGTGCCGCTGAGGTCGTCACTGATGCTGGTGCCCTCGGCGGCCGCCTTCCAGAAGGCGAGCACGGCGTCGAGGTCCTCGGGCCGGGCGGCCCGTATCCGCAAGTCGGTCATGATCCGATCCCATCACGCCCGCCGGGTGCCGGAACGGCATTTCCGTCATGCGGACGATCACCGGCCGCTCAGTTCGCGGACCACGGGAGCGAAGGCCTCCAGGTTCGGCTCCAGCACCGTCAGATACGAGAATCCGTAGCGCTCCCGCAGGTCCCGGACCTGGCCGACGAGCTGTTCCACAGTGCCGATCAGGACGATGGGCAGCTCCAGCACCTCCCGCTCGGCCAGCTGCGGGAGCCGGGGCAGCCACGGCCGGACCGCGGCGTCGCGGTCGTCGGTGACGGTGACGATCTGGATCAGCAGGTTGAGCTCGGCGGGCTCCTCGCGGGCGGCGGACGCCTTCCGGTAGAGCGCGGCACGCTGGTCGAGCTCGGTGGCCGTGAGCGGTTCCAGCGTGCCGTTCCGCCCGGTGCGCGCTCCCGTGAACGACGCGATGTCCGCGTGTTCCGCGGCGATGCCGAGCATCCGGTCGCCGTTGGCCCCGATCAGCAGGGGCACCCGCGGCGGGCCGCCGCCCGGCCGCTCGGGCGCCTTCCCGCCCGGCCACGGCGTGCCGGAGGAGAGTCCGTCCGGGCCGAGCAGGCGCTTCAACTCCTCCACCGTGCGCAGGAGATGGTCGACCCGCTCGCGGGGGGTGCCGAAGGGCAGACCCGCCGTCTCGTGTTCGGCCGGTACGTACCCGGTGCCGAGGCCGAGTTCGAGACGGCCGTCCGTCAGCGCGTCTGCGGTGGCCACCTCACGGGCCAGCAACGCGGGGTTCCAGAAGGCCGCGTTGAGCACGAACGTGCCGAGCCGCGGCCTCCTGGTCGCCGCTGCGGCGGCGACCAGCGAGGGGAAGGGGGCGGGCATGCCCAGATGGTCCGCCACGGTGATCACGTCGTAGCCGAGTTCCTCGGCTCGGCGGCACTTGGCGGCCCACTCGGTGGCGGTCGCCGGGGCGATGAGGCTGACACCGAAACGGAACGGGCGTGACATGAACCATCCCTTCCTCGGGGGGACTCGCCCCGGCCGGGCGGGCTGAGGCGAGCGGTGGCCGGTCCCGGGCCCCGGCGGACCGGGCGGCGGGGTGAGCCGATGGGAACGCCCCGGCCCTGGTGGACCGGGGCGAGCCCGTGGTCACTCGTGGGCGATGGCCGCGAGCACGTTCATGCGCGACGCGCGCAGGGCCGGAAGCAGCGCCGCGACGATTCCGACGACGGCCGAGCCGACCACGACCGCGACGATCGTCGTCCAGGGGATGGCGAGCGCCTCCATGCCCTGGAGCGCGAGCACCTGCTGCACGCAGACGCCCCAGACGATCCCCAGCGCCAGCCCGAGGATCGCGCCGAACACGGCGATCACCACGGACTCCAGACGGATCATCCGGCGCAGTTGGCGCCGGCCGAGACCGATGGCGCGCAGCAGTCCGATCTCACGGGTGCGCTCCACGACGGACAGGGCGAGGGTGTTGACCACGCCGAGCACGGCGATCACGATCGCGAGCCCGAGCAGCGCGTACACGAGGTACAGCAGGACGGCGATCTGGTCGTGGACGAGCTTCTTGTAGTCGGCCTGGTCGCGGACCTGGACCTGGGGATACGGCTCCAGGGTCTTCTCCAGACGGGGGCGCAGCGCCTCCGGCGAGGTGCCCGGGGCCGCGTTCACGTACAGCGCCGAGTCCTGTCCGCCGGGCACGTACTTCTCGATCGTGCCGAAGCCGAAGACGAGTCCGCCCTGCGTCCCGAACCCTCCGCCGCCCTGGTCGGTGAGCGCGCCCACCGTCAGCTCGGTGGTGCGGCCGGCGGGGAACTCGACGGGAATCGTGCTGCCGACCCGCACGTCGTGGTCCTTCGCGAACTGCACGTCCATGGCGATGCGGCCCTCGCCGAGCGCCGCCGCCGTGTCACCCCGTGCGTACGTGATGTGGGCGACGTCGTCGAGCCGCGGATCGTAGGCCGCGGCGGTCGTCTCCACCCGCTTGCCGTCGGGCAGTTCGACCGCGATCGGGGTGAACCGCTGCCTGACGACCAGTCCGACCCCGTCGGTGGCGCGCACCTTGTCCGTGACCTCGTGCGAGAACGGCACGAAATTGGCGTTCTGGAGCACGAAGTCGGCGCCGAGGGTTTTGTCGATCTGCTGGTCGAAGGACTTGCTCATGGAGGCGCTGGCCACGGACATACCGCCGACCAGGGCGAGACCGACCATCAGGGCGGCGGCGGTGGCACCGGTGCGTCGTGGATTGCGCAGCGCGTTGCGCTGGCTCATCCGGCCCACCGGACCGAAGATCGCCGGGAACGCGCCGCCGAGGACGCGGATCACCGGGCGGACGAGCAGCGGTCCGGCGATCACGGTGGCGATCAGTGTCAGGACGACACCGAGTCCCAGCAGTGAGGCCGCGGTCGAGGTCCTGGACGAGGCCGCGCATCCCGCGAGGGCCGCGGCCCCGGCCGCACCGACGACCCCGCCCACCACGGCCCGTACCCGCAACGGCCGTCCCACGCCCGCGATCTCGGCGTCCGAGAGGGCAGCCATGGGGGAGACGCCCGCCGCACGCCTGGCCGGCAGATAGGCCGCGACGTACGTGACGCCGACCCCGACGACGTACGCCGCCACGGGGGTCGGCCAACCGATCACCATCTCCGTGGACTTGAGGTTCATGCCGAAGGCGGACATCAGTTTGATCAGCCCGACCGCCAGCCCGATCCCGGCCGCGAGGCCGAGCGTCGAACCGACCAGGCCGAGGAGCAGCGCCTCGGTGAGCACCGACCGGCGGACCTGGCGCCGGTCGGCGCCCAGTGCCCGCAGCAGCCCGAGTTCCCGGGTGCGCTGGGCGATCAGCATGGAGAAGGTGTTGACGATGAGGAATATGCCGACGAGCACCGCGATCCCGGCGAAGCCGAGCATCACGTACTTGATCACGTCGAGGAATCCGCCGAGGGCCTCGGCGGAGGACTTCGCCTGCTCCTCGGCCGTCTTCACGTCGTAGGGCCCGCTGCCGAGTTCGGCGGAGACGCGCCGCTTGAGCGTCGCGTCGCCGACACCCGGCGCGGCGTCGACGGAGA
This sequence comes from Streptomyces sp. NPDC002698, assembly GCF_042888945.1. Classification (NCBI taxonomy): domain Bacteria; kingdom Bacillati; phylum Actinomycetota; class Actinomycetes; order Kitasatosporales; family Streptomycetaceae; genus Streptomyces; species Streptomyces sp. NPDC002698. The sequence continues at coordinate 118,245 of NZ_JBIAQM010000004.1, forward strand.
TGCTCGTGGCGGCGTCGGAGCGGCCGAGGAGCTTCGACTGCGCGGTCGGGGTGTCGAGGAAGACCAGCGCCGCACCGGGGTTGGTGGTGGTGAAGGTGGCGATCCCGACGATCCGCACCTCGAAGGAGCCGGGCTGCGCCTGCACCGTGAGGGTGTCGCCGATGCCGAGGTGCTTCTTGTCGGCGGTGTCCGCGTCGAGCAGTGCCTCTTCGCCGCCGTGCGGTTCGTGTCCGGAGGTCAGCTTCACCGGACTGCGCTCGGTGATCTCCCAGTTGGTGACGATGGTGGGGGCGCCGGTCGTCGGTCCGACCGACTTGTTCGCGCTGTCGACGACCGGGGCGTTCTCCACCGACGCGTCCACATGGGTGGCGGCGACTCCGTCGACCCCGGCGAGCCGGTCCGCGAGCGAGGCCGGAACGGTCTCGGTGGCCCCGGTCGGCAGCTGGGACTTCAGGTCGTTCTTCGGCTCCACGGTCACATCGGCCGCGGTCGAGGCGAAGAGCCGGTCGAACGTACGGGTCACCGTGTCCGAGAAGATGAGGCTGCCCGCGACGAAGGCCACGGACAGCACGATGGCCAGGGCCGAGAGCAGCAGCCGCCCTTTGTGCGCGAGAAAGCTTCGCAGTGTCGCCTTGAGCACGACCGCCTCAGTCCTTGTCGGGGGTTACGTCACCGGAGCCGCCGCCGGGAGCGGTGCCGCCGGGGCTGCCGTGGGCGATGTCTCCGGCGGCGGGAGCCGTGTCGTCCGCGCCGTGGACACCGGCCGCGAGACCCGCGGCGCCCTCGGACGCCGTTCCACCGGGCCTGCCGCGCCCGCCGTCGAAGGTCACCCGAACCGTGTCGAAACGCTTCATCCGCTCCAGCACGGCGTCCGCCGAGGGCCGCTCCATCTCGTCCACGATCCGCCCGTCCGCGAGGAAGAGCACCAGGTCGGAGTGGGCGGCGGCGCCGGGGTCGTGCGTGACCATGACGACGGTCTGGCCCAGCTCGTCCACGGCCTCGCGCAGGAATCCGAGGACTTCGAGGCCCGCCCGTGAGTCCAGGTTGCCGGTCGGCTCGTCGGCGAAGATCAGCTCGGGCCGGGAGGCGAGCGCCCGCGCGCAGGCGACGCGCTGCTGCTGTCCTCCGGAGAGCTGGGCGGGCCGGTGCTTCAGCCGCTCGCGCAGTCCGAGGGTGTCGATGACCTGGTCGAGCCACTTCTGGTCGGGCTTCTGGCCCGCGATGTCCATGGGCAGCGTGATGTTCTCGGCCGCGTTCAGGGTGGGGATCAGGTTGAACGACTGGAACATGAAGCCGATCCGGTCCCGCCGCAGCCGGGTCAGCTCGCGGTCCTTCAGCCCGGTGATCTCCGTGTCGCCCAGCCACACCTGCCCGGCCGAGACGGTGTCCAGGCCCGCCAGACAGTGCATCAGGGTGGACTTCCCGGAGCCCGAGGGGCCCATGACGGCGGTGAACCGGCCGCGCGCGATGTCCACGTCGACCGAGTCGAGGGCCAGTACGGCGGTCTCGCCGGAACCGTACGCCTTGGTCAGGCCGCGGGCGCGGGCGGCGATCCCGTCCCCCTCCGCGCGGCCCGGGATCTGCTCCGCAGCAGCTGTGGACAAGACCGCCTCCTCTGTGATGGATGGTCCGGACTCCTCGTCCGGCCCGAGCGTAGTGTGATCGGAGGCACACCCGGTATCCCCCCTAGGTGCCGCACCCTCTCCGTCCCAGGGTGTGCCCCTGATATCGATGTAAGGGGCAATCTCCACCGAGGGTCTCCACCGAGGCTCTCCATCGCGGTCCACCGAGGTTCTCCACCCGGCTTCACGCCCTGGCCCCGCACCCTTGGCTCTCCGCCCTGTACCAGGCCCCCTTGCCGGTGCTAGCGATATCGCGCTAGCTTCGAAGCATGGCGAAGACTCAGCTGAACGTCCGGGTGGACGAAGGCACCGCGAGGGCCGCTCGGGAGCGCGCCCTGGAACGGGGGATGAGCGTGAACCGCTATATCGAGGAACTGGTCCGGCAGGACACCGGGGAAGTGGGCCACACCTTCGTGGAAGCCGCCGCCGATTTCATGAAGCAGTACGAGTCCGTCTTCGTCGAGGAGTTCGGCGCGGACCGCGAAGGCACCAGCGAAGGTCGTCGTTGATCCCTTGAGCAGTCTCAGAGTCGATCTTGCCTGGCTCCTCATGATCGCCGAACAGAAGACACCCGGAGACCCCCAGGTCACCGATTGGGGATCCCTCGTCGCCGCGGTCAGCCGGCACGAGGCGGAGATCCTCGGCATTCCCGTCTACGACAGCCCGCACGCCCGCGCCGCCGCGCTGCTCCAGCTCCTGCTGCACGTCCCGGCGCTCGAACGCTCCAACGCGATGTTCGCCTCGGCCGTCGCCTACGCCTATCTCGTCGCCAGCGGCCTGAAGGTCGTCACCTCGCCCGAACAGGTGCGGGAACTGGCCCGCCTGGTGAAGAGCGGCGAGGCCACCGTGCACGACATCGCCCACGAACTGCGCCGCTGGAGTCTGTGACACCCGGTGTCCTGGGCGCCGGGGGCGCGCTCGTCAGTCGAGCGGCCGACGGGCGGTGCCCAGGACGCAGTACGACGTGGGCAGGCGTGGTCCCTTCTCCGGCAGCAACAGCCGCCGGTACGGGCCCAGTTCGAACCCCGCCTCACGCAGTGCGGCGATCGGGTCGCGGGCCACGTGGCAGCCGCCGCACAACCGCGGCCACACCGTGGCGTCCAGGCCCCGCTGGACGGACCCCATGACCCGTCCGCCGCCCCGGCCGTGCTCGAAGAACCGCACCGTGCCGCCGGGGCGCAGCACCCGCCGCACCTCGGCGAGCGCCTTCGGTACGTCCCGCACGCTGCACAGCACCAGCGAGAGCACGGCGGCGTCGTACGCCTCGCTCTTGACCGGCAGGGCCTCCGCGGCACCCGGCGCCACATCGACGGGCACCTCGCAGCGCATCGCCGCCTCCACCGCCAACTGCCGCAGCAGCCGCTCGGGTTCGATGGCGACGACCTCCGAGACGGTGCCCGGATAGTGGGCGAAGTTCAGACCGTTGCCCGCGCCGATCTCGATCACCCGCCCGGACAGTCCGGCGAGCAGCCGTTCACGCAGCCGGCCGATCCCCATCCGGGTCTCGGCGCCGGTGCTGAAGCGGGCGTAGTAGCGGGCGAACACCGGATGGTGCACGGCGTGCGCGGAGACCTTGCCGGGGCCGGCCGGCCGGAGCGGCTTGAACGGCATTTCGGACCTCCCGGGAGACAGGGTTCACCGGGATTGTCCCCCCGGGAGGTCCACCGCACGCCCGGCGCGGCTGTCCAGCACCGCCCTGCGGTTGGCCGAGTCCGAGTACCGCGACGGTCGAGGGACGCTCGACCGGCGGCCCGGTCAGTGACGGGCGGACGCCGTGAGCGGCGCGTCCGCGGCCGGCGTCAGGCCGTGTGCGCCGCCGTGAAGACCCCGGCGTTCCAGCGTCCGCCCAGCCGGTGATCCAGCCAGCTCGGCGCTCCGGCACGGAAGTCCGCGGGCGAGAGGCCACCCGCGCCCGCCGGGACCGCGCCCAGAAGGGGCGCCCCGGACACGGCCGGGAGGTCCGCGAGATTGCACCGCATCGCCAGATCGGGGGAGTCCGGCCAGCTCCCGATCACGACCCCCGCGAACTCCAGCTCCCGCAGCCGCAGTTCACGAGCCGTCAGTTCCGTCGTGTTGAGCGTGCCCAGCCCCGCGGAAGCGACGACCAGCACGGGCGCGTCCAGCAGCCGGGCCACGTCCGCGAGCGTCCCGTCCTCGTGGTCCAGCCGGACGAGCAGACCGCCCGCGCCCTCGACCAGGACCAGATCGTGCTCGGTGGCGAGCTTCGCCGCGGCCTCCGCCGCCGACTGCGGGGACACGGCCGTCAGTCCGGCCCGCCGGGCGGCCGTCGCGGGCGCCAACGGCTCGGGATAGCGGCCCAGTTCGAGCGTCGTGACGGCACCGGCGAGCCGGGCCACCTCGTCCGCGTCGCCGCGCTCGTCCGGTCGTACACCCGTCTGCGCGGGCTTCAGGACGGCCACGGACCGCCCGGCCGCGAGAGCCGTGGCGGCGACGGCGGCCGTGACGACCGTCTTGCCCACCTCCGTGCCCGTACCCGTGATCACCAGTACCGTCATCTCAGCCCTCCCGCGCCGCCGCGCACACCGCGCGGGCGATCCGTGCCAGATCCGTGTCGCCGGTGACGTACGGCGGCATCGTGTAGACGAGGTCGCGGAACGGCCGCAGCCACACGCCCTCGCGCACCGCGGCCGCCGTCGCCGCCTTCATGTCCACCTCGTGGTCGAGCTGGACGACTCCGATCGCGCCGAGCACGCGTACGTCCCGGACGCCCGGCAGCGAGGCGGCCTCCGCGAGGCCCTCCCGCAGACCGGCCTCGATCCGCTTCACCTCGGTCCGCCAGTCCTGGCCCAGCAGCAGGTCGACCGAGGCGCACGCCACCGCGGCGGCGAGCGGATTGCCCATGAAGGTCGGGCCGTGCGCGAGCACCGGGACCTCACCGCGCGAGATGCCGTCGGCCACCCGCGAGGTGCACAGCGTCGCCGCCATCGTCAGATAACCGCCGGTCAGCGCCTTGCCGACACACATCACGTCCGGGGTCACCCCCGCGTGGTCCGCGGCGAACAGCTCACCCGTACGGCCGAAACCCGTCGCGATCTCGTCGAAGACCAGCAGGACGTCGTGCTCGTCGCAGGCCTCGCGCAGCACCCGCAGATACGCGGGGGAGTGGAAGCGCATGCCGCCCGCGCCCTGCACCACCGGCTCCACGATGACGGCGGCGAGCTCGTCGGCGTGCCGCCCGATCAGCTCACGCAGCTGGTCCGCGTACGACTCCTCGTACCCGGCAGGCGGCGCGTCGGCGAAGACCTGACGCTGGAGCACGCCCTGCCACAGCTCGTGCATCCCGCCCTCGGGGTCGCACACCGACATGGGCTGCCAGGTGTCCCCGTGATAGCCGCCCCGCCAGGTCAGCAGCCGCTGCTTGCCCGGACGGCCGAGCGAGCGCCAGTGCTGGAGGCACATCTTGACGGCGACCTCGACCGCGACCGAGCCGGAGTCGGCGAGGAAGACGTGTTCCAGACCCTCCGGCGAGATGTTGACCAGCAGCTTCGCCAGCCGGACGGCGGGCTCGTGGGTGAGCCCGCCGAACATCACGTGGCTCATCCGCTCCAGCTGGCCGCGTGCCGCGTCGTTCAGGACCGGGTGGTTGTAGCCGTGGATGGCCGACCACCAGGACGACATGCCGTCGACCAGCTCGCCCGTGCCGTCGGCCAGCCGCAGCCGGACCCCGCTCGCCGACTCCACGACCAGCGGCTCCTGGCGGCCGGGCATCGGCCCGTACGGATGCCAGACGTGCCGCCGGTCGAGGTCGAGCAGTTCCCGCACGGACAGCTCAGGCATTGGGCGCGAGGTCCGTTCCGGCACCGCGGCGGCGCACGGAGACCAGGTCCGTACGGGCGTCGGCGGGCGCCTCGGCCACGGCCGCGGGCGCCTCGGCCGGAGCCGCGGGCGCCGAGCCGCAGACGCCGCCGCCCGCGTGGGACCCGCATCCGGCCTCCGCGTGCGATCCGCACCCGGCGTCGTCGTGCGGTCCGCACCCGGCTTCCGCGTGCGATCCGCAGCCGCCGCCCGACGGCGCACGGTGCTCGGGCAGCGTCACCTCGCCCGCGTTCTCCACCTCGAAGCCGGCGTCCGCGATCATCTCCAGGTCGGCCTTGCCCGCCTGGCCCTCGCTGGTGAGGTAGTCACCGAGGAAGATCGAGTTGGCGAGGTGCAGGGCCAGCGGCTGGAGCGTGCGCAGATGCACCTCGCGGCCGCCCGCGATCCGGACCTCGACGTCCGGGCACACGAAGCGGACCATCGCGAGGATCCGCAGACAGCGCTGCGGGGTGAGGTTCCACTCCTTGGCGAGCGGGGTTCCCTCGAACGGGATCAGGAAATTCACCGGAACGGAGTCGGGGTCGAGCTCGCGCAGCGCGTACACGACGTCGACGAGGTCCTCGTCCGACTCACCCATGCCCGCGATCAGACCCGAGCAGGCGGACAGCCCCGCCGCGTGCGCCTTCTGGACGGTGTCCACCCGGTCGGCGTACGTGTGGGTGGTCGTGATCTCCCCGTACGTTCCCTCGGACGTGTTCAGGTTGTGGTTGTAGGCGTCCGCGCCCGCCGCGCGCAGCCGCTCGGCCTGGCCGTCGGAGAGCAGGCCGAGGCACGCGCACACCTCGACGTTCTCGTTCTGGTCCTTGATCGCCTTGATCGTGTCGGAGACCCGGTCCACGTCGCGGTCCGTCGGGCCGCGCCCGCTGGCCACCAGGCAGACCCGCTTGGCGCCACCGGCCAGCCCGGCCGCCGCGGCCTTGGAGGCCTCGTCGGGCTTGAGCCAGCTGTACTTGAGGATGCCGGCCGTGGAGCCCAGACGCTGCGAGCAGTACGAGCAGTCCTCCGGGCACAGGCCCGACTTCAGGTTGACGAGATAGTTCAGTTTCACCCGTCGCCCGAACCAGTGACGGCGCACCTTGCCGGCCGCGGCCACCACGTCGAGTACGTCGTCGTCGGAGGTGGCCAGTACGGCCAGCGCCTCGTCGCGGGTCGGCAGCTCGCGCCGAAGCCCCTTGTCCACCAGCGTGTTCAGCAGGTCCATGAGGTCCGATCCTGGCCTATGCGACCGCTCCCGGCCAAGGAGAGTTTGCACAACAGAGATGGTTCGACGTGTGGGTATTGCCACATCATGGGCCCGCGGAGCGACCGCTAGGGTCTGTGCACTGCCTACAAATCACCGCCACCGCGCATGCGGCGAGACCCGGAGGACACATGGCGTTCGGCTGGATCGACGAGCAGGCCGAGGCGCGCCGCAGGGCCGGACTCGTACGAACGCTGCGTGCGCGTCCCGCGGACTCGCCGCTCCTCGACCTCGCGAGCAACGACTACCTCGGACTCGCCCGCCACCCGGAGGTCACCGAGGGCGCGGCCGCGGCCGCGCGCCGGTGGGGCGGCGGCGCGACGGGCTCCCGGCTCGTCACCGGCACCACCGAACTCCACGGCGAGCTGGAACGCGAACTGGCCGACTTCTGCGGCTTCGAGTCCGCGCTCGTCCTGTCCTCGGGCTACGCGGCCAACCTCGCCGCCGTCACCGCGCTCGCGCCGCACGGCTCGCTGGTCGTCTCCGACGCCGGCAACCACGCCTCCCTGATCGACGGCTGCCGGCTCGCCCGCGGCACCACACAGGTGGTCTCCCACGTGGACCCCGACGCCGTGCGCAAGGCGCTCGGTACCCACGACGGACCCGCGGTCACGGTCTCCGACACGGTCTTCTCGGTGGACGGCGACGCGGCCCCGCTCGCCGAACTCGCCCTGGCCTGCCGGGAGTACGGCGCCGGACTCATCGTCGACGACGCGCACGGGCTCGGTGTCCTGGGCCGCGGCGGCAGGGGCGCTCCGCATGCCGCGGGGCTCGCGGGGGACCCGGACGTCGTCGTGACCGTCACGCTCTCCAAGTCGCTCGGGAGCCAGGGCGGCGCCGTCCTGGGCCCGGCGGCCGTCATCGACCATCTGATCAACGCGGCGCGCACCTTCATCTTCGACACGGGCCTGGCGCCCGCGGCGGCGGGCGCGGCACTGGCGGCGCTGCGGCTGCTGCGCCGCGAACCGGAGCGGGCGGCGCGGGCGCGCGAGGTGGCCAGGGCATTGCACACGCGGCTGACGGCGGAGGGCCTCTCCGCGGTGCGACCGGACGCCGCGGTCGTCTCCGTGCGGGCACCGTCCCCCGAACGGGCGGTGCGATGGGCGGCCGACTGCCGCGAGGCGGGCCTCGCCGTCGGCTGTTTCCGTCCCCCGTCGGTGCCCGACGGCGTTTCGCGGCTGCGGCTGACGGCCCGCGCGGACCTCACCGAGGAGCAGATCGAGCACGCGGTGGACGTGATCAGCCGGAACCGGTGAACCGGTGGAGCGATCGGCTGGTGATCCGCCGGAGCGGCCGGCCGGTGATCTGTCGGAGCGGTGAACCGTGCGGGGTCAGTCCAGCCCGGTGATGAACCCCTCCCAGACGTCCGGGGTGAACAGCAGGGCGGGTCCCGCCGTGTTCTTGGAATCGCGCACCGCGACCATTCCGGACCAGGGTCCGGTGGTCGGGCGTGCTGTCTCGACGCAGTTGTTCATCCCGGTACTGCGGCTGCTGCGCAGCCATCGCACAGGGTGCAGTGAAGTGCTGGAAGGTACGTACCGAGGCATTGCTGACATGACGTGCCTCCTTACGCGCCGTCACCTATCACGGCGATGTAGTCCAACGAGTCCTCGGGCGAAAGGGCGTGGAACTGAAGGGTGTTGAAGGCCTCGGTGTAGGCCTGGAGGTCTTCTTTCCGTTCGAGATAGAGGCTACTCGTCAAGTGGTCGAGAACAACCACATCCAGATCGGTTGTGTTCGGAAATGAGAAAATAACGAAAGGCCCGGTAACTCCGATGTGTGCCCCGGCGGCGAACGGCAGTACCTGAAGCCGCACTTGGGGCAGGACGGCGGCCTCCCGCAGCCGCTGCAGCTGGCTCGCCATGACGTCGGGGCCGCCGACCTCCCGCCGCAGCACCGCCTCGTCCAGGACGGCGGACAGCTCCAGCGGCGGGTTCGACCGCAGGACGTCCTGCCGGGCCAGGCGCACCTCGACCAGGGCGTCGAGCTTGCTCTCCTCCAGACCGTCCACGGCGGCCCGCGTGACCGCGCGGGCGTACTCCGGCGTCTGCAGCAGCCCGGGTACGACAGAGGTCTCCAGGGTGCGCATGGCGCTGGCGCCCGACTCCAGGCTGATGAAGTCGCGGTAGGCGGGCGGAAGCACGCCGCGGTACGCGTGCCACCAGTGGTGGCGCCCGTTGCCCTCGGATCCGGCCAACACGACGAGAAGTTCACGCAGTTCGGGATCATCTACGCCGTACGCGCGCAACAGGCGCTCCACATCGGCCGGTTTCACCCCGCTGGTGCCGGTTTCGATGCGGCTCACCTTCGACTGGTGCCAGCCGAGCAGGCGGGCCGCCTCACCACTCGTGAGGCCCGTACCCGCGCGGAGCGCGCGCAGTTCGGCACCGAGCTTGCGGCGGCGCACCGCGGGACCGTGCTGCATGACTGTTCTCCTTACTCCTTCCAAGTCGCCCGAATATGCTCTGCCGACGCAGAGTTCACCGCATCGAGCGACAGATATATGCATTAGTCGGTGGATCGCACCCGCGACCGGCCCGGTAATGGCAGTCTGGCGCAAGCACCAGTCCGGGACCGTACTCGAACCATCCGCTCGGTGTCGGGCTCCGGTCCCGTGGGAAAGGGACGAACGTCGCCATGGCAGACCATCAGGAAGCATCCGTCACCCTGCCGAGCGAACCGGTCTCGGTTTCCGTGGCCCGTAAATTCGTCGCCGAAGTGCTGTCCGAATGGGGCCTGCCGGGCGACTGCGAAGTCGCCGAGACCGTCCGTCTGATCGTGTCCGAACTGGCCACCAACGCCGTCCAGCACACGTTCGGGCAGTCACCCACCTTCACGGTCGGCGTGCGTCTCGACCGGGAGGAGCGTCTGCGTATCGGTGTCACCGACAGTCATCCGCGCTTTCCGAAGCGGCTCCCCGCGGCCGTCCAGCAGGACAACGGCCGCGGCATGGTGATCATCCGCTGGCTGGCCGCCGAGTGCGGCGGCGGGCTCACCGTCGTGCCGACCCGGGAGGGCGGCAAGACGGTCTCCATCGAACTCCCGTGGACGGTCCCCGTCCAGCCGGTGCCGGCGGGGTGTCCGGAAGAGCCCTAGGTCCTGATCCGAACGACAGACCCCAGCGGGACCCCGGACCCCCGGGAGCGAGGCAGGCCTGGCGGAGTCGTACCGGGAGGCGGACTAGAGGATGCCGTCGCGACGCCCCTGGTTCTCCGGACGGCCGGAGAGCCGGTGCCGTCCGGCTCGCCCGAACGCCCCGCGCAGCAGGGCGCGGAACGCGTCGGCCGCGGGGACCGTGACATCCGCCCGGTGGGCGACCGAGATCGTGCGGCGCAGGTCTCCCGGCTCCAGCAGCCGGGCGCTCACCGGCGTCGCCGCGGTCGCCGCCACCATCTCGGGCACGACCGCGACCCCGAGCCCGGCACTGACCAGCGCGCACACCAGGGCGTACACCGGTGTCTCGACGAGCACCGCCGGTGTGGCCCCCGCCCGGGCGAGCGCGGCCTCCACGCCCTGCCGGGGAGGGTGGTGCGGGGCCATGCTGATCAGCGGCTGCCCGGCGAGCTCGGTGAGCGGCAGCCGTTCCGTACCGTCCGCGAGGAGGTGACCGGGAGCGGTCACCAGCACCAACTCCTCGACGAGGAGCGGCTCGACGCCCACGGACGACGGAACCGGCACCGGCGCGGCGGGCCGGTAGGTGTGCGTGAGAGCCAGGTCCACCTCGCCGGCCGCGACCGCCGCGATCCCGAGCGGGGGCTCGTAGTCGGCGACCGCGAGCGCCACGTCCGGGTGGGCCCGGCGGAAGGCGCTGAGTACCGGCGGGAGCAGATGGGTTCCCGCCGTCTGGAAGGTGCCGAGCCGAAGTGTGCCGCCCGACAGCCCCGTCAGACCGGCCAGTTCGTGCCGGGCCAGCTCCATCTCGTCGAGGACCCGGCGGGCCCGTACGACCAGCAGTTCACCCGCGTCGGTGAGCCGCGTCCCGCGATGGGAGCGCACCAGCAGCGTCGCCCCCGCCTCCCGCTCCAGCTTCGCCACCTGCTGGGACAGCGCCGGCGGGGTGTATCCGAGGCGCTCGGCGGCCCGGGTGATCGACCCCGCCTCGGCGACCGCCACCAGCGCCGCCAGCCGTGTCGGGTCGTACATGGCGGCCTCCCGGGACCGGTGGCACCCCGCCCGGTCTAAACGATTGCTTAAGGCTCGCCCAGGATATTCGACATACCTGCTGAAGGCCCGCTCCGGGCAGCATGGACGCATGGACGCACAGCTCATCGCCTTCACGGGCGTCGCCGCGGGGATGGTCGCCATGCCGGGCGCGGACTTCACCGTCGTCGTACGCAACGCCCTCGTCTCGCGCCGTGCCGGAGTCGCCTGCGCCCTCGGCATCGCGGGCGGCCTGCTCGTCCACACCGCGCTCGCCGTGGCCGGGGTCGCCGCGGTCCTCACCGCCGTGCCCACGCTGTTCCGGACGCTCCAGCTGCTCGGCGGCGGCTATGTGCTGTACCTGGGTCTGCGCACGCTCCACTCGCTGTACCGTCCGCGAGGCGCTGCGGCCGACGGATCGGCGGGCGAAGGGGCGGTGACCGAGGGCGCGGGCCCGCGTCCGCTGCGGCAGGGGTTCGTCACCAACGTGCTCAACCCGAAGGCGCCCGTCACCTTCCTGAGCCTGCTGCCGCAGTTCGTGCCCGCGGGCAGCGCGGTGGTGCCGCGGACGCTGCTGCTCGCGCTGATCGTGGTCGTCCTGGCCCTGGTGTGGTTCCCGGCGGTCGCGCTCCTGGTCGACCGGCTCGGACGGTGGCTGCGCGCGCCGCGTGCCGCGCGCGCCGTGGCGGGGGCCACCGGCGGCGCTCTCACCGTTCTGGGCGTCGTCCTGGTGCTGGAGCCGCTGAGGAGCTGAGAGGGCGTCGGGCGGCCCGTGGAGGGCCCGCTCCGGGGCGGCGGCGCGTGCCGCCGCCCCGGGCGAAAGGTCAGCCGACCCTGCCGTACCAGACGCTTCTCGTCCAGATCTTCTGCAGCTTCACCACTTCCCCGGTCTTCGGGGAGTGCCAGATCTTTCCCTTACCGGCGTAGATGCCGACGTGGTACACGTTCCGGCCCGAGTGGAAGAACACCAGGTCACCGGCCTTGCGGTGCGAGGCCGAGACGTGGTGCGTCTTGTTGTACTGGGCCGCGGCCGTACGAGGCAGCTTCTTGCCCGCCTTCTTGTACGAGTAGAGCGTGAGCCCGGAGCAGTCGAAGCGGTGCGGTCCGGTGGCGCCCCACTGGTAGGGGGAGCCGTGCTTCGACGCCGCGACCTGGAGTGCCCTCGTCGCAAGAGTGGCCGCTTCGGCGTCCGGCGCGACGCCGGGCACCACGAGGCTGCCGCCCACCGCGGCAAGGGTGAGGGCCGAGGCCGTACCGGCCCGGGTCCACAGCGACGGGACACGATTGAGCGCAGTCATGCGCAACCCTTCGTCAGCCGCCTGTGAAGGATGACCTGTCGGATTCGGGCTGGCGAAGTTGCCCGGCCGCTGCTGCGGCTTCACCCCAAGGACCGCCCGGAACTGTTCCGGCGGCCCGTCTAGCTGGGTCCTCCACTCCTGCCGATGCACTTCTGTCGACCGGGCATCCGGGAGGCGGCAGGACTCGGCGTCCGCCCGGACCGCCCCGCCGCTGTGGCGGGGGCTTGTCGTCGGAAGGGATCTTCACTCATCAGAGTCGGAAAATCCGAGCGGAACCGGTGTTTTGTGGGCTTACTCACCACTCAGCCGTTCGAGTGAACACCCCTCCGTTCGAGCACGTGTTGGGGGCACCGGTGGGGCCCGCACCTGCGACGACGGGCCTCATCCGGCCTTCGGACGCCGCGTGTTGCGCAACTCGGAAGGGTCGTAGAAAGGTTGGGCGAATACGCCAACGGGGGGTACCCCATCCGGTCCGTTTGAGTCGTGGTTCGGGCGTCGGCGGCCACGGCGCGTACCGGCCTTCCGGTGCGGGTCCGTCAACTGCCGGATCCGGGCGGCACGGTGACCCGGTTCGCCCGCCGCTCCCCGTCGAGCACCCGCAGGGCCTGGGCCAGCGTCGGGGCGTGCACCTCGCTCTCGCCCCGCTGGTGCATCAGCGTGAGGGCGTCCCGCAGGGCCGCCGCCTTGCCGACCAGTGCCTGAGCCGCCCTCAGGCCGCGATAGGTGTCTCCGGGACGGGACGGGTTGATACGGCCGATCAGGTCGACCACGTCGAGGTAGCGGTCGATCAGCTCGGCCTCGGCGCGGGTCAGCGCGGGCAGCGGGGGGAGGTCCGGGATCATCGGCCGCTCACCTCGCGCCGGGCGTCTCGCGCGTGGTCCTGCGGCTCGGGACGATCCGGTCGATCAGCCTGTAGGCCAGCGCCGCCGGAGCGTCGAAGATCTTGTCCCGCTCGATGTCCACGGCGACCCGCTCCGGGCTCTGCCCCGTGTGCCGTACGAGCATGTCCTCGAGGATCTCGCGGGTGCGCAGCAGCTCCCCGGCCTGGACGACGAGGTCGCTCGTCCGCCCCTGGACCGGCTCCGGGACCGACGGCTGGTGCAGGAGGACGCGCGCTCCCGGCAGGGCGAGCCGCTTGCCCGGGGTGCCGCCGGCCAGCAGGACGGCCGCGGCCGACGCCGCCTGGCCGAGGCAGACCGTCTCCACGTCGCAGGTGACGAACCGCATCGTGTCGTAGATCGCGGTCATCGCGCCGAAGGAGCCGCCCGGGGAGTTGATGTACAGCGAGATGTCCTGCTCGGGCGCCTGGTGTTCGAGGTGCATGAACTGCGCCGTCACGTCGTTCGCCGACGTGTCGTCGATCGGTGTCCCGAGGAACACGATCCGCTCGCCGAGCAGCTTCGCGTACGGATCCAGGGTCCGGTGCCCCGAGCTCGTGCGTTCGGTGAACTCCGGTAGGACATGGCGGGCGGACGGGCTGCGCATGGCACGCCTCCTCAGATCGACGTCTGTAAAAAATGTACAGGACGTACGTCTCCGGGGGAGAGGGGCATGCTGAGAGCGAAATCGGCCCTGCCCCTGTCCGGGGACCGTCCGAGCGGTGCCGTACGCCGCCGGACGGGGGGTCCCGGGCCCCGCGGTGTGCCGGAGGCCCGGTCTAAGCTGGACGTCATGGCCTACGAGATTCCGGTGACGCAAGCCAGGGCTGAGCTCGCCGAACTGATCAACCGCGTCGTGTACGGCGGCGAGCGCGTCGTCGTGACGCGGCACGGCAAGCCGCTCGTCGCCCTGGTCTCGGCCGCCGACCTGGAGCGCCTCGAAGAACTCCCGGAACCCGCGGACGGCCAGGTGGTCAGCTCTCTGTCCAGCGTCCGGGAGGTGGCGTCGGCGCCCCGCGAGCGCCAGCGGTTCGGCATCGCGGCGGAGCACCGGGGGCCCAGCGCTTCCTAGCGCTTCGGTGGGTATCCGCCCAGGCGCTTCCTAGCCCCCCGGCGGACATCCGCCCGTGGAGGAGTGTGCCGGGCGTCGTGACGGGGCGAACGCCGTCTGTCGGGCACGGGTCGCCGACGCGACCGCGGCCGTGCCGTCACCGGTCGGCGGGGAGGCTCCCCGCGAGTCGCCCGGTACGCCGTATACGGTCCTGTCCCCGACGGCCTCACGGCATCCAGGGGTGCCGCCGCGGCCCGGTCGGGCGGAACGGGGCAAGCGGGGCGGCATCGCGGGCCCGAAGGGGTCACCCGGCCCGGTCCGAAAGGGATCACCGGCCGGTTAACGTCCTCGAAACTCCGGCCAACTAGCGTGCGCATCCACGCCACCAGGGGTTTTGGTGGCCACGGCCACCGGGCCCCGCACGGTCCGGAGCGAGGATGTGAGGTGGGACGCCGTGCAACTGACCCCGCACGAGCAGGAGAGGCTGCTGATCCATGTGGCGGCCGATGTCGCCGAGAAGCGCCGGGCCCGCGGACTGAGACTGAATCACCCCGAGGCCGTCGCCCTGATCACGTCGCACATCCTCGAGGGCGCCCGTGACGGCCGTACCGTCGCCGAGCTGATGTCCTCCGGGCGCAAGATCCTCACCCGGGACGACGTCATGACGGGCATCCCCGAGATGATCCACGACGTCCAGGTCGAGGCGACCTTCCCGGACGGAACCAAGCTGGTCACCGTCCACGACCCGATCGTCTGACGGAGGGCGAGCGCCGTGATTCCCGGAGAGTTCCTCTTCGCCGACGAACCCGTCGTGTTCAACGAGGGTCGTGAGGCCACCCGGCTGACCGTTCTCAACGCCGCCGACCGCCCCGTCCAGGTCGGCTCCCACTACCACTTCGCCGAGGCCAATCCCGGTCTGGACTTCGACCGCGCCGCCGCGCACGGCAAGCGGCTCAACGTCGCCGCCGGGACCGCCGTGCGCTTCGAGCCCGGGATTCCCGTCGAGGTCGAACTCGTCCCGCTCGCCGGCGCCCGTGTGGTGCCCGGACTGCGCGGGGAGACCGGAGGTGCCCTCGATGCCTGAGATCTCGCGTGCCGCGTACGCCGATCTGTTCGGTCCGACGACCGGGGACCGTATCCGCCTCGCCGACACGGACCTGCTGATCGAGATCGAGGAGGACCGAAGCGGCGGGCCCGGACTCGCCGGTGACGAGGCGGTGTTCGGCGGGGGCAAGGTCATCCGCGAATCCATGGGCCAGGCACGCGCCACGCGCGCGGACGGCACCCCGGACACGGTCGTCACCGGCGTCGTGATCGTCGACCACTGGGGGATCGTCAAGGCGGACGTCGGCATCCGCGACGGCCGGATCGCCGGCATCGGCAAGGCCGGCAACCCGGACACCATGGACGGCGTCCATCCCGACCTGGTGATCGGCCCCGAGACCGAGATCATCTCGGGCAACGGACGGATCATGACCGCGGGCGCCATCGACGCCCACGTCCATCTGATCTGTCCGGGGATCGCCGACGAGGCCCTCGCCTCCGGCATCACGACGCTCGTCGGCGGCGGCACGGGGCCCGCCGAGGGCTCCAAGGCGACCACCGTGACCCCCGGCCCCTGGCACCTGGCCCGGATGCTGGAGGCGATGGAGGGGTACCCGCTCAACTTCGGTCTGCTCGGCAAGGGCAACACCGTCTCGCACGAGGCGATGCTCTCGCAGATCCGGGGCGGCGCCCTCGGCCTGAAGATCCACGAGGACTGGGGCTCGACGCCCGCCGCGATCGACGCCGCCCTCACCGTCGCCGACCGCACCGGCATCCAGGTCGCCATCCACACCGACACCCTGAATGAGTCCGGGTTCGTCGCCGACACCCTCGCCGCCATCGCCGGACGCGGTATCCACGCGTACCACACGGAGGGCGCGGGCGGCGGGCACGCGCCGGACATCATGACCGTGGTCTCCGAGCCGTACGTCCTGCCCAGTTCGACCAACCCGACCCGGCCCTACACCGTCAACACCGCCGAGGAACACCTCGACATGCTGATGGTCTGCCACCACCTGAACCCGGCGGTGCCCGAGGACCTGGCCTTCGCCGAGTCCCGCATCCGGCCCTCGACCATCGGGGCCGAGGACATACTCCACGACCTCGGCGCCATCTCGATCATCTCCTCGGACTCCCAGGCCATGGGCCGCGTCGGCGAGGTCGTCATGCGGACCTGGCAGACGGCCCATGTGATGAAGCGGCGCCGGGGCCCCCTGCCGGGTGACGGCCGCGCCGACAACCACCGCGTACGTCGCTATGTCGCCAAATACACGATCAACCCGGCGCTCGCGCAGGGACTCGCCCGCGAGATCGGCTCGGTGGAGACCGGCAAGCTCGCCGACCTGGTGCTGTGGGAGCCCGCGTTCTTCGGGGTCAAGCCGCACCTCGTCATCAAGGGCGGGATGATCGCGTACGCGCAGATGGGCGACGCCAACGCGTCCATCCCGACACCGCAACCGGTCCTGCCCCGGCCGATGTTCGGGGCGATCGGGCGGGCCCCGGCCGCGAACTCCTTCAACTTCGTGGCACCGCTGGCCATCGAGGACGGGCTGCCGGAGCGGCTCTCGCTCGGCAAGCGGTTCGTCGCCATCGAGTCGACGCGGGCGGTGACCAAGGCCGACATGCGGGAGAACGACGCACGGCCCGAGGTGCGGATCGACCCCGACAGCTTCGCCGTGCACATCGACGGGGAGCTCGTCGAGGCGACTCCCGCCGCCGAACTGCCCATGGCCCAGCGTTACTTCCTCTTCTGATGTCCCGGGCGGCACTTCTCGTCCTGGCCGACGGCCGCTTCCCCGCCGGAGGGCACGCGCACTCCGGCGGGGCCGAGGCCGCGGTCAGGGCCGGACGGATCACCGGAGCGGCCGACCTGGAGGACTTCTGCCGGGGCCGGCTGCACACGAGCGGACTCGTCTCGGCCTCGCTGGCCGCGGCGGCCGCACTCGGGGTCGATCCGGTGGCCCTGGACGCGGCCGCCGACGCCCGTACGCCCTCGCTCGCCCTGCGGGTCACCGCGCGGCGGCTGGGACGGCAGCTCGCGCGGGCGGCCAGGGCGACCTGGCCCTCTGCCGAACTCGACGCGCTGGCACGGGAGTTCCCCAAGGGGGCGCATCAGCCGGTGGTGCTGGGCGTGGCCGCGCGGGCCGCCGGTCTCGGGCCCGAGGACGCCGCGTACTGCTCCGCGTACGAGTGCGTCAGCGGGCCGGCGTCGGCGACGGTGCGGCTGCTGAGCCTCGACCCGTTCGACGCGACGGCCGCGCTGGCCCGGCTCGCGCCGGAACTGGACGTCGTCGCCCACGCGGCGGCGGGTGCGGCGCGGCGGGTCCTCGACGACGGGGTCGAGGCGCTTCCCGCGGCGTCCGCACCGCTGCTGGAGATCGGTGCGGAGGCGCACGCGGCCTGGCCGGTGCGGTTGTTCGCGTCCTGACGGCCGCACGCTCCCGGACCGCCGGAAGCCAAGCGGACCTCGCCGTGGCCCGGCGGCCCCCGGCCAGCCGCCAGCCCGGCCCCCCCCGGACACCTGGACAGCCCGGTTACCCGGGCACCCGGACAGCCTGGTTACCCGGTTACCCGGTTACCCGGTTACCCGGGCACCCGGACAGCCCGGTTACCCGGTTACCCGGACAGCCTGGGCACCTGGACAGCCCGGTTACCCGGTTACCCGGGCACCCGGACAGCCTGGTTACCCGGTTACCCGGACAGCCTGGGCACCTGGTCACCTGGTCACCCGGGCACCCGGGTTGCCCAGGTCACCCGGGCGACCTGAGTAACCGGGGGCCCGTTCGCCCCGGCTCCTGGCTTTCGGAGCACCCGTTGCCGGCCCGCTACCCGAACTCGATCCCCCTTCCCCCCACCCGGCCGAACGAAGTTGGAGCCGTATCGTGCATCTCGATCACCCTCACCACGGACCGTCCGCTCTCAGCGCCGACGCCCGGAGGCCCGACGGAAGGCGCCGTGCCCTGCGCATCGGGCTCGGCGGTCCCGTCGGCTCCGGGAAGACCGCGACCGTCGCCGCGCTCTGCCGGGCGCTGCGCGACGAACTGTCCCTCGCCGTCGTCACCAACGACATCTACACCCGCGAGGACGCGGAATTCCTGCTGCGGGAGGCGGTACTGCCCCCCGAGAGGATCACCGCCGTCGAGACGGGCGCCTGCCCGCACACCGCCATCCGGGACGACATCTCCGCCAACCTCGAAGCGGTGGAGGACCTGGAGGACGAGATCGGGCCGCTGGACCTGATCCTCGTGGAGTCCGGCGGCGACAACCTCACCGCGACCTTCTCCAGGGGACTCGTCGACGCGCAGATCTTCGTGATCGACGTCGCGGGCGGGGACGACATCCCGCGCAAGGGCGGGCCCGGTGTCACGACGGCCGACCTGCTCGTCGTGAACAAGACCGACCTGGCGCCGTACGTGGGCTCCGACCTGGGGCGGATGGCCACCGACGCCAAGGCGCAGCGGGACGGACTGCCCGTGGTCTTCCAGTCGTTGCGGACCGAGGCCGGCGTCACGGCGGTCGCCGGCTGGGTGCGGGAACGACTCGCGGCGTGGACGGCATGACGACGGCGGGAGTGCGTGCCACGGCGCGGATCGAGGCCAGGGACGACGGCCGGGGCGGGACCTCGCTGCCGGTGCTGGACGGAGAGGGGCCGCTCGCCCTGCGCCGGATCCGGAGCGGCGGGTCCGAGGCGCGCGTGATGCTGGTCGGGGCGATGAGCGGACCGCTCGGCGGTGATCACCTCGCCGTCGAGGCCCGGGTCGGTCCGGGCGCGCGTCTGCGGGTCGGCTCGGCCGCCGCCACCATCGCGCTGCCCGGCCAGGCCAAAGGGGAGGCCCGCTACGACGTGCGCCTGAACGTGGCCGACGGAGGTGAACTGTGCTGGCTGCCCGAACAGTTGATCTCCGCGGGCGGCAGCGATCTCTCCGTCGCCTCGCGCATCGACCTCGAACCCGGCGCCCGGCTCGTCTTCCGGGAGGAACAGGTGCTCGGGCGCGTCGGTGAGGAACCCGGGCGGCTCACCAGCCGTCTCACCGTGCGACGCGACGGACGGGTCCTGCTCGACCAGGAGGTGGCGTGCGGTCCGGGTGCGCCCGGCGGCTGGGACGGGCCCGCTGTCCTCGCCGGGCATCGGGCACTCGGACAACTCGTCGTCGTACGGCCGGAGTTCGAGAGGGCCGCGCCGGCGGCGCGGCCGCTCGGGGAGTACGCCGCGCTCACCCCGCTCGCCGGACCCGCCGTGCTCGTGACGGCACTCGCCCCCGACGCGCTGCTGCTGCGACGGGTGCTGGACGAAGCGCTGTGCGAACTGACGTGACGTCAACTGTGTTGCGGAGGATGGCCTTTCACATCAGGTTCACCGCTCACCGGAACACGTCGTACCGGCTATCGGATTGGTAAAGAACACCGGTCACGTCTGTTCCCAGGGGCCTCACAGCCGAAAGGATCCCCGTACCAATCGCAATGATGTACGGGGAGGTCACACTTGAGGTCCAAGCGACCCACGAAACAGGTGACAGCGCTCGGTTCGGCCGGAGTGCTCGTCACCGCGACCCTGATAGCCGGCGCCGTCGCGGCCCCGTCGGCCACCGCGGACTCGCGGCACGGCCACGGGCAGAGCCGCGAGCAGCGCGGAGCGGCCGTCGCCGCCGAGCGGGCCGCCAAGGCCGGGATCGACTGGCAGGACTGCCCGGCCGACTGGGGCTTCGAGAAGCCGATCCAGTGCGGCTGGGTGAGCGTGCCGCTGGACTACGCGCACCCTTACGGCAAGCAGCTCAAGCTGGCCGTGGACCGCATCGGGAACACCGGTACCAAGGAGGAGCGCCAGGGCGCGCTCGTCTACAACCCGGGCGGCCCCGGTGGCTCCGGCATGCGCTTCCCGCGCCGTGTCACCACCAAGGCCCCGCTGTGGGCGAACACCGCCAAGGCGTACGACTTCGTGGGCTTCGACCCGCGCGGAGTCGGCCACTCGGCGCCCATCTCCTGCATCGACCCGCAGGAGTTCGTCAAGGCGCCCAAGGCGGACCCGGTCCCGGACTCCGAGGCCGACAAGCGGGCCCAGCGCAAGCTGGCCGCGGAGTACGCCGACGGCTGCGCCAAGCGCAGCGGCAAGGCCGTGCTGGCGCAGATGACCACGCCCAACACGGCACGCGACCTCGACGTCATCCGGGCCGCGCTCGGCGAGAAGAAGCTCAACTACCTGGGCGTCTCCTACGGCACCTACCTCGGGGCCGTCTACGGCACGCTCTTCCCGGGCCACGTGCGCCGCATGGTCGTCGACAGCGTCGTCAACCCGTCGCGCGAGAACATCTGGTACCAGGCCAACCTGGAGCAGGACATCGCCTTCGAGGGCCGCTGGAAGGACTGGGAGGACTGGGTCGCCAAGAACGACGCGACCTTCCACCTCGGTGACACCCGCGCCAAGGTGCAGGACCAGTGGCTGAAGCTGCGTGCCACCGCGAAGAAGGCCCCGCTGGGCGGCGTCGTCGGCCCCGCCGAGCTGATCTCCTTCTTCCAGAGCGCCCCGTACTACGACTCCTCGTGGGTGCCGACCGCCTCGGTGTTCAGCAAGTACGTCGCCGGTGACACCCAGGCGCTCGTCGACGCCGCGTCCCCCGACCTCACGGACACGGCGGGCAACATCTCCTCGGAGAACGGCAACGCCGTGTACACGGCCGTCGAGTGCACCGACGCGCAGTGGCCCACCAGTTGGAAGAAGTGGGACCGGGACAACACGCGGCTCCACGCGCAGTATCCCTTCATGACCTGGGCGAACGCCTGGATGAACCTGCCGTGCGCCACCTGGCCGGTCAAGCAGCAGACCCCGGTGAACGTGAAGACCGGCAAGGGTCTGCCGGCCGTCCTGATCGTGCAGTCCACCAATGACGCCGCCACCCCGTACACCGGCGCCGTCGAACTGCACAAGCGGCTCAAGGGCTCCCGCCTGATCACCGAGCAGGGCGCGGGCTCGCACGGTGTGACCGGACTGGTCAACCCGTGCGTCAACGGGCGGGTGGACTCCTACCTGCTCACCGGCAAGACGGACGCCGCCGACGTGACGTGCGCGCCGCACGCCACTCCGCAGCCGTAGTACTCGCCCACGAGGGGGCGGCCGGTCCGACCGGCCGCCCCCTCCGGCGTGCGCCGTGACGGCACCGCCTCAGGAGGAGAGCCAGGCGTCCTCCGCCGCGTAGTCGAAGAGGTCCCCGTAGTTCCTGGCCATCGCGGGATACGCCGCACGCCAGTCCTTCCCCGCGAGGTGCCGCTCGATCGAGGCGACCGTCTCCGGGAGCCGGTCGGCGTACCGGGTCACGGGGCGGTAGCCCAGCTCCCTCTCGGCGGCGCTCATGTCGCAGACCACGGGCAGGGGGACCGACCAGGGGGTGTCGCCGACCGTCGGGGACGGGGGAGGCCCGTCGACGAGAACGTCCTCCGTCCGGGCGCCCATCACCGCGTCGACGGCACGGACGATCTCGGCCACGGTCGGCGCGTCGGGGTCGCAGGCGTTCAGGACGCGCGAGCCCGGTCGTGCGGCGGCCAGCCGGATCAGCTCGGCGAGGGTGTGGACGCTCACCGGATGGAAACGGCTCGCGCCGCCGTACGCGAGGATCCGCCTGCGGCGTCCGTCCAGATTGCGCTTGACGACATACAGCTCGCGGGGCGTGCGGCCGTACGGGCCGTGGACGGCTCCCGCCCGCAACAGCGTCGTCGGCAACCGGTCGCCCGCGGCGAGGAGTTCACGCTCCAGGGCCGCCTTGCGCGTGCTGTACGTGGCCTCACCGGGGCGCACGGTCCCCTGGCTCTCCGGGATCGGCACCGGATACGCGGGGAAGCCGTCCGGCTCGGACTGCGTGTCGAAACCGCGCCCCTTGTCGTCCTCGTACACCGACACGCTGGAGATGACGACGGCCGAGCCCACCCGGCCGGCGAGCCCCGTCAACTGCCGCGCGTGGTCCGCTCCGTACGCGACGATGTCCACGAGTACGTCGCATCCGTCGCCGACCGCCGCGGCCAACGCGGTGTCGTCCTCCCGGTCGAACGCCGCCGTGCGCACCCCGGCGGGCCAGCCGTCGTCGCGACGGCCGCCCCGCGAAGCGGCCGTCACCTCCCAGCCGTCCCGGGCGAGCGCCGTCACGGCCGCGCGTCCGATCTGTCCTGTCGCTCCGATCACCACAGCACGTCTCATACGTAAGAAACGTACAGGACGTACATGTGGGTTCCCGGACGGGTCAACTCATCGGCATTCGGGGGAACCTGCGGCTCGCCTCGGCCCTCTCCGCCGCTTCCTCGGCCTTGACGTCGGCCGCGTACCGGTCGACGTACTCCTGCTCGGAGAGCGCCAGGACGGCGTACATGATCTCGTCGGTGATGGCGCGCAGGACGGCCTTCTCGCCCTCCATCCCGGCATAGCGCGAGAAGTCGAGCGGCTTGCCGAAGCGGATCACCACGGGGTGGATCCGCGGGAGCTTCCTGCCCGGGGGCTGGGCCTCGAAGGTGCCGATCATGGCGCAGGGGACGACCGGGGCCTGAGCCCGCAGGGCCATCACCGCGACACCCACCTTGCCCTTGTAGAGGCGTCCGTCGTGCGAGCGGGTGCCCTCGGGGTAGATCCCGAGCAGCTCGTCCTTGTTCAGCACGCCGAGGCCCTCGCGGATGGCGGCCTGTCCCGCTTCCTTGCCCGACCGGTCCACCGGAATCTGGCCGACGCTGCGGAAGAACGCCGCCGTCAGCCGTCCCTTGATGCCGGGTCCGGTGAAGTACTCGGCTTTCGCCAGGAAGGTGATCCGGCGCTTCAGGATCGCCGGCATCAGGAAGTGGTCCGCGAAGGACAGGTGATTGCCGGCCACGATGGCCCGGCCCGACGACGGTACGTGCTCAAGGCCCTCGATCCGGGGCCGGAAGACCAGTCGCAACAACGGACCCAGAAGCACGTACTTGAGCACGTAATAGAACACTGGGGCACTCCTCGTTTTCCCCGGGAGCGATCAGTGTAGGCGCGGCCGTCGCCGGGCGTAACCAGCGTGGTGTCACTCTCTGTGGCCTCTTGGCCGGTATCAGACTCCTTGCGTCAGGACTTTCTCGAGAGACCCGAGAGCCGACCGGAGTTCCGCGGCCGTGATGGTCAGCGGCGGCGCCAGCCGGATGGTCGAGCCGTGGGTGTCCTTGACCAGAATTCCCTCGTTCATCAGGCCCTGGCTGATCTCGCGGCCCGTGCCGATGGAGGGATCGATGTCGACGCCCGCCCACAGCCCCCGTGACCGGAAGCCCTCGACGCCCCGGCCCACCAGGGCCGTCAGTCCGTCCCGCAGCAGGGCGCCCAGCTCGGCCGCCGTGCGCTGGTACTCGCCGGTCTCCAGCAGGCCCACGACCGCCGATCCGACCGCCGCGGCCAGCGGATTGCCGCCGAAGGTGGAGCCGTGCTCACCCGGACGCAGCACACTCAGCACGTCCCGGCGGCCGACGACCGCGGAGACCGGCACGATGCCGCCGCCCAGTGCCTTGCCGAGCAGCAGCAGGTCGGGGACGACCGACTCGTGCTCCACCGCCAGGGTGGTGCCGGTGCGGCCGAGCCCGGACTGGATCTCGTCCGCGACGAAGAGGCAGCCGGTGCGGCGGGTGAGCTCGCGGACGCCGGCGAGATAGCCGTCGTCCGGGATGATCACGCCCGCCTCGCCCTGGATGGGTTCGAGCAGCACCGCGGCCGTCGTCTCGTCGACCGCCGCCTCGAGCGCGGCCAGGTCGTTGTACGGCACGACCCGGAAGCCGGGCGTGAAGGGCCCGAAGCCCGCGCGGGCCGTCTCGTCGGTGGAGAAGCTGACGATCGTGGTCGTACGGCCGTGGAAGTTGTCGGCCGCCACCACGATGGTGGCCCGGCCCGGCTCGACGCCCTTCACCTCGTACGCCCACTTGCGGGCCACCTTGATGGCGCTCTCCACCGCCTCGGCGCCCGTGTTCATCGGCAGGACCATGTCCAGGCCCGTCAACGCGGCCAGGGACTCGGCGAATCCGGCCAGCTGGTCGTTGTGGAAGGCCCGTGAGGTCAGGGTGAGCCGGTCGAGCTGGCGGTGCGCCGCCTCGATCAGCACCGGGTTGCGGTGGCCGAAGTTGAGCGCGGAGTAGCCCGCCAGCATGTCGAGATAGCGCCGCCCCTCCACGTCCTCGACCCAGGTGCCCTCGGCGTGCGCGACGACCACGGGCAGCGGGTGGTAGTTGTGCGCCAGGACGGGGCCCTCGGCCCGGATCAGTTCCTCGGAGCTGCGGGTGCCTGCGCCGGCGGGCTCGGTCGCACGGGCGGGAGCGGTCATGAACGGATCTCCTGTGTGCAGCACTTGATGCCGCCGCCGGCCTTGTGGAACTCCGACAGGTCGACGGGGACGGGGACGTAGCCATGGTGGACCAGCCGGTCGGCGAGTGCCTCGGCGCGCGGCGCGATGAAGACGTGGCGGCCGTCCGAGACGGAGTTGAGGCCGAAGGCGAGGGCGTCCTCACGGGTGGCGAGCACCGCGTCGGGGAACAGCCGGCTCAGCACCTCGCGGCTGCCCGGCGAGAACGCCTCCGGGTAGTACGCGATGTTGTCCTCGTCGAGGACGAAGAGCGCGGTGTCCAGGTGGTAGAAGTGCGGGTCCACCAGGCGCAGGCTGATCACCGGGACGCCGAAGAACTCCTGGACCTCGCGATGGGCCTCGGGCGTGGTGCGAAATCCCGTACCGGCGAGGATGTAGCGGCTCGTCGGGACGAGGTCGCCCTCGCCCTCGCACACCGACTCCGGGCGGTAGACGTCGAAGCCGGCCGTCTTGAACCAGGTCTCGTACGCGGTGGACTCGGGGCGGCGCTCGGGCGCGTGGAAGGACGAGCCGAAGACACGGCCCTCCAGGACGAGCGCGCAGTTCGCGGCGAAGACCATGTCGGGAAGCCCGGGGACCGGTTCGACGGAGTCGACGGTGTGGCCGTGCGCGCGATAGGCGCTGATCAGCGCCTGCCACTGATCTCGCGCGAGATCGACGTCCACGGGGGTGTCGGGACGCATCCAGGGGTTGATCGCGTACTGCACGGCGAAGTGTCTGGGGTCGCAGACGAGGAAGCGCCGGGGGCGCGGCACACGGCTTTCGGACACAGAGAGGTTCCTCCGCTTCCTGCGGTGTCGGCTGGTGGGATACCTCCACGGTAAGAAGTGAGGGCCAGGCACGACAAGCGACGAGAGCTGCGCATATACGCAGGACCGCTGCGTGAACGGCAGGTTCAGCGCACGTTTCCTGCGTCATCGGGAGCCGCGTGGGTCGCCCCGGCCTCCGGGGCCTCGGGCAGCAGATGGGACAGCACCATGTAGCTGATCGTCTTCCGGATGAACGGCTCCACCCGGATACGCTCCAGGACCTCCTCGAAGTGCTCCACGTCGACGGCCCGTACATGCAGCAGCGCGTCCGCGCCCCCGGTCACCGTCATCGCCGCGGTGATCTCCGGATGGTTGCGCACCACCTCCGCGAGCCGCCTGGGCGGGGCCGCGCCCTCGCAGTACACCTCCACGTACGCCTCCGTGCGCCAGCCGAGCGCCGCGGGTTTCACCGTGGCCGTGAACCCGGTGATCACGCCGGTCTCGCGCAGCCGGTCGACACGGCGCTTGACCGCCGTCGCGGACAGCCCGATCGCCGCGCCGATCTCCGCGAAGCTCGTCCGGGCATTGGCCATCAGAGCGGTGATGATCTTGCGGTCGAGCTCGTCGAACATCGCGGGCTTGCTGCTCATGGGCGCACTGTATCCAGCGGTGACCACCACCCGGTCGGCGGCGACGGCCGTGTCCCGCACGTGTCCAGCCACGCGAATCGCTCCTACACTCCACTCTCATGCTGCGCGCGCTCGCCGTCGACGACGAACAACCCTCCCTCGAGGAGCTGCTGTATCTGCTCAACGCCGATCCCCGGGTCTCCAGCGCCGAGGGCGCGAGCGACGCGACCGAGGCGCTGCGCCGCATCAACCGGGCCCTCCAGTCGGGCCCCGGCGGCCCCGAGGCGATCGACGTCGTCTTCCTCGACATCCACATGCCCGGCCTGGACGGGCTCGACCTGGCCCGGCTGCTCGGCGGGTTCGCCCAGCCGCCGCTCGTCGTGTTCGTGACCGCCCACGAGGGGTTCGCCGTGCAGGCCTTCGAACTCAAGGCCGTCGACTACGTCCTGAAGCCCGTACGCCGCGAACGGCTCGCCGAGGCGGTCCGCAGGGCCGCCCAACTGCGCGACACCACACCCCTGATCCCCGTCCACGAGCCCGACCCCGACCAGATATCCGTCGAACTCGGCGGAGTGACACGCTTCGTGGCCGTCGAGGACATCACCCACGTCGAGGCCCACGGCGACTACGCCCGGCTGCACACCGCACAGGGCAGCCACCTGGTCCGCATCCCGCTGTCCACCCTCGAAGAACGCTGGCGCCCCCGCGGCTTCGTCCGCATCCACCGGCGCCACCTCGTCGCCCTGCGTCACATCGGCGAACTCCGCCTGGACGCGGGCACGGTGAGTGTCCTCGTCGACTCCGTCGAACTCCAGGTCAGCCGCCGCCACGCCCGCCAACTGCGCGATCTGCTGCTGCGCCGGACCACGAGCTGAGGAGCACCGCGTGCCGCAGGACCCCACCGAACGCCGCGTGGTCGTCACCGGCGTGCCCCGGCGCGCCCGCCGGACGTCCGGCTACTACCGGCCGAGGACCGAGATCGACGAGCAGACCACCCTCGGCCACACCT
Source organism: Streptomyces sp. NPDC002698 (assembly GCF_042888945.1). Classification (NCBI taxonomy): domain Bacteria; kingdom Bacillati; phylum Actinomycetota; class Actinomycetes; order Kitasatosporales; family Streptomycetaceae; genus Streptomyces; species Streptomyces sp. NPDC002698. The sequence goes on from NZ_JBIAQM010000004.1 coordinate 145,083, forward strand.
ATGTGCGGTCCCTGATGCGCAGTCAATTCCGGGCCGCGTGCGTCACGTTCGCCGTCCTGGTCCTGCTCGTCGGACCACTGCCGCTGGTCTTCGCCGCGATGCCGGACGGGGCCACCCTGGAATGGGCCGTCCTCGGCTTCTGCCTCTACCCGCCGCTCGTGCTGCTCGCCCGCTGGTACGTGCGGCGCGCGGAACGCAACGAGAGGGACCTCGTGCGCCTGGTCGAGGACCGCTGAACCGTGGACGAGAACTACTCCGTTCCCGCCGTCGCCCTCGTCGTCCTCGCGACCGTCCTGGTCGGCGCGTTCGGGCTGCGCATCTCCCGGACCACCTCCGACTTCTACGTCGCCTCGCGCACCGTCGGCCCCCGGCTCAACGCGGCCGCGATCAGCGGCGAATACCTCTCCGCCGCCTCCTTCCTGGGCATCGCCGGCCTCGTGCTCGTCCAGGGACCCGACATGCTCTGGTACCCGGTCGGCTACACCGCCGGCTATCTCGTGCTGCTCCTCTTCGTCGCGGCACCCCTGCGCCGCTCCGGCGCCTACACCCTGCCCGACTTCGCGGAGGCCCGGCTCGGCTCCCAGGCCGTCAGACGGCTCGCCGGGGCGTTCGTCGTCGGCGTCGGCTGGCTCTACCTGCTGCCCCAACTGCAGGGAGCGGGACTGACGCTCGCGGTGCTGACCGACGCCCCCGACTGGTTCGGCGGGGTACTGGTCGCCGTCGTCGTGGTGGCCACGGTCGCGGCCGGCGGCATGCGCAGCATCACCTTCGTCCAGGCCTTCCAGTACTGGCTCAAGCTCACCGCCCTGCTCGTCCCCGCGCTCTTCCTGATCCTCGCCTGGCAGTCCCACGGCGCCCCCCGCGACGCCTTCGAGGAACCGCCGGCCTTCCGCGAACAGCGCCTCGTCCGGATCGATTCCACACTCGACCTGAAGCTCACCCGGCCACTGACCGTCACCGCCACGGGCACCGTCGACGGCCGGCGGTACGAGGGCACGCGCGTCCGGCTCCCGCGGGGCACCCACCGCGTCGACGGCGGCACCCGGCTGACCTTCGACCGGGGCACGCCGGTCCCGGCGGCCGAACGGGGCAGCGACGACGCCCTGGCGACCTCCCCGGCCGCCGGCCGCGAGGAACGCCCGCTCTACGCCACCTACGGCCTGATCCTCGCCACCTTCCTCGGCACGATGGGCCTCCCGCACGTCGTCGTCCGCTTCTACACCAGCCCGCACGGTGTCGCCGCCCGCCGCACCACCGTCGCCGTACTCGGCCTGATCGGCGCCTTCTATCTCCTGCCGCCCGTCTACGGAGCGCTGGGCCGGCTGTACGCCCCCGAACTCAGCCTCACCGGCGACGCGGACGCCGCCGTCCTCCTGCTGCCCGACAGGATGATCGGCGGAGTCGGCGCGGACCTGCTCGGGGCGCTGGTCGCGGGTGGCGCCTTCGCCGCGTTCCTCTCGACGGCGTCCGGGCTCACCATGGCGGTCGCCGGGGTGCTCACCCAGGACGTCCTGCCCTCCCGCGGGGTACGGCACTTCCGGCTCGGCACCGTCCTGGCGATGGCCGTACCGCTCGCCGCGAGCGTGCTGGTGGGAGGGCTGCCCGTCGCCGACGCGGTGGGGCTCGCGTTCGCCGTGTCCGCGTCCTCCTTCTGCCCGCTGCTGGTCCTCGGCATCTGGTGGCGGCGGCTCACCCCGCCCGGGGCGGCGGCCGGGATGATCGGCGGCGGCGGCGCGGCCCTCGTCGCCGTCGGCGCCACCATGGCCGGCTATCCGGGGACGACGGGCTCCCTGCGCGCCCTGCTCGCCTGGCCGGCGCTCTGGTCGGTGCCGCTCGGCTTCGTGACCATGGTGCTGGTCTCCCTGGCCACCGCCGCCCGCGTACCGCCCGGCACGGCCGCGATCCTCGCCCGCTTCCACCTCCCGGAGGAACTCACGGACGGCCAGGTCCGCGCGGCGGTCGGCGCCCCGGCGGGCACGAAGGAGACCGGCGGGACGGTGAGCCGGTGAGCGGATTCGTCGCCGGGCTGTGTGTGGCCGTGCTCCCCTTGCTGGCGGCCGGATTCTGGCTCGGCAGGCGTACCGCGCGGCCCGAGAACCTCGGAGGACTCGGCACCCCGGTCGAGCACGCCACCTTCGAGACCCTGCACACCGCCTCGCTCGCCGCGCCCCCGCTCCGCGCCGGACTCACCGGGGAGACGGCCCGCCGGTCCGCCCGCCGGCTGCGGACCCTGCTCGGCACGGACGCCCTGTGCCTCACCGACCAGGAGACGGTCCTCGCCTGGGACGGCGTCGGCGCCCACCACCGCGCCGAGGTCATGGAACGTCTCGGCGGCCCGCTGGAGACCGGCCGGGGCGAGGCCTTCAGGCTGACCTGCGACGAGCCCGACTGCCCGCTGCGCTGGGCCGTCGTCGCACCGCTCACCGTCGACGAACGGGTGCACGGAGCACTCGTCGCCTGCGCGCCCCGCGAGTCCGCGGTTCTCGTACGCGCCGCCGGCGAGGTCGCGCGCTGGGTATCCGTCCAACTGGAACTGGCCGACCTCGACCGGTCCCGGACACGGCTGATCGAGGCGGAGATCAAGGCGCTGCGCGCCCAGATATCCCCGCACTTCGTCTTCAACTCGCTCGCCGTGATCGCCTCGTTCGTCCGCACCGACCCGGAGCGCGCCCGCGAGCTCCTCCTGGAGTTCGCCGACTTCACCCGCTACTCGTTCCGCAGGCACGGAGACTTCACCACGCTCGCCGACGAGCTGCACGCCATCGACCACTATCTGGCACTCGTCCGGGCCCGCTTCGGCGAGCGGCTGTCCGTCACCCTCCAGATCGCACCGGAGGTGCTGCCGGTCGCGCTGCCCTTCCTCTGCCTCCAGCCCCTGGTGGAGAACGCCGTCAAGCACGGACTCGAGGGCAAGACCGACAAGAGCCACATCAGCATCACGGCGCAGGACGCGGGAGCGGAGGCGCTCGTGGTCATCGAGGACAACGGCGTGGGCATGGACCCCGAACGGCTGCGCCGCATCCTGTCCGGCGAGGCCAGCCCCTCCGGGGGGATCGGCCTCTCCAACGTCGACGAACGGCTGCGTCAGGTGTACGGCGACGATCACGGCCTGGTCATCGAGACCGCGGTGGGAGCGGGAATGAAGATCACCGCCCGGCTCCCCAAGTACCAGCCCGGCGTGCACTCGGCGGCCGGCCGCCCCCGGCAGTGACGGGTGGACCCGGCGGACGGACCCGGCGGACCGGGGGAGAGGCCCGGTCGGTGCGACGGGCTCGCGGTCAGGTGCTGCGGGTGACCACCATCCCCAGCGTGATCAGGCCGAGCACGACCCAGCCGAACCACAGCCAGCCGTTGCTGCCCAGCGCCACCGTGTAGGCCGTCACCACGACGAGCCCGCCCACGGTGAGCACCCCCATCGTCTTCGTCGAACCGGGCATCGCAGCACCCTCCTCCAGGCGGGTCCGCGGCGCGGGCCGTGGCCTTTGGGGCCATTTTCACCCGGAGGGACGCGCTTCGCCAGGGCCGTGCCGGACTCCCGGTCCCCCGGCGGAGCCGGAATTCAGCGGCTGCGTGCGTCGAGCGAGGCCAGGTAGGCGTTGTAGGCCTCGAGTTCCTTGTCGCCGTCCCGGTCGGCGGCGCGGTCCATGCGCTTGGCCTGCCGCTGCTCGGAGTTGTACCACTGGAAGAGCAGCGCGAGCAGGACGAGGACGGAGGGGATCTCGCTGAACGCCCAGGCGATCCCGCCGGCGGCGGTCTGGTCGGCGAGCGCGTCGACGCCGAGGGAGGCCGGCGGATTCTTGTACGACTCCACCATCGGTCCCGAGGCCATCATCAGCGCGATGCCGAAGAACGCGTGGAACGGCATCCCCGCGAACAGCTCCAGCATCCGCATCAGATAGCCCGGGCGGTGCGGGCCCGGGTCCACGCCCATGATCGGCCAGAAGAAGACCAGCCCGACGGCGAGGAAGTGGCACATCATCACGATGTGGCCCGCGGTGGAGCCCATCAGGAAGTCGAAGACGGGGGAGAAGTACAGCGCGTACAGGCTCGCGATGAACATCGGGATGGTGAACGCCGGGTGCGTGACGATCCGCATGTACCGGCTGTGCAGGAACATCAGCAGCAGTTCACGCGGCCCCTTGCTGCCCCGCTTCGCGGCCACCGGCAGCGCGCGCAGCGCCAGCGTGACGGGTGCCCCGAGCAGGATCAGGATCGGGGACAGCATGCTGATCACCATGTGCTGGACCATGTGCACGCTGAACATGACCATGCCGTAGTCGTTCAGCCTGGTGCACATGACGAGCATCACGGTCAGCACGCCGGTGACGAAGGCGGCCGTACGGCCCCACGACCAGGCGTCGCCGCGCCGGGCGAGCCGGACGGCCCCCCAGCCGTACAGGCCGAGCCCGAGCAGGCACGCGACGAGGAAGAACGGGTCCGCGGACCACTCGAGCCCCCGCCCCAGCGTGAACGGCGGCAGATCCATGGTCATGCCGTGCCCGCTGTGATCCATCCGCCGGCTCCTGTTTCTGGGGTGCCTCCCCGGCCCTTTTACGGCACTGGGGGAGGTTGTGCGCTGTCTGTCCGCACCAGAGTAGAACCGCCCCCGGCCGCGACTGCGACCGGGGGCGGTTCCGACGGCGTACGGCTCAGAGCACGCATTCCGCCTCGGCGTAGCGCTCGTCCGGAACCGTCTTCAGGGTCTCGACCGCCTCGGCGAGCGGCACCATCACGATGTCGGTCCCGCGCAGCGCGGTCATCTTCCCGAACTCGCCCCGGTGCACGGCCTCCACCGCGTGCCACCCGAACCGGGTCGCGAGCACGCGGTCGTACGCCGTCGGGGTGCCGCCCCGCTGCACGTGGCCGAGGATGACCGGGCGGGCCTCCTTGCCGAGCCGTTCCTCCAGCTCGATGGAGAGCTGCCGGGCGATGCCCGCGAAGCGCTCGTGGCCGTAGATGTCCTTGCCGCCCTCGTCGTACCGCATGGAGCCCTCGCGGGGCTTGGCGCCCTCGGCGGCGACGACGATGGCGAACCGCTTGCCCGCCTCGAACCGTTCGCCGACCCGCGCGGCCAGCTCCTCGATGTCGAAGGGCCGCTCCGGTACGACGATGGCGTGGGCGCCCGCGGCCATGCCGGAGTGCAGCGCGATCCAGCCGGTGTGGCGGCCCATGACCTCCACGATCAGGACCCGCTGGTGGGACTCCGCGGTGGTCTTCAGCCGGTCGAGGGCCTCGGTCGCGACACCGACGGCCGTGTCGAAGCCGAAGGTGACGTCCGTGACCGCGATGTCGTTGTCGATGGTCTTCGGCACGCCGACGATCGGCAGGCCGCCGTCCGACAGCAGGCGGGCCGCCTTCAGCGTGCCCTCGCCGCCGATCGGGATGATCGCGTCGAGCCCGAGGTCCGCGACGTGCCCCTTGGCCCGCTCCACGCCGTCACGCAGATGCGCGGGCTGGACCCGGGAGGAGCCGAGCATGGTGCCGCCGCGAGCCAGGATTCCGCTCACCGCGTCGAGGTCGAGCTTGAGGTAGTCGCACTCCAGGAGGCCCTTCCAGCCGTCCCGGAAGCCGATGACCTCGTCGCCGTGGTCGACGACGGCGCGGTGTACGACCGACCGGATGACGGCGTTCAGGCCGGGGCAGTCGCCGCCGGACGTGAGGACACCAATGCGCATAGCCCGAAATACCTTCTCAACGTGGTCCGGGGACCGGACCACGTTGTCCGGCAAGGATCCCCGCCACCCTACCGGCGGGAAGGGCCCGCGCCCTACCGTGCGTCCGCCTGCTGGACGTACCCGCTCACCTGTGCGGATGCCGTTTCAGACGGGCTCCGGGGGAGGTCCGACGGGTCCGTCTCACGCAGCGGAAACGGTTCCCCTTGGAGTTTCCCGAGACGACGGAAACCGTTCTTCCCCGGGAAACGCAAAGAGGAACCGTTCCTCCTCGAGAAACGGTTCCTCTCACCCGCCGGGGCGGGCCGGTCCTACGCGGGCTGCTGGGCGGACGCGATGCGCTCGGAGCGCAGCGCCTCGTACCAGCGGTCGTCGGTCGGCGGCAGCGCGTTGACGTCGAGGGCCAGCTTCAGCAGCAGGTCCGCGATCTGCGGGTTGCGGGCGAGGACGGGCCCGTGCATGTACGTGCCGAACACGGTGTCGTTGTACGCGCCCTCGGTGCCGTCACCCGTGCCGTTGCCCTTGCCGAGCCGCACGTTCGCGAACGGGCGGGCGGTGGGTCCGAGGTGGGTGACGCCCTGGTGGTTCTCGAAGCCGGTGAGCTGGGGCAGGCCGAGCCGCGGGTCGATGTCCGCGAGGACGTCGCCGACGCACCGCTCGCCCTCACCGCGCACCGAGACCACGTCGAGCAGGCCGAGGCCGGGCTCGCGCTCGCCGAGGTCGTTGATGAACTCGTGCCCGAGGATCTGGTAGCCGGCGCAGACGGAGAACACGATCGCGCCGTTGCCGACCGCGCGCTCCAGACCGCCGTCGCGGCGCAGCCGCTCCGCGGCGAGCCGCTGCGGCCGGTCCTCTCCGCCGCCGATGAGGTAGATGTCACCGGAGGTCGGGACCGGCTGGTCGCTGCGCACGTCGACACGGGCCACGTCGAGGCCGCGCTGACGCGCCCGGCGCTCCACGACGAGGGCGTTGCCCTGGTCGCCGTAGGTGCTCAGCAGGTCCGGGTAGATCCACACCAGGCGCAGGCTGTTGTCAGTCATTCTCTTCGTCCTCCGTGGCTCAGTTGCCGACACGACGCCTCAAGTCCTGGAATGCGGTGTAGTTCGCGATGACCTCGATCCGTCCGGGCGGTGCCATCTGCACGGCCTGGTCGAGGGTGTCGCAGACCTGGAACTGCTGGTTGGCCACTTCGAGGCGGACGGCGAGGTCGAGCTTGCGGTCGCCGAGGACGAAGATCGGGTGTCCGGTCAGACGGGTGTAGTCGACGTCCCACAGCCAGGAGGTGTCGGTGCCGTCGGCGCCGCGCGCGTTCACCGACAGGATGACCGGGGTCGGCGGCGGGTCGATCAGGGAGAAGGTCTCCAGCCAGCCCGCGGGGTTCTTGGCGAGCAGCAGACGCAGATCGCGCTCCATGAACTGGACCACGTCGTAGCGTCCGGCCACCGCCTGCACCTGGTACATGCGCTCCAGGGCGACCTGCGGCGGCACTCCGAAGACGGCGGCCACGGCGGCCGACGAGGCGGCGTTCGCCTTGTTGGCGCGGCCCGGCAGCTGGAGGTGGATCGGCCACGCGGAACCGTGCGGGTCGAGGACGTGGTCCCCGGACAGCGCCCAGGTCGGCGTGGGACGGCGGAAGCCGCACTCGCCGCAGAACCAGTCGTCGCCGGGGCGCTGCATCACGCCACCGCACGACGGGCAGGACCAGGCGTCTTCCTTCCACATCTGGCCGGCCGCCACCCACATGACGTTCGGTGACGAGGACGCGGCCCAGACGACCAGCGGGTCGTCCGCGTTGGCGACCACGACGGCCTTGGAGCCGGCCAGCCCCTCACGCCAGTGCTCGGCCATCATCCGGGTCTCGGCGGCCCGGTCGAGCTGGTCGCGCGACAGGTTCAGCAGCGCGATGCACTTCGGGTCGGTGTCACGTGCCACACCGGCGAGGTACTTCTCGTCGACCTCGATGACCGCGAACTTGGCGTCCGAGCCGCCGGCCAGCGCCGAGGTGATGCCCGCGGGCATGTTGGCGCCGAGCGCGTTGGACACGACCGGGCCCGCGGCGCGCAGCGCCTCCGCGATCAGCCGGGTCGTCGTGGTCTTGCCGTTGGTCGCCGACACCAGGATCACGTCCAGGTGCGTGGCGAGCCTGGCCAGCAGGTCGGGGTCGAGCTTGAGCGCCACCCGGCCGCCGATCACCGATCCGCTGCCGCGTCCGGCGGCTCGCGAGACGGCTGCCGCCGCCTTGCCCGCCGTCACGGCCAGCTTGGCCCGCGGCGACAGCGGGTCCGAGTTGCCTGACATCGTTTCTCGATCCTCCTTGCGTACGCGCCGCGCCCCTGCCCCCGGCACATGTGGGGGTCAGCCTATCGAGATCCGCTCACGGGCCCGAATCGCGGCACCACCTCGGTGCCGGCGCGACATGCGCGCGCCTGCCAGGACCGTACCCTTGCCGCCATGCGACACGGTTCCATCCCCGGCACCCACGGGCGCGTCCGACCCCTCATCCTGCTAGGTGACCCCGTCCTGCGTACAGCCTGCGAGGACGTCACGGATTTCGGCCCTCAACTCGCGGAGCTCGTCGAGGACATGTTCGCGACGATGTACGCCGCCGAGGGCGTCGGCCTCGCCGCGAACCAGATCGGCGTCGGTCTGAGGGTCTTCGTGTACGACTGCCCGGACGACGATGATGTCCGTCATGTCGGACATGTGGTGAACCCCCGTCTCGTCGAGGCGGACGGTGTGGTCCTGCGCGGACCGGAGGGCTGTCTCTCGCTGCCCGGTCTGGAGGCCGGCACCGAGCGCTTCGACCATGCGGTCGTCGAGGGCCGCACGGTCACCGGTGAGCCGGTCACGGTGCACGGCACCGGCTGGTTCGCGCGGTGTCTCCAGCACGAGTGCGACCACCTCGAGGGCGGGGTGTACGCGGACCGGCTCACCGGGTGGCGACGGCGCCGTCTTCTGCGCAAGGTGGCGCGGGCTTCCTGGAGCGGCTGAGGGTCGTCCGGTGTCGCCGGCCGCCTCCCGCGACGGGAGGCGCACCTGCTGACGGGGTGTCGGTGTGAGCCCCGGTCAGAAACCCGGGCCGCCGACGCGGTCACCCGCCGCCGCGAGGCGGCCCCACAGCAGGTCGGCCAGGCTTCGCACCAACTCGGCGCGCGTGCACGGCCGTTCGCCGAGCCACCAGTCCCCGGCGGCGTGCATCATGCCGACGATGCCGTGGCCCCACACCCGCGCCAGCTGCTGGCTGCCCGGCCCGAGGTCCACCCGCTCCTCGATGACCTCGGCCAGTTCCTCGCCCATGCGGCGCAGTACGGGCGCGGAGTTCCTGCCCACGTCGAAGCCGGCGTCGCCGGGCTGGCCGCCCTCCGCCGGATGCATCAGGAACCGGTAGACCTGCGGGCGGGCCTCGATGGCCGCCAAGTACGTGTCGAGCGTCGCCTCCACGCGCTCGCGTCGTTCGGCCGGGGCGTCCAGTGCCGCCCGCAGCGCTTCGAGGAGAGCGTCGGTGTGCCGCTTGGCGAGAGCGGCGTAGAGGCCGCCCTTGTCGCCGAAGTGGCGGTACAGGATGGGCTTCGTGATGCCGGCCTCGGCGGCGATGGCGTTCATGGAGGCCCCGGGGCCGTCGCGGAGCACCACTCTGTCGGCGGCTTCCAGCAGTTCGCGCCGGCGGCGGTCGGCGGACCTCTGCTGATCGGTCCGCTGTGTGGTGTCCATGTGCTCTCCCCACCCGTGGTGATTCGGTGACGCCTGCGCAAACTAACACTGATCGTCGTATGGGTATCGAACGGGATCCCGAGCCGAACTCGGGAGTTGACTTTTCCTACTAGCCGGTAACACACTCCAGTTACCGCAAGTAACAGTTTAGTGCAGCGCTGGAGGGGACATGGCCGAGTTCACCATGGAGCTCAACGACGAACAGAAGGAGGTCCGGGACTGGCTGCACGGCTTCGCCGCCGATGTCATCCGCCCCGCGGCCGCCGAATGGGACGAGCGTGAGGAGACTCCCTGGCCGGTCATCCAGGAAGCCGCCAAGGTCGGCATCTATTCCCTGGACTTCTACGCGCAGCAGTACTTCGACGCCACCGGGCTCGGCATCCCCATGGCGATGGAGGAGCTGTTCTGGGGCGACGCGGGCATCGCGCTGTCCATCGTCGGCACCGGCCTCGCCGCCGTGGGCGTCCTCGCCAACGGCACCGAGGAGCAGATCGGCACCTGGATCCCCCAGATGTACGGCGATGCCAACGATGTCAAGGTCGCCGCCTTCTGCTCCTCCGAGCCCGACGCCGGCTCCGACGTCGCCTCGATGCGCACGCGCGCCGTCTACGACGAGGCCAAGGACGAGTGGGTCCTGAACGGCACGAAGACCTGGGCGACCAACGGCGGCATCGCCAACGTCCACGTCGTCGTCGCGGTCGTCGACGCCGAGCTCGGATCCAAGGGCCACGCCTCCTTCATCGTGCCGCCGAACACGCCCGGCCTGTCCCAGGGCCAGAAGTTCAAGAAGCACGGCATCCGCGCCTCGCACACCGCCGAGGTCGTCCTGGAGAACGTCCGTATCCCCGGCTCCTGCCTGCTCGGCGGCAAGGAGAAGCTCGACGAGCGCCTCGCCCGTGCCCGTGAGCGCGTCAGGGCCGGGGGCGGCGAGCGCGTGAAGAACGCCGCCATGGCCACGTTCGAGGCCTCCCGTCCGGCCGTCGGCGCCATGGCGGTGGGCACCGCGCGGGCCGCGTACGAGGTCGCCCTCGACTACGCGAAGACGCGTGAGCAGTTCGGCCGCCCGATCATCGACAACCAGGGCGTCGCCTTCCAGCTCGCCGACATGCGCACCTCGATCGACGCGGCGCGGCTGCTGGTCTGGCGGGCGTCCTGGATGGCGGTCAACGGCAAGCAGTTCACGGCGGCCGAGGGCTCGATGTCGAAGCTGTTCGCCAGCGAGACGGCGAAGAAGGTCACGGGCCAGGCGATCCAGATCCTGGGCGGCAACGGCTACACGCGGGAGTACCCGGTGGAGCGCATGCACCGCGACGCGGCCATCTACACGATCTTCGAGGGCACCAGCGAGATCCAGCGCCTGGTGATCGCCCGCACCCTGTCGGGGATGCCGATCCGCTGACGTCTCCGCAGGGCCGGGAACGAGACGCGGCGCGAGGGCGGGTGTGTTCGGCTCGTCCTCGGGGGCTGTCGTCACCCCACCGGACCTGGGATTTCGCGTCGGAGCGCGGGGATCCGGGGGTGAGCGTGCACTCTGGTCGCGGGGGCTCGGAGTCAGCCGGACCGAAGGAGCGCGTGATGACGCGGACGGCCAGGGAACTGCTGGAGGGCGTCACCGGGAAACTCGCCCCGGACCCGCATGCCAACCGGCTGCTGCCGTTGATCGCCCGCGGTGCCGCCCAGCTCGACACGCTCGCCGCGCTGGCCCTGGAACAGCGCCATGTGGTCGCCTCGGATCACCGCGCGTTCCTTCATCTGGCCGAACGCTCGGCGGCCGGCACGCGGACGTCTCCGGCCGACCCGGCGAGCGCCGCCTTCTTCGAGATGCTCGCCGAGGGGGAGGCGCAGGCCGGGGAACGGCTCGCCGCGTTCGCCGCCGCGGTGGGAGCCGGCGAGGCACGGGCCGCGGAGTACGAACCGCTCACCGACTGCCAGGCCTATCCCGCGTACGTCGCCTGGCTCGCCCTGAACGGGGAGCCGACCGACGTGGTCCTCGCGCTCGGCGCCGACTTCGCGGCGTGGGGCGGCTACTGCGAGACCATCACCGAGGCGCTGCGCCATCACTACGGCTTCGACGACGAGGCCTGCGGCTTCTTCGACCTCTTCGCGGCGCCCGCGCCCGAACTGGAGAGCAAGGCGCTGGCCGCGGTGCAGGCCGGTCTCGACGCCGAACGGATCTCCCTGGACGACGCCCTGCGCCACGGGCGGCTGCTCATGGCCTACGAGGCGAAGTTCTGGCACGCCCTGTGGGAACAGGACCAGCGAGTCGCCTGAGGCAGCCGGAACGGCGTCCCGTGGCGGGACGCCGTCCGTTGCTCCGTTCGGTACTGCCGTCGCGGTTCAGCGGCCGCTGCTGTGCGCGATGCAGGCCACGTCGATCCGATCGGCCAGTTTGGCCAGTTCGATCGTGAGCGCGGCCACCGTGTCCTCGTCGAGGCCGTCCTGGCCGGCCTCCACCAGATGCAGCCACCGGCCGCCCACCGTGCGCAGCAGCTTGCTGACGTCGGCGGCCGCCACCTGCAACGTGCCGCGGTCGTCGACGATCAGGGGGAGGGTCACTTCGCGGTTCACACGAGGGATCGTAGCTGCGGAACGCTCACGCTCCGTGCCATACGGTGGTGATGTTGCAGAACTCGCGGATTCCGTGCCCCGACAGTTCGCGCCCGTAGCCGGACCGCTTCTCCCCGCCGAAGGGGAACGCCGGGTGCGAGGCCGTCATCCCGTTGACGAACACCCCGCCCGCCTCGGAATCACGTACGAACCGCTCCACCTCGGCCTCGTCACGGGTCCACAGGTTCGAGCTGAGCCCGAACGGGGTGTCGTTGGCGAGGGCCACCGCTTCGTCCAGACCGGCGGCCCGGTACAGCGTGGCGACCGGCCCGAACGTCTCCTCCTGGTGGATGCGCATCGCGGGCGTGATGTCGGTGAGCACGGTGGGCGCGTAGTACCAGCCGCCGCCGAAACCGTCGGGGCGTTCGCCGCCGCACAGCACCGTCGCCCCGTTCTCGACCGCGTCGTCGACCAGTTCCTCCAGGTCGGCACGGCCCTGTTCGGTGGAGAGCGGCCCGATATCGGTGTCCTCCTCCAGCGGGTCGCCGACCGTGAGGGCCCGCATGCCCGCCGTGAACCGCTCCGCGAAGGCGTCGAACACGTCGGTGTGCACGATGAACCGCTTGGCGGCGATGCACGACTGTCCGTTGTTCTGCGCACGCGCGGTGACGGCGATCGTCGCGGCGCGCTCGACATCGGCGGACGGCATCACGACGTACGGGTCGCTGCCGCCCAGCTCCAGCACCGTCTTCTTCACCTCGTCCCCGGCGACCGAGGCGACCGCCCGGCCGGCCGGTTCGCTGCCGGTGAGGGTGGCCGCCTTGACCCGCGGGTCGCGCAGGACGCCCTCGACCGCCCCCGACCCGATCAGCAGCGTCTGGAAGCAGCCCTCGGGGAAGCCCGCGCGACGGAACAGGTCCTCCAGGTACAGGGCCGTCTGCGGAACGTTCGAGGCGTGTTTGAGCAGTCCCACGTTGCCCGCCATCAGCGCGGGCGCGGCGAAACGCACCACCTGCCAGAGCGGGAAGTTCCAGGGCATCACGGCGAGTACGGGGCCGAGCGGCCGGTAGCGCGCGAGGACCCGGGAGGCCCCGGAGTCCGCGGCGTCGGCGGGGGCGGCCAGTTCGTCGGCGAGCAGGTCCTCGGCGTGGTCGGCGTACCAGCGCATGGCCTTGGCGCACTTGGCGGCCTCCGCCCGGGCCTGCTTGACCGGCTTGCCCATCTCGGTGGTCATCACCCGGCCGATGTCGTCGAGGTCCTCGTCCAGGAGGGCGGCCGCGCGGTGCATGAGCCGGGCCCGTTCGGCGAACGGGGTGGTGCGATACGTGCGGAACGTGGCCTCGGCGGCAGCGAGCCTGCGCTCGATCTCCTCGGCACCGAGGGCGTCGTACGTCTTGAGCGTCTCGCCGTTCGCCGGGTTCACCGTCGCGATGGGCATGGCCGACCTCCTGAAAGCTGGCTGTTCCCCGACCCTCCCGCGCGGTGCCGCGCGGCGCAACGCGGGCGGGTCCCCGAGGTGAGCCGACGCTGCAGGCCGAACACCGGCTCTCAGGCCGAGTGCTCGGCCAGCCGGTCGAGAAACACGGTCTGCCCCTTGATGAGCAGGGGGCGGGCTCGCTCCGGGGTCATCCACTCCACCCGGTCGAGTTCGGGGAACTCCTGCCGCCGCCCCGATTTCGGCGGCCACTCCATCGTGAACGTGCCGGGGACCACGGCCGCCGGATCGAGATCCGCCTCGATAGCCCAGGCCGTGACCACCTTGCCGTTCGTCTGGGTGACCTCGCCGAGCGCGAGCGCCTCGCCGTCGGGCGGCGGCAGCCCGAGCTCCTCGCGGAACTCACGGCGGGCGGCGTCCCAGGCTGTCTCGTCGGGCTCGTACTCTCCCTTGGGAAGGGTCCAGGCGCCGGCGTCGCGCCGCGCGAAGTACGGGCCGCCCATATGGCCGACCAATACCTCCACGCCGTGGTCGGTGTGCCGGAACAACAGGAGCCCCGCGCTCCTGCGTCCGTGCTGTCCGGCGCTCATCGCGTCACCTCCGGGTGGGCGGCCAGCAGGGTGTCCACGGTGTCGGCCTCGGCCGCCCGCTTGTCCTCGCGATAGCGCACGACCCGGGCGAAGCGGAGGGTGACGCCGGCCGGGTAACGGGTGGACCGCTGCAGCCCGTCGTACGCGATCTCGACGACGAGCTCGGGCCGTACGGTCACCACGTGGCCGTCGTCCGAGACGGCCAGCTCCCGGAACCGGTCGGTCTGCCAGGTGAGCATCGCGTCGGTCATGCCCTTGAACGTCTTGCCGAGCATCGCGAACGAGCCGTCGGCGGTACGGGCGCCCAGGTGCAGGTTCGAGAGCTTGCCGGTGCGCCGCCCGTGACCCCATTCGGCGGCCAGGACCACCAGGTCGAGGGTGTGTACGGGTTTGACCTTGAGCCAGGCGGCACCGCGCCGGCCCGCGCTGTAGGGGGCGTCGAGGGCCTTCACCACGACGCCCTCGTGTCCCCGGGCCAGCGTGTCGGCGAGAAACGTCTCGGCCCGCGCGGCATCGCCCGGCCCCGGCACGAGCGTCCGCCGGACCCGCATCGGCTCGGGCACCAGCCGTGCCAGCTCCGCGTGCCGGTCGGTGAACGGCAGATCCAGCAGATCCCGCCCGTCCACGGACAGGGCGTCGAAGAAGACGGGGGAGACGGGCGCGGTCCGCGCGGCCGCCGCCACATCCACGCGGGAGCCCACCCGCGCGGCCGTCTCCTGGAAGGAACGCGGCCGCCCCCGGTCGTCCAGTGCGATCACCTCGCCGTCCAGGATGAACCGCTCGCCCCGCAACTCCATGGCCGCTGCGGTGAGTTCGGGCAGTCGGTCGGTGATGTCGTCGAGGGTGCGGGTGTAGACGCGGACGTCCTCGCCGTTCCGGTGCAGCTGCACCCGGATGCCGTCGAGCTTCTCCTCGACCGCGCAGGCGCCGAGCTTGCCGACCGCTTCGGAGGCGGAGGAGGCGGAGTGCGCCAGCATCGGCAGCACCGGGCGGCCGACGGTGAGCCGGAATCCGTCCAGCGCTCCCGGACCGTCCGCGAGCAGGGCCCGCGCCACCGCCCGCAGGGAACCCGCCAGCATCACCGCCCGGCGTACGTCCCCCGCGGGCGCGCCGGTCGCCTCCGCGAGCCCCTCCACCGCGAGCGCGTCCAGCGCGCCCTGGCGCACCTCGCCGGTGAGCAGCCCGAACAGGAAACGCTGTTCCTCCTCCGTGGCCGCCGCCATCAACTCGCCCACCAGGCGGGCCCGTTCGGCTTGCGAGCCGGTGCCGGAGACCTTGCCGAGCGCGGTGAGCCGGGCGTCCACCTCGCGCACGGTGAGGGTGGGTTCGGCGGCGGGGGCGACCGGTGTGCTCAGCACCTTCCAGCCGACGCCGATGCGGCCCTGCGGCAGCCGGCCCGCCAGATACGGGATCACGACCGGCGCGTCGTCCGCCTCGGCGTCCCGGAACAGCTCCGCGAGCAGAGCGGTCTTCCGGGACCGTGCCGAGGTGGCGGCGACCTCGTGGGACACATGGGCGAGCCTGCTCAGCAGCATGCAGCCATCGTGCAACGCGGGCGCCCGGTTCACACCCGTACGGGACGCGGAACGTGCCCCCGGGCGGCGTGTTCCGGTCGTGTCCCCGCAGGCCCCTTCGGGGGCGGGCTCTCAACCCTGTCCGGGTGTGTCGCCGGGTGGCGGGCTCTCGGTCCTGTCCGGGCGTTTCGCCGGCCGACGGGTCTGAGGCCGGTCCGTGTGTGCCCCGGGCCGGGGGTCTCAGCCCTGCCCGCGCGCGATCGCCGCGTCGAGGTCCGCGAACAGGAGTTCGCCGTTGAGCGTGGCCGCCGCGCGGTATCCGCCGCTCGCCGCGTTCACCACCTGCTCCGCGAAACCGGCGGCGTTGCCGGCGGCCCAGACGCCGGGCACGCTCGTGAGCCCGGTCGGGTCGACGACCGGGTAGCTGCCGAACGGCGTCTCCCGCAGTTCCGCGCCCAGCCGTTCGAGCAGGCCGGTCCGCGGTACCGGGCGCGGCGCCACGAACAGCACCGAGCGGTCGTGCGCGGTCCCGTCCGCGAGCCGCACACCGGTGAGCCGGTCCCCGGCGACCACCAGCTCCGCCACCTCGCCGGGCACCACGGCGACCCCGGCGGCGGCGAGCCGGCGCAGGTCCTCGTCCGCGAGCTCGTCCTCGGCCACCGTGTGCAGGAACAGCGTGACGTCGTTCGACCACTGGCCGACCATCAGCGCCTGGTGCACGCTCATCGGCGTCGTGGCCAGCACGCCGAAGGCCTCGTCGCGGACCTCCCAGCCGTGGCAGTACGGGCAGTGCAGCACATCGCGCCCGAAGCGTTCGGCGACTCCGGGCACCGACGGCAACTCGTCGGCCAGACCCGTCGTGACGATCAGCCGGCGCGCGTGGACGGTGTCGCCGGACCCGAGCGTGACGTCGAACTCGCCGGCACCGTCCCGGACGACGTCCACCGCCCGGCCCCGGACGATCTCCACGCCGTACCCCTCGACCTCCCGCCGGCCCTCGGCGAGGAACTCGGCGGGCGGCATGCCGTCGCGGGTCAGATAGCCCTGCATGTGCGCGGCGGGCGCGTTGCGGGGCGCGCCCTCGTCGACGACGAGTGTCCGGCGCCGAGCCCGGCCGAGGACGAGGGCCGCGGAGAGCCCCGCCGTGCCGCCGCCCACGACGACCACCTCGTACGTACCGGCCGATGTCCCTGTCGCCGTCCCTGTCCTTGCCTCGGTCATGGTGACCACCTCCATGGAGAAGGTCGCCCCGAACCCGCCGGATTGACAAACGCCTTTGCCGATTCTGCAATAGAGGGATGAGTGACGCGGCCCGTGCGGGCGAGAGCGACGGCGGCGGGCGCGGGATGACCGGCGACGCGGCGACGGACGAGGTCCTCGCCGAGGTGGGTCCGCGGCTGCGCCGGATCAGGAAGGAGCGCGGGGCGACCCTGGCCGGGCTGTCCGAGGCGACCGGCATCTCGGTGAGTACGCTCTCGCGCCTGGAGTCGGGGCTGCGCAAGCCCAGCCTGGAGCTGTTGCTGCCCATCGCGCGGGCCCATCAGGTTCCGCTGGACGAACTGGTCGGTGCCCCGCCGGTCGGCGATCCCCGGGTGCGTGCCGAGCCGATCGTGCGCCATGGCCGCACGTACTGGCCGCTGACCCGCCAGCCCGGCGGACTCCAGGCCTACAAGGTGCTCGAACCGAAGCGGACGACGGAACCCGATCCGCGCACGCACGAGGGCTACGAATGGCTGTACGTGCTCTCCGGGCGGCTGCGGGTGGTCCTCGGCGAGCACGACGTCGTGCTGGAGGCCGGGGAGGCGGCGGAGTTCGACACCCGTGTGCCGCACTGGTTCGGGTCGACGGGGGAGGGGCCCGCGGAGTTCCTGAGCCTCTTCGGCCCGCAGGGGGAACGGATGCACGTACGGGCGCGTCCCAAGGCCCGGTCCACGGAGCCGTGAGAGCGGGCGGCGGCGCGGCGGCGGGCGCCGGCGCCGGGGCTGGGCGAAGACGTGGGGCGTCCGCTGTTCCCAGGGTGGCAAGCGACCGCTTAGTATGCGATGGACCCCGGTCAGCCGACACAGTCCCCTGGAGGCCCGCATGCAGGCATGGCAAGTGCACCAGAACGGCGAGCCCGCAGAGGCGATGCGCCTCCTGGAGGTGGATCGGCCGACGCCCGGTGACGGCCAGGTCCTGCTCAAGGTACGCGCCGCGAACATCAACTTCCCGGACGCGCTGATGTGCCGCGGTCAGTACCAGGTCAGGCCCCCGCTGCCGTTCACGCCGGGAGTGGAGATCTGCGGCGAGACCGAGGACGGCCGCCGGGTGATCGCCAATCCCGCCCTGCCGCACGGCGGCTTCGCCGAGTACGCGGTCGCGGACGCCGCCGCCCTGCTGCCGGCCCCCGACGCCCTCGACGACGCCGAGGCCGCGGCCCTGCACATCGGCTACCAGACGGGCTGGTTCGGCCTGCACCGCCGGGCCCGCCTGGAGGCCGGCGAGACGCTGCTCGTCCACGCGGCCGCCGGAGGGGTCGGCAGCGCGGCCGTGCAGCTCGGAAAGGCCGCGGGAGCGCGGGTCATCGGTGTCGTGGGCGGCGCCGACAAGGCCGCCGTGGCGCGCGAGCTGGGCTGCGACGTCGTCGTCGACCGGCGCGCCGAGGACGTCATCGCCGCCGTCAAGGAGGCGACCGGCGGACGCGGCGCGGACGTGATCTACGACCCCGTGGGCGGCGAGGCCTACACCCAGTCCACCAAGGTCGTCGCCTTCGAGGGCCGGATCGTGGTCGTCGGGTTCGCGAGCGGCTCGATCCCGAGCCCCGCGCTGAACCACGCCCTCGTCAAGAACTACGCGATCGTCGGCCTGCACTGGGGCCTGTACAACACCAAGAACCCGAAGCTCGTCCTGCACTGCCACGAGCAGCTCACCGAACTGGCCGCACGGGGCGCGATCAAGCCGCTGGTGAGCGAGCGGGTGCCGCTGGGCGGAGCCGCCGCCGCCGTGCAGCGCGTCGCCGACGGAGTCACCACCGGACGGATCGCCGTGGTGCCCACACTGGAGAACGGAGCCGCCGCATGACCGACGCAGCCGAACTGCGCCGCCGCACCCAGGAGCTGCTGGCCGCGTACCCGCCCGGGGAAACGGACCGGCTCGACTTCCTGGGGGCCCGCTTCGACGCCGGGCTCGCCTGGGTGCACTACCCCGAGGGCCTCGGCGGACTCGGAGCCCCGCGCCGCCTCCAGGCCGTCGTGGACGCCGAACTGGCGGCCGCGGGCGCACCCGACAACGACCCCCGGCGGATCGGCATCGGCCTCGGCATGGCCGCCCCGACCATCCTCGGCTTCGGCACCGAGGAGCAGAAGCGGCGCTTCCTGCGGCCCCTGTGGGTCGGCGAGGAGGTGTGGTGCCAGCTCTTCAGCGAGCCCGGCGCGGGCTCGGACCTGGCCGCGCTCGGCACCCGCGCGGTCCACTCGGACACCGCCGAGGCCGGGAGCGGGGGAGAGTGGGTGATCAACGGACAGAAGGTGTGGACCTCCAGCGCCCACCTCGCCCGCTGGGCCATCCTCATCGCCCGCACCGACCCGGACGTGCCCAAGCACCGGGGCATCACCTACTTCATCTGCGACATGACCGACCCGGGCGTCGAGGTGCGGCCGCTGCGCCAGATCACCGGCGAGGCCGAGTTCAACGAGGTCTTCCTCACCGGCGTCCGCATCCCCGACGCACACCGCCTCGGCGAGGTCGGCGACGGCTGGCGGGTCGCGCAGACCACCCTGATGAACGAGCGCGTGTCCATCGGCGGCATGCGCATCCCGCGCGAGGGCGGCATGATCGGCCCGGTCGCGAAGACCTGGCGCGAGCGGCCCGAACTGCGCACCCACGACACGCACCAGCGGCTGCTGAGGCTGTGGGTCGAGGCCGAGGTCGCCCGGCTCTCCGGCGAACGGCTGCGCCAGCAGCTCGCCCAGGGCCAGCCCGGTCACGAGGGCTCCGGCATGAAGCTCGGCTTCGCCCGGCTGAACCAGGAGATCAGCGGACTGGAGGTCGAACTCCTCGGCGAGGAAGGCCTGTTGTACGAGGACTGGACGATGCGCCGGCCCGAACTGGTCGACTTCACCGGCCGGGACGCCGGATACCGCTACCTGCGCTCCAAGGGCAACAGCATCGAGGGCGGGACCAGCGAGGTCCTGCTGAACATCGTCGCCGAACGCGTCCTCGGCCTGCCGTCCGAGCCGCGCACCGACAAGGACGTCGCATGGAAGGACCTCGCCCGATGAGCCAGGTGAGCACCGAGCCGGATCTGCTCTACACCGAGGAGGAAGAGGCGCTGCGCGCCGCCGTCCGCGACCTCCTCACCGACCGCTGCGCCGCGGCGGACGTGATCACCCGCGGCGAGTCCGGCACTCCGCACGACCCCGAGCTGTGGAAGGCCCTCGCGGAGAGCATGGGCCTCGCGGGCCTGCTGGTGCCCGAGGAGCAGGGCGGCCAGGGTGCCACGCACCGCGAAGCCGCCGTGGTCCTGGAGGAGTTGGGCCGCGCGGTCGCCCCCGTGCCCTATCTGACGAGCGCCGTGGTCGCGACCGAGGCGCTGCTGGCCTGCGAGGGACCGGTCGCGGCCGAACTGCTCGCCGCACTCGCCTCCGGCCGGAGGGTGGGCGCCCTCGCCGTCCCGCTGAACGTCGGACCGGGCGGCGCCCACCAAGCCGTACGGCTGGAGAACGGTTCCCTGCACGGGGAGTTGACGGGCATCGCGGACGCGGCGGCCGCCGATGTCCTGCTCGTCCCGGCCGAGGACGGCGGGCTGTACGCCGTCGACGCGGACGCCGTCACGATCGTCCCGCAGGTCAGCCTCGACCAGACCCGGCCGCTCGCCCGCGTCACCTTCGACTCCGCGCCCGCGCGGCAGCTCACCGCGGACGCGCCCGCGGCCGTACGGCGTGCGCTGCGGGCCGGCGCCGGACTGCTCGCGTCCGAGCAGCTCGGGCTCGCCGACTGGTCGTTGACGGAGACGGTCCGCTACCTCAAGGAGCGCAAGCAGTTCAACCGGCCGGTCGGCGGATTCCAGGCGCTCAAGCACCGGCTGGCCCAGGTGTGGCTGGAGGTCGTCAACACCCGTGCCGCCGCGCGGAACGCCGCCGACGCGCTGGCCACCGGCAGCGCGGACAGCGACGTGGCCGTCGCCGTCGCCCAGGCGTACGCGGCACCCGTCGCCGTACACGCCGCGGAGGAGGCGCTCCAGCTGCACGGCGGCATCGGCATGACGTGGGAGCACCCGGCCCACCTGTATCTGAAGCGCGCCAAGGCCGACTCGATCGCCTACGGCACGGCGGGCGCGCATCGCGCGGCGCTGGCCGAACTGGTCGATCTCCAGGCACCCTGACACCCTTCCGAGCGAAGCCCGCCCCACCCGGGGCGGGCTTTTTTCGTGCGCCCGCGACAGCGGGGAGGGGAGGGGGAACGCCCGGACCCGCCCGGATCCGGTGAAGTGAACGCGCAGCGTCGGTCCGGCCAACTCCCCTGAGGGCAGGGTTTCTTGAGCCCCACCGGCCGCATACTCCCTGAGGTCCCGTACGGCACCCCTCAAGGGAGGCGGAACATGGCCCTCACCACCCGTCGCAGAGCCCTCACCACCTTCGGCGCCGCCCTCGCGGGCTCGATCGCCCTGCCCGCGTCGCGGGCCCTGGCAGGCGAGGCGAAGCCCCGAACGCGCCCTCAGTGGCGCGCCCACGCGCACAACGACTACGAGCACCCGCGCCCTCTCCTCGACGCGCTCGACCACCGCTTCGGCAGCGTCGAGGCCGACATCTACCTCGTGGGCGGCCAACTCCTGGTCGCCCACGACCCGGTGGACCTCGACCCCACCCGCACACTCGAATCCCTCTACCTCGAACCGCTGGCCGCCCGCGTCAGGGCCAACCACGGCTCGGTGTACCGGGGACATCACGAGCCGCTGCAACTGCTCGTCGACATCAAGACCGAGGGCTCCTCGACATACCTCGAACTCGACCGTCATCTGCGCCGCTACCGGCACCTGTTCACGAGGTACGCGCACGGCCGGGTGCACCGCGGCCCGGTCACGGCCGTGATCTCCGGGGACCGCGCCGCGCGCGTGCCCATGGAGGCGCAGACCGAGCGGCTCGCCTTCTACGACGGCCGGCTCGCCGACCTCGGCAGCGCCGCCCCCGCCTCCTTCATCCCGTTGATCAGCGACAACTGGACACTCAACTTCAGCTGGCTGGGTGAGGGCCCGTTCCCGGGCGCCGAGCGCGAGAAACTGCGGGGCATCATGGCGGCCGCGCACGCGCGCCGGCAGAAGGTCCGGTTCTGGGCCACCCCCGACCTCGCGGGTCCGACACGCGAGGCGCTCTGGCGTGAACTCCTCGCCGCCGACGTCGACTACCTCAACACCGATGACCTGGGCGGTCTCGAAGAGTTCCTGGACGCCCACGACCGACGGTAGAAGACCACCCGTTCGGGGGACACGTCAGCCGCCCGGGCGATCCCTCCGCTACGCCACACTTGCGGCCGAACGCCGCGAAGCGGACGTGGCGGAGGAGGTTGACGATGGCCATTTCCATCTCTGCGGTGCTGCTGCTCCTGCTGCTGGCGGTGATCTTCCTGCGCAACGGAGGGCTGAAGATGTCCCACGCGCTGGTCTGCGCGCTGCTCGGGTTCCTGCTGGCCAGCACGAGCATGGCGCCGACCATCCACAGCGGTCTCACCGCGACCGCGGACATCGTGGGCAGCCTGACGCCATGACGTGCCGCCGTCTCACGGGCGCGTGAACACCCCGATACCGTTCGGGACGGGACGCTCGGTGCCGCCGCTCGGGTGGTTGAGGACGCTGACGGTGTCCGCCCCCGCCTGCCGCGCGACCATCGTGGTGGATCCGCCGCCGTCCAGACTGAAGGCGTCCTGCGACCCCAACCGCCGCATCGCCGCCGTCACTTCGGCGATGGTGAGACCGCCGCGGAACTCCGGGGCGCCGTCCAGGGCGAGGAGCTGCATCCGGTGCCCGTGGTCGGAGAAGCCCACCGCGGTCCGTACGGCGGAGGTCCTGTCGTCCAGACCGGGCAGCGGCACGCCGCCGGTCATCATCGGATAGCCCCCGACCGCGAAGCGGTACGGCACCCGGGAGGACCGCGCCACCAGCCGGTGCCGCACCCCGACCCGTTCGCCCACGGACAGCTTCCGCAGCCGCTGGGCGCCCGCCTCGCGGCCGACCAGCACGGTGGTGCCGGGCGCGATGGCTCCGCCGCCCGGAGTGCCGGCGGCGGCCACGACCCGCCCGCGGCGGACCGTCACCTCGTAGGTGTCGGTGCTGCACGGCGCGGCCCGGTCCGTGTCCGTACCGCAGGTCGCGCGCACCCGCGAGACGCCGCCCCAGTCCGCGGTGAACGCGCCGACGGAACCGACCGGCAGCGCGTACTGGTTGAACCCGCCGAGCGGCCAGGTGCCGTCGGGGCCGCGGACGGACCCGTCGAGGGCCACGCTGTCCAGCCGGGCCCGGCGGTCGACGCCCACACCGAACACGTCCTCGGTGGTCGTGCCGGGCGGCAGCGCGGGTCCGAACCGCTGGCCGTTCGGGACCGCGGCCTTGAGCCCGCGGCCGCTCGCGATCGCCGGACCCACGGTCGCGCCCGTCGCCTCGACGCCCGGATGCTGGGTCTCCGTGATGTTGAAGAAGTCGCCGTTGACGCCGGCGACCGCGCCCCGGGAGCCGGCCAGCTCGGACACGGGCTTCCGGGACGCCACGGTGCCGGGGTGGAGGAGATCGACGCGCACATGGGGATTGCGCAGATCGACGTTCAGCACATGCGCGTGCGCCACTCCCCTGGCCGCCGGGATGTCCAGCTGTGTGTACTCGACGCCGGGCGCGATGTCCGTCGCGCTCTCCGCGCCGCCGGCCGGAGCCGCCCCCGTCAGGGCCGCACCGGCCAGCGCTCCGGTTGCCGTGAAGACCGTCAGTGCCGTTCTGAACCGTCTGCCAAGACGCGTCACGGTGCCCCCTGATGCCTCGTCAACTGTGCCAGGACTCAGGGGAATTGCACCAGAGACAGGGGCCCGTGCCGGTGGCTAGGCGCCGACCACGCGGGAACGGATCAGAAAACGCACTCCTTCGGGTGCTTCGAGGGAGAAGCCGCTGCCCCGGCCCGGCACGACGTCGACGATCAGACGCGTGTGGCTCCACAGCGCGTACTGGCTCTTCGAGATCCAGAACGTCACCGGCTCCTCGACGCCCTCGACCTCCAGCTCGGCCAGCAGCACGTCGGAACCGCCGGTGCGGAACTCGCCCTCCGGAAAGCACATGGGCGCGCTGCCGTCGCAGCAGCCGCCCGACTGATGGAACATCAGCGGTCCGTGCCGGCCGCGCAGTCGCCGCAGCAGTTCGGCGGCCACAGGCGTCAGCTCCACGCGCGGGACGACGTCCATCGGCTCTCCCCCTCGGGTCTCACGGCTGTCGCGGACCAGCCGACCAGACCGGACGTTGCGAGAGGGTTGCACACGCCCCGGGCACGGAAAAGGGCCGGCCCTCGGTGACGCCCGCGTGACGCGGGTCGTCACCGAGGGCCGGCCTCGGGAGCGTTCGTGCCGGCCGACGAGGTGTCAGCCGTGGGCGCGGTGGGTCAGCAGATGCGCGGAAGCTGCTCGCCGAGCGGCATGTCCACCACCCGGGTGCCGCCCAGGCCGGTGGCCGCGACCACCATGCCGGGATGGTCGGGAACGCAGTGGCCGATCGCCACGGACTCCTTGCCCAGCGGGTGGGCGCGCATCGCCGCGAGCACGGCGTCGGCGTGCTCGGCCGCCACGAACGCCACCAGCTTGCCCTCGTTGGCCACGTACAGCGGGTCCAGACCGAGGAAGGCGCAGGCGTTGGCGACCGTCTCCGGGACGGGCAGGGACCGCTCGTCCAGCGTGATGCCGACCCGCGCCGCCGCGGCGATCTCGTTCAGCGAGGTGGCCAGGCCGCCGCGGGTCGGATCGCGCAGCACATGCAGGTCGGGACAGACCGCCAGCATGTCCGCGACCAGACCGGCCAGCGACGCGGTGTCGCTCTGGATCTCGACGCCGAACTCGAGCCCCTCCCGCACGCTCATGATCGCCACCCCGTGCACGCCGATCGGTCCGCTGACCAGCACCACGTCACCGGGGGCCGCGCGCTGCGGGCGGATGTCGACGCCGTCCGGGATCAGGCCGATCCCGGCGGTGTTGATGAAGATGCCGTCGCCGTGGCCCGCGTCGACGACCTTGGTGTCACCGGTCGCGACCACCACCCCGGCGGTCCGGGCCGCCTCGCCCAGCGCCTCGGCCACCCGCCCCACGACGGAGAGCTCGACGCCCTCCTCCAGGATGAACCCGCAGGAGAGGTAGGCCGGTACGGCCCCCGCCATGGCCAGGTCGTTGACCGTGCCGTTGACGGCGAGGTCCCCGATGCTGCCGCCGGGGAAGAACAGCGGGCGTACGACGAAGGAGTCGGTGGAGAAGGCGAGCCGGGCGCCGCCCAGCAGCAGATGGGCGGAGTCGCCGAGCTCGGCGAGCACGTCACTGCCGAAGGCGGGCGCGAACAGGTGCTCCACCAGTTCGGCGGAGAGCGTGCCGCCGCCACCGTGCCCCATCACGATCCTGTCGTGGTCGCGCAGCGGCGCCGGGCAGGTCCAGGAGGAGAAGTCGACCGGAGCGTGTGCGGAGTCAGCCAACGGAGCTCGCCTCCTTGTCCGGGGTCCCGAGACGCCGGTAGAGGTAGTAGGCGGCGCACGCGCCCTCGCTGGAGACCATCGTCGCGCCCAGCGGGTTGCGCGGGGTGCACTCCTTGCCGAACGCGGCGCACTCGTGCGGCTTGATGAGGCCCTGGAGCACCTCGCCGCTGCGGCAGACGGTCGACTCCTGGGTCTCGATACCGGTCACCGAGAAGCGGTGCTCGGCGTCGAACTCGCGGTACTTGGGCGACAGCCGCCAGCCGCTCCCCGGGATCACGCCGATCCCGCGCCAGGCCCGGTCGGTCACCTCGAAGACGTCGGAGAGCATGGCGCGGGCCGCGGGGCTCCCCTCGGGCTGCACCGCGCGCGGGTAGGCGTTCTCCACGGTGTGCTGTCCGGCCTCCAGCTGGCGTACCGCACGGCGGATGCCCTCCAGGATGTCGAGCGGCTCGAAGCCCGTCACGACGATCGGCACCCGGTGCCGCTCGGCGAGTTCGGGATACTCGGCCATGCCCATCACCGTGCAGACGTGCCCGGCGGCGAGGAACGCCTGCACCCGGCAGTCGGGCGAGTTCATGATCGCGTCGATGGCCGGGGGCACCTTGACGTGCGAGACCAGCAGGCTGAAGTTGGGGATGCCCAGCTTCTTGGCCTGGTAGACGGTCATCGCGTTGGGCGGGGCCGTGGTCTCGAAGCCGATGCCGAAGAACACGACCTGCCGGTCGGGGTTCTCCTGCGCGATCTTCAGCGCGTCCAGCGGCGAGTACACGACGCGTACGTCCGCGCCCTCGCTCTTGACCTTGAACAGGTCGCGCCCGCTGCCGGGCACGCGCAGCATGTCGCCGAAGGAGCAGAAGATCACGTCCGGGCGGGAGGCGATCTCCAGCGCCTTGTCGATGATCTCCAGCGGGGTCACGCAGACCGGGCAGCCCGGCCCGTGGATCAACTGGATCTCCTCGGGCAGGAGCTGGTCGATGCCGTGGCGGATGATCGAGTGCGTCTGGCCGCCGCAGACCTCCATGAGGGACCAGGGCCGGGTGGTGTTCGCCCTGATGTCGTCGAAGAGCCGCTTGGCAAGGACAGGGTCGCTGAACTCGTCCAGGTACTTCATGACCGGGCCTCCTTCTCGAAGCCGTCCACGGGCGGGAGCCCGGTTCCGGCGGGGCGCTCGGTACCCGCGTCCCGGGCGGCCTTGCCCCAGGCGTCGCCGAACTCCTCCTCCAGCACTCCGAGGTTCTCGAAGAGCTCCAGGGTCTGCTTCGCCGACTCCTCGTCCAGTCGCTGCAGCGCGAATCCCACGTGGACGATGGCGTAGTCACCGACCTTCATGTCCGGCACGTACTCCAGACACACGTTCTTGACGACACCGCCGAAGTCCACCTTGGCCATCCGTGTGGCGTCGCGTTCCTCGATCTCCAGCACTCGGCCGGGTACGGCCAGACACATGACTCGCTCCTGCCTCGCTCGTGCGCTCCCGGTCGCGCTAGTGCCGCGACCGGGCGGCGACGACCAGCTGGCCGAGGGCCAGACCGCCGTCGTTGGGGGGAACCCTGTGGTGCCTCAGCACGGTGAAGCCGTCCCGTTCCAGGACGGCGCCGCAGCCCTCGGTGAGCAGGGCGTTGCAGAACACCCCGCCGCTGAGGGCGACCGTGCCGATGCCGGTCCTCTCTCGTGCCACCGTGCACACCTCCAGGACCAGGCCGGTCACGGCCCGATGGAACCGGCGGGCCACCGGCCCGGCCGTGACGCCGGCCCCGATGTCCGCCACGGCGGCGGCCAGGACCGGTGCCGGGTCGGCGATCAGCGGCGCCCCGGGGTCCTGACGGACCGCTCTCAGCATGAACCGGTACGCGTCGTTCCGCTCGTCGTCGGCGAGCGGCCCCGCCAGGTCCGCCAGGGCCGCGTTCTCCAGTTCCATGGCCGCCTGCGCCTCGTACTCCACCCGGTGGCAGACGCCCGCGAGGGAGGACACCGCGTCGAAGAGGCGTCCCATGCTGGACGTGGGAACGCAGTTGAACCCCCGTTCCAGCTGCCGTTCCAGCAGCCGCCGTTCCTCCGGGGTGGCCGCCGCCGCGCACGGCAGCTCGTCCCGCCAGGGCAGTCCCGCGGCCCGCAGGTGCGACAGCGCCATCCGGTAGGGGTTGCGTACGGCCGCGTCACCCCCCGGCAGCGGGACATAGCCCAGATGGGCGAACCGCCGGTATCCGTCGTAGTCGGCGAGCAGCACCTCACCGCCCCACACGGCCCCGTCGTCGCCGTAACCGGTCCCGTCGAAGGCGACGCCGATCACCGGCTCCGAACCGTCCAGACCGTGCTCGGCCATCGCCGAGGCGACATGGGCGTGGTGGTGCTGCACCTGGCGCAGGGGCAGGCCGCGGGCCTCGGCGGTGCGCCGTGCCCACAGGGTGGCGCGGTAGCCGGGATGCCGGTCGGCGACGAGCAGGCGCGGCGCGACGGCGGTGAGGTCCGTCAGATGGCCGGTGGCCCGCTCGAAGGCGTTCAGGGTGGCCAGGTCGTCCATGTCCCCGACGTGCGCGGACAGCCAGGCGTAGCGGCCGTCCCCGGCGCAGAAGGTGTTCTTCAGGTCGCCGCCCACGGCCAGCGCCGGGACCACCGGCACCGGCAGCGCGATCGGGAAGGGGGCGTAGCCGCGCGACCGGCGCACCGGCAGCTCGGCTCCCGCGCACACCCGGACCACCGAGTCGTCGCAGGGCACGTGGATCGGCCGGTCGTGGGCGAGCCAGGCGTCGGCGAGCCCCGCCAGCCGGGTCAGCGCCTCGGCGTCGTCGGTGACGATGGGCTCGCCCGAGCGGTTCCCGCTGGTCATGACGAGGACGGCGGGACCCGGCGGATCACCGGGCAGACCGAGCAGCAGCCGGTGCACCGGCGTGTACGGGAGCATGAAGCCGAGGTCGGGGCTGCCCGGCGCGACCCCCGCCGCGATCTCCTCGCCCGCCCCCGCCCGCCGCCGCAGCAGGACCACCGGCTTGCGCGGCCCGAGCAGCAGCTCCCGCTCCGCCGGACCGGCATGGGCCAGCCGTTCGACGGTCTCCGGCGAATCCGCCAGTACCGCGAAGGGCTTGCCGCCGCGGTTCTTGCGCTTGCGCAGGGTGCGCACGGCCGCGGGATCGCCCGCGTCGCACGCCAGGTGGTAGCCGCCGATCCCCTTGACCGCGACCACGGCGCCCTCGGCCAGCAGGCGACGGGCCTCCGCGAGCGCCTCGCCGTCGCTCAGCTCGCCCGGGTCGTCCGCCCCCGTGCGCAGCGTGAGCCGGGGACCGCACGCCGGGCAGGCGATCGGCTGGGCGTGGAAGCGCCGGTCGGCCGGGTCCGCGTACTCACGGGCGCAGTCCGCGCACATCGGGAAGCCCGCCATGGTGGTGCTGTCCCGGTCGTACGGCAGCGAGGTCACGATCGTGAACCGCGGACCGCAGTGCGTGCAGGTGATGAACGGGTGCCGGTACCGCCGGTCGGCGGGGTCCGCGAGCTCGCGCAGACAGTCGTCGCAGGTCGCGGTGTCCGGGGAGACCAGGGTGCGGCCCGGCCCGCCGGAGGAGGGGCGGATGGTGAACACCGAGCCGTCGTTCTCCAGGGGCACGGTCCGGTGCTCGACCGACTCGACGACCGCGAGCGGCGGCGGACGCGTCCCGATCCGCGCGCAGAACTCGGCCACGCCGGCGGCCGGACCCTCCACCTCGGCCTCGACGCCCCGCGCGTTGTTGGTGACCCAGCCGGTCAGCCCGAGTTCCTGCGCGAGGGTGTAGACGAAGGGCCGGAACCCCACTCCCTGGACGACGCCCGTGACGGTGATGTGCCGGCGCTCGCGCCCCGGGGCCCGCTTCACCGCTCCCGCCCCCGCGCCCGCTCCTGCTCCCCGCCCGGCCCGGCCCCGGCCTGTCGAGCGCCGGGGTGCGGGTGGACGTCGGCATCCGGGTGTTCGTGGCCGTTCCCGTGGCTGTGCAGGTAGCGCTCGTGCTGCCGGGCCAGGACCGGTACGTGCGCCTCCTCGCCGGCCGCGCAGCGCAGGACGTGCGCGAGCAGGGCGTCGACCCCCTGGCCGGTGCGGGCCGAGGTCTCCAGGACCGGCACCCCGGGGTTGACCTGCCGGACACCTCCCAGGAACGCCTCCCGGTCGAAGCCGACGGCGTCCGCGATGTCGGTCTTGGTGACCACGACCAGGTGCGCGAGCCCGAAGGCGGTCGGGTACTTGACCGGCTTGTCCTCGCCCTCGGTCACCGAGGCGAGCGCGATGCGCAGGGTCTCCCCGAGGTCGTAGGAGGCCGGACAGACGAGATTGCCGACGTTCTCGACGAACAGCAGCCGGGTGCCCTCGGGCAGCCAGCCCTCCAGCCGCCGCTGGAGCATGCCCGCCTCCAGATGGCACAGTCCGTCGGTGAGGATCTGCCGCACCGGCGCGCCGGAGCGGGCCAGCCGGGTCGCGTCGTTCTCGGTCGCCAGGTCGGCGGTGACGGCGGCGGCCGGGGTGCCGCCCGCCACGGCGCGTGCGAGCAGTTGTTCGAGCAGGGCCGTCTTGCCGCTGCCCGGACTGGACAGCAGGTTCACCGCCACCGTGCCGCGGTCACCCAGATAGCCCCTCAGCGCGAGCGCGTTCTCGTCGTTCTTGGCGAGCACGGCCTGATGCAGGTCAACGGTGCGGCACATGGCTCGCCTCCTCGTCGCGTAGCGGCAGCCCGGACGGCGCGGGCCGCGGCCCGTCGTCCGCGCCCTTCCCGCCCGGGGGTCCGTCACCCCTCGCGTCCACGGTCCCCGGCGCGGCCAGGGGTTCGTCGGCCAGCGTCACCCGGACGATCTCCAGCTCCCGGCCGCTGAGCAGGGTCAGCGGCGTCCCGCACCCGGCGCACCACAGCACCGGGGGCATCCCGGTCGGCACCTCGCGGCCGCAGCCCTCGCAGCGGCCCCGTGCCTCGACAGTCTCGATCAGCAGGCGTGACCCCGCCAGCGCGGTGCCCTCCGTGGCCAGCCCGAACGAGAAGTCCAGCGCCTCGGGCACCACCCCCGCCAGCTCGCCGATCCGAAGGGTCAGCGACGCGACCGCGCGGCCCTGTTCCCGCACGGCCTCCTCGACCTGTTCGACGACCGCCACGGCGATCGACAGCTCATGCACGGCCCTCACCTCCCGCCGCCGGCCCGTCGCCCGGCGCCGTCGCGCCCGGATGTGAGGCCCGCGCATGGCTGGTTACCCTGAGAG
Organism: Streptomyces sp. NPDC002698; assembly: GCF_042888945.1. Taxonomy (NCBI): domain Bacteria; kingdom Bacillati; phylum Actinomycetota; class Actinomycetes; order Kitasatosporales; family Streptomycetaceae; genus Streptomyces; species Streptomyces sp. NPDC002698. The sequence goes on from NZ_JBIAQM010000004.1 coordinate 175,441, forward strand.
CACGATGACCGGGCAAGAGGTCGAGCGACGCGCTCTGCTCACCCCGGTGCTGCTCCTGTTGCTGGCCGAACGCCAAGGTCATGGCTATGAACTGGTGCAGCGCCTGGGCGCTTTCGGCTGCGGCGACGCGGATCAGGCGCATGTCTACCGGCTGCTGCGGGGCATGGAGAGCAGCGGTGAGGTCACCTCGCACTGGCGCGCCTCGGAGAGCGGTCCCGCGCGCCGTGTCTACGCGATCACCCAGCAGGGCGCCATGAACCTCGCCCTGTGGTTCGTGCGCCTGGGTGAACTCCACGGCGCCCTGCATCTCTTCCTGGAGCGGTACGTGCAGCTCGAGGACGTCGGCGGCCGCGCGGGGCGCGACGGCGGGAGTCCACGCGCCGGCGGGCGTCCACCGGATCACGGGCGTCCACCGGATCACATGCGCCGCATGCGCAAGTAGCGGCGCATGTCCGACAGGTTCCTCGCGACTCCGTAGGCCAGTACGAGGCCCGCGGCCAGGCCAACCCATTGCCATTCCATCCTTGCCTCCATCGGTGTCAGCTCCTCCGGGCCACGGAGGGAGCGCGGCGTACCAGGTCGAGCACCAGGTCGGCGGCGGCGTCCACGGCACCGGCCACCGGGGGAGTCAGGCCCATTCCCTCGCCGGTGTCGCGGGGTTCGCAGCCGACGACGTACACCTCCTCGGGGAGGGTGCCGCCCGCGCCGGCGTGCAGATCGTGCAGCAGGGCCAGCACACTGGCCGGGTCCATGGCGTGCGTGTCCAGCGGGCCCGGTGCGGACCGTGCCGTGGGGGGTCCGGGGCCGACGTCGATCGTGTAGAGCGTGCCCGGCGGGCCTTCGCGGCTGACGAGGTCCACCAGCACGAGCGTCCGGTAGCCCTCCAGCAGCCGGTAGGCGAGGTGCACCCCGCGGATGCCTGCGTCCATCAGCTCGACGCCGGGCGGCAGTTCGGGCGTGCGGGCGGCGAGCCGTCGTACGGTCTCCACCCCGAACCCGTCGTCCTGGAGGAACACGTTGCCGACCCCGGCGACGAGAATCCGGCCGGTCCCGCGTTCCTCGGCCGGACGGGACGCGCCGGTGCGGACGGGTCCGGTCATGTCGTCTCCTCCTCCCGCTCGTTCAGCGGTGCCACCTCGTCGGGCTTGAAGTAGAGGAAGCGTCCCTGGGCCCGGCGTACGTCGGTGCCGGGGTCGTCGTCCACGACGACGGCGAGGTGCGTCTCGCCGTCGAGGTCACCGACCACGGCCTCGACCGTGGCGTGCCGGCCGTGGAGGAAGGAGTCCTGGGCGTCGGAGCGCCGGGCGCCGGGGGTGAGCCTGACCCTGCTGCCGGCCCGTACCGTCTCGCCGTCGATGACGACGGCGGCGGGCACCTCGGCGGCCCCGGCGTCCTGTGCCGGGTCCCACCAGGGATGCCCCGGGCCCCGGGGCAGACTCAGGCCGGTGTCGGGGGCGGCGGGGAGCGGCTCGTCGGCGCCGTCCTCGCCGGTGATCTCGCGCAGCCCCCGGATCGCCCCGTGCAGCCGCTCGCGGACCGCTTCCGGCATGTCGTCGACCAGGTCGATGACCCCGGCGGCCCGGGCGTCCGTGCCGCGGGCCTCCCGCTTCTCCCGGTCGGTGAGCGCGGCCGTGCGCAGCGAGAGGATCTCGTCGATCTCGGTGGCGTCGTAGAGGAGCCCCGGGCTCTCCTCGGCGACGGCGGGATGGTCCTCCAGGATGATCGGCGAGGACAGCATGACGTCGTCGGTGCCGGGCGGGCCCGCGAGCACGGGCCAGGTGCGGTCGTTCCGGCAGCTCGCGGCGGCCGGGCGGGCCCACTCCGGCGGGTCCGTCAGCGACAGGAACCGTCCCCCGGGGACGCCGAACAGCAGATGGGTTCCGATCAGGCTGTGGGCGAGGGCGGTCTCGCGGTCGGCGTCGGCGTCCTCCGGGACGACGGTGGTGTTGTGCACACTCACCGTGAGCCGCAGCACCCGGTAGGGCCCCGGCAACTCCTCGACGCGCGGACGTAGTTCGCCGGTCAGTCGCAGTCTGCGCCGCACGAGCCGGCCCAGCGTCCGGCCCTCGGCGTCGGTCACCGGCTCGTACTCGACGGCGTCGGGGAGGTCGAACCGTACGGCGTGGAGCGTCGCCTGATCGCCCGTCAGTTCTTCGAGCGACTCATGGATCAGGACGCGTTCCTCGTGCCCTTCGTCCCAGGGCACCAACACCCGGTCGGGAAGGTCGAGTTCCGGAACCTCCGTGTATCCGCCGTCGGCGTCGAGCCGTTCGACCGTGCGCCGCCGGACGTGCAGGAAGCGCAGTTCGGCGTGGAGGCGGTCGCCCTTGCGGGGCTCCAGCAGACACTCGGTGCGCTGGACGGAGTGTTCCCCCGTGGTGGCGGTCCAGGCGGGCGGCACCAGGACGCCGAACTGCCAGCGGAGCTGGTTCTTCGCGGCGGAGGCCCGGTAGGGGTAGAGGACGTATCCCTCGAACAGGACGGCGTCCGCCACCGTGCGGGCCTGCTCGAAGCGGTCCTCCAGGGGATTGCTCATCTCAGTCGGCCCCCTTCGCGTCGGCGGTGGCGAGGAGTTCGTCGAAGACCCGCTCCCAGGACGGCAGGGCGTGCGCGGACCGGTAGCGGCGCAGCTCGTCCAGGACGTCCAGCCGGACGCGCAGCCAGCCCGAGTTGGGGAAGTACTCCTCGATCATGTTCCGCCACACGTCCACCGGCATCCGGTACGACGTCTCCTTGTGCCAGGGCACGGGCTCGGCCCGGAAGCCGTCGTGGCCGGTGAACACCGTGCCGGAGAAGAGCAGGAGCAGCGGGACCTCGCCGCGGGACAGCGCCCGGAAGTACGAGGCGGACGCGACCTCGGTGTCGTAGGTGCAGGGCACCGGGAGGTCGACCTCCGTCGAACCGGTGAACCCCGGGACCGTGATGGAGGTGTGGGCGAACTGCAGCGGCTTGAGCGTGCTGTTCCAGCGGCTCGGCTCGCCGAACAGGTCGCCCAGCATGCCGACCTCCTCCGGCTCGTACGAACGTCCGGCGGGCTCGATACGGATCTGGCAGCGCAGCGCAAGGGCGTGGACCGGCCGGTGGTCCGCCTCCTCGATACGCAGCCCGAACAGCAGCGTGGGCCCGGCTCCGTACGGTTCGGGGCGTACGCCGGTGCAGGTGAACCGGAGATCGGTCACGGGGCGCCCCCGGAGTTCTCCGGCGGCCGGGCGGCCGCCGTGATCCGTTCCAGGAACTCCGCGATGTCCGCGCGTGCCTCGGCACCGCCGTCGAAGCCCTTCCAGTGCAGCCGCATCCGGCCGACCAGTTCGTAGCAGACGTCGACCGGGACGAGCGTGCAGGTCACCGAGCCGTCCCGGCCGCGGTGCAGCAGCAGCGCCTCCACGTCGGGTTCCAGCAGCTCCGCCAGCCGGCTGCGGCCGAGCACCGAGTCCCAGGTCGCCGGGTCGAGTTCGCTCTCGGTGGCGCCCGCCGGGCTCGGATAGAAGGCCGCGAGCCGGCCGAGCTCGGAGTTGCGGAAGAAGAAGGCGAGCGCGACGGGGATCTGGAGCCGGTTCCAGTCGGCCTCCTCCAGGACGAACCCGGGATCGGCGAGATACCGGTCCGGGACCGCCCGGAAGCGGCCCTGTCCCGCGCCCGGCCGGGTGAAGAGCAGGTGGCAGGGCGGGCAGGAGCACTTGAGGGACCGCCGGGAGGTGTCGACGAGATGCCGGTGCTCGGCGGGCAGCGGCTCCCCGCACAGGTCGCAGCGCTCGCCCTCGGGCGGCGGCCTTCGGGTGAACTGCCTGAGGACGTCGGCGGTCATGGCCCCGCCCCCAGCAGCTCGCCGGGCAGTGCCACCCGCACCGACCCGTTCTCCTCCAGCAGCGGTACGGGATCCAGGTGGCCCCGGTCCCCACGGCCGGCCCGGCGGACGTCGAACGCGGCGCCGCAGTCCGCGCAGACCAGCAGTTCGCCGTCCAGGACCGCGGGCGCGAGGCCCGCGGCGCACAGGGGGCAGCGGTCGCGGTAGGCGTACAACTGGCCGGGCAGACGGACCAGCAGCAGGGCGCGGCCCGCGACCTCGGTGACCCCGGTGGCGCCGTCGCCCACCGGCAGCGAGCGCGGGCCGAGTTCGTACCAGCGCGCCGCCTCGCCCGGTTCCCCGGACGGCACCGCCTCGCCCGGAGCGTCGTCCGGGCGGTGCGGCAGGATCTGGAGCAGTGCGGGCTGCGGGCTCTCGGCGGCCATGCCCTCGACCTCGATGTGCGCGACCTCGGGGGCGATCCGGGCGACCGCCTCCTCGATGGTCCAGCGCACGGTCTGGGTGGAGGACGGACAGCCGTCGCAGCTGCCGCGCAGCCTGAGGCGCAGCGTCGGGCCGTCGGCGGCCTCCATGTCGAGCCCGGCCACCTCGACGTCGCCCGCGTGCGAGCCGAGGTAGGGGCGGACCTTGTCCAGGGCCCGGCCCACCCGGGTCGCGGTGTCCTCGGGGTGCAGGTCGTGCAGGATCAGCAGATCGCTGACCAGTTCGTCGGCGGTGAGGACGGCGAGGGGATCCGCGCCCTTCGGGGCGGAGCGCAGCAGGCGTACGGTCCGGGCCAGGCCCTCGCCGTAGAACTCCATGAGGCAGCGCACCAGTTCGTCCGCGACGTCGCGCGCCTCCGGTCCCGCCTGCCGCGCCAGCTCGTCGAGCAGTGCGCCTATCCGCTCACCCGTCTCCTGTCCGGCCATCGGCAGGCCCCTCTCCTGAGGAAGGTCGATCGCGAGGAAGGTCGGTCGCGATGAACGTCGGATCCCGGGAAGGTCAGCCGGCCAGTCCGCTCAGCCCCGTCGGCATGTGCGTCTGCTCGACGGTCTTCCCGCCGCCGACGTACATGTGCACGCCGCACGGCAGACACGGGTCGAAGCTGCGGACGGCCCGCATGATGTCGATGCCCTTGAAGTTCTCGGGCGGGTTCTCCTCGAAGATGGGGGTGTTCTGCACCGCGTCCTCGTACGGGCCCGGTGTGCCGTAGGAGTCGCGCACGCTGCCGTTCCACGGGGTCGGCGGGTACGGGTGGTAGTTGGCGATCTTGCCGTCCCTGATCACCATGTGGTGGGAGAGCACACCCCGGACCGCCTCGGTGAAGCCGCAGCCGATCGACTCGTCCGGCACGTCGAACTTCTCCCAGGTCTGGGTGCGTCCGGCGCGTACCTCCTCCATCGCCTGCTCGGCGAAGTGGAGGGCGGCCGCGGCGGCGTAGGCCTGGAAGTAGGTGCGGGCCCGGTTGCGTTCGAGGGCGTTGCTCCACTGCGGGATCTTCCACTCCAGCGCCATCTCCGGCTTGGTCATCGTGCGCGGCAGGTTGATCTGCACGCTGTGCCCGGTGGCCTTGACGTAGCCGATGTCGACGAGTCCGGACAGGGCCGTGGACCACAGCCGGGCGATCGGGCCGCCTCCGGTGTCCAGGGCCAGATGATCGGTGCCGTCGAACCAGCGCGGCGACATGACCCAGCTGTACTTGTCGTCGAAGTCCCGCTTCTGCGGGGCCGGGATGGTGTGCTGGTTCCACGGGTGCCGTTCGTCGACCGGGTTCCCGAGCGGGTCCTGCTCGACGAACTTCTCCATGCCCGACCAGTCCTCGTAGTACGAGCTGCCGAGCAGGATGCGGATGCCGAGGTTGATGTCGACGAGGCTGTTGGTGATCAGCTTGCCGTCCACGATGACACCGGGGGTGACGAACATCCGCCGGCCCCAGTTCTCCATGTTGGCGTACTGGAAGTCGCAGTACTCCGGGTCGTTCAGCGCGCCCCAGCACCCCAGCAGCACCCGGCGCCTGCCCACTTCCTCGTAGCCGGGCAGCGCCTCGTAGAAGAAGTCGAAGAGGTCGTCGTGGAGCGGGACGACCCGCTTCATGAACTCCACGTAGCGGGTGAGCCGGGTCAGGTAGTCGGTGAAGAGCTGGATGGTCGCGACCGTGCCGACCCCGCCCGGGTAGAGCGTGGAGGGGTGCACATGGCGGCCCTCCATCAGACAGAACATCTCCCGGGTGTAGCGGCTCACCTGGAGCGCCTCACGGTAGAACTCGCCCTCCAGCGGGTTGAGCGAGCGCATGATGTCGGCGATGGTGCGGTAACCGTGGTCGGCCGCGTGCGGGGCCTCGGTGCGCTCGGCCTGTTCGAGGACGCCCGGGTTGGTCTCGCGGACCATCCGCTCGCAGTAGTCCACACCGACCAGGTTCTCCTGGAAGATGTTGTGGTCGAACATGTACTCCGCGGCCTCGCCGAGGTTGATGATCCACTCGCCGAGGTGCGGGGGTGCCACGCCGTACGCCATGTTCTGGGCGTAGACCGAGCACGTGGCGTGGTTGTCGCCGCAGATTCCGCAGATCCTGCTGGTGATGAAGTGCGCGTCGCGCGGGTCCTTGCCGCGCATGAACACGCTGTACCCGCGGAAGACGGACGAGGTGCTGTAGCACTCCGCGACCCGCTTCGTCTTGAAGTCGATCTTGGTGTGGATGCCGAGACTGCCCACGATGCGGGTGATCGGGTCCCACGACATCTCCGTGAGGCCGTCACCGGCCGGCTTGCTCGTCGCCGTCGCCATGGTGCCGCGCCACCTTCCTGTCGAGTGTCCTGCTCAGCGGGTAACCGTGGTCACCACGGGGCCTTGTAGCCGGTCGTGAGCTCCTCGCTCCTGCCGCGCCACTTCGGTTCCTTGTCGACGGTCTTCGCGGTGATGCTCCGCAGTCGCCGGATGACGGATCCGTAGATCCCGCTCGCCGTCGCGGACACGTGCCCGCCCGGCGGCTCGTCCATGAACGGCATGAACTTGTCGGGGAAGCCCGGCATGGTGCAGGCGATGCAGATCCCGCCGACGTTCGGGCAGCCGCCCACGCCGTTGATCCAGCCGCGCTTGGGCACGTTGCACTTGACCACCGGGCCCCAGCAGCCGAGCTTGACCAGGCACTCCGGTGATCCGTACTCGCTCGCGAACTGCCCCTGCTCGTAGTAGCCGGCGCGGTCGCAGCCCTCGTGGACCGTGGCGCCGAACAGCCAGGTGGGCCGCAGCTCCTCGTCCAGCGGGATCATGGGCGCCGCGCCCGCCGCCTGGTACAGCAGGTAGAGCAGGGTCTCGGAGGCGTTGTCCGGGTGCACGGGGCAGCCCGGGATGCAGACGATCGGGATGCCCGCCTTGGACTTCCACTCCCAGCCCAGATAGTCCGGCACTCCCATGGCGCCGGTCGGGTTGCCCGCCATCGCGTGGATACCGCCGTACGTCGCACAGGTACCGATGGCGACGACGGCGAGCGCCTTGGGGGTGAGCCGGTCCAGCCACTCACTGGTCGTGATGGGCTGACCCGTCTCCGGATCGTCCCCGAAGCCGCACCAGTAGCCCTCGGGCTTGACCCGCTCGTTCGGAATGGACCCCTCGACGACCAGCACGAAGGGCTCCAGCTCGCCCCGGTCGGCCTTGAAGAACCATTCCACGAAATTGTCGGCGCCCTCCACGGGCCCGCACTCGAAGTCGATCAGGGGCCAGTGCACCGCCACCTTGGGCAGCCCCGGCAGGGCACCGAGCGCCAGTTCCTCGATGCTCGGCTGGGTCGCGGCGGTCAGCGAGACCGAATCCCCGTCGCAGCTCAGCCCGGCGTTGATCCAGAGAATGTGGACGGTCGGGTCCTCCTGCGCGTCGTCCTGCGCGGCCGGGCCCGCCGTCGTCGCGGTCGGGGCGTCCATGAGCCCTCCTGGAGTCAGCTCATTCAGGTCATAGCTGGCCAAACAGCCTCTCCCATGGTGACCGCCCGGGAGCGCCGGCGGTAAGTGCGAACGGGCCCTATCGCCACCCCGCACCCGTGTCGCGGCCGCTGGATGGCGCGAAATGTTCGCAAAATTGCTGGGTATTTTGTTAACAATCTTGTAGCGTGCGTGACGCCTTGGGCCCGAGGTGCCAGTGGATCACTCGATACACACATCACTCGATACGCAACAAGAGGAGACCCCATGCAGTGGCTCTCGGAATCCTCCGATCGAGCGGCTTCCGCCCGTCCGGCGGGTGAACGGGCAGGACGCGTCCCCGGCCGCGGGCGCCGGGTGAGGGGCATGGCGATAGCGGGCTCCCTCGCCCTGACGGCGCTCGCGGTGCCCTCGTCCGCGGTCGCGGCCCAGGGACGGTCCGCGTCGCACGCTCACGTCGTGGACCCGGAGGACGCCGCCCTGGCCTTCGACGCCGGCACCTACACGACGCTCACCGTCACGGTCGACGGCCAACCGGTCGAGGTTCGCTCCTACAAGGAACTCTGCTACGTCGCCGCCCCGGTCGCCGCCGCCGCGCAGCAGTCCGGCATGTCCGGTACCACCACGATCGGCAACACCCGCTGCGGCTACCAGAGCATGAACGTCTTCGTGCCCGAGAGCGCCTTCGACGACCAGCGTGCGCCGGTCTACTTCGCGGTGAACAACGCGGGCTGGATGGCCAGCTACATCAAAGCGAGCGTCACCGACGGCTCGTCCTACAACAGCGCGACGAGCAACGTCGGCGCGGCGCTGAAGGCCGGCTTCGTCTTCGTGGACGTCGCCAACCGCAGCCGCGGGCTGATCGGCGCCGACGGCTCCTCGCCGGGCAAGGCCCCCGCCGCGGTGGTCGACGCCAAGGCCGCGGTCCGCTACCTCCGCCTCAACGACGCCACCATGCCCGGCAGCGCGGAGCGGATCGTCGTCAACGGCACCAGCGGCGGCGGCGCGCTGTCCTCGATCCTGGGCGCCTCGGGCAACAGCGCCGAGTACGACTCCTACCTCGCCGCGATCGGCGCGGCGGGCGTCGACCCCAAGGGCCGCAGCACCCTGCGCGACGACGTGTTCGCGGTCGACGCGTACTGCCCGATCACCGACCTCGGCAACGCCGACGCGGCCTACGAATGGCTCTACAACGTCCTCGGCACCCGCGACGCGACCGGCTCGAACGCCACGCCCGAGGACGCCGCCGAGATCGCGGCACGGTTCCCGGCGTACGAGAAGAGCCTCAGGCTCCGCAATCCCGACGGATCCAAGCTCACCGCCGACGCCATGCTGGACACCATCAAGAAGGAGGTCGTCCGCTCCGCCGAGACCTACATGAAGGCCGACCCGGCCAACACCGTGCCCGCGCTCGGAGCCACCTTCGACATCACCTCCGGCGGTCCCGGCGGGTCCACCACGAAGTCGTACGTGAACGACTGGATCGACGTCGACAACGCGGCGGACAAGGTGCTGTCGGTCGACATGGCGAAGTACCTGAAGTTCGTGGCCACCCAGGCCACGCTGAAGACGACGCCCGCCTTCGACGCCGTGGGCGTGCACGGGAACACCACCAGCCGGACGGAGACCAACCTCTTCGGCCCGTACACCCAGAGGTACATGAACTACACCGAGTGGAGCTGGAACCACAACGACGTGGCCGGTGACGGCAGCGGCCTCGACGACACCGGGCTGACCTGGGACCAGTACACCGCGGAGAAGAGCACGGACCTCGACGACCAGATCCACCTGATCGACCCGATGGACTTCGTCGGCACGAGCGCCGACACCGCGCCCAACTGGTACGTGCGCAACGGCACGCGCGACCGGGACACCGCGTTCGTCATCTCGGTCAACCTGGACCGGGCGCTGGAGGCGGACAAGCAGGTCAAGAACGTCGACTACCGGCTCGCCTGGAACCAGCCGCACGCCGGCAACTACGACGTGCCGGAGGCCATGGCCTGGATCGCCGAGGTGGTCAAGAAGGCCGGCGACCCGCTCGCCACTCCTCACCGCGGCTCCGCCGGACGCTAGCGCCGTGGCGGGCGACGTCCGCCCGGCGGTGCCGGGCACCGCCTGCCGCACCGCGTGAGCGATCGCCGAGCGCGGGGTCCCGTCCTGGCGGACGGGGCCCCGCACACCGGCCGGAGCCGCCGGCCCGGCCGCTCGCCGACCGCCCCCGAGTCCGCCGCTCCCGGCAGCTCGTCCATCGCCCCCGGGTCCGCCGCTCCCGACAGCTCTCCGACCGGTCCCGGGTCCGCCGCTCCCTGCTGCTCGCCGGCCGGTCACCGGCCCGCCGCTCCCGAGTGTTCGTCGGCCGGTTCCCGGCCCGCCGCTCCCGCGTGCCCCTACCCGGTCACCGAGTCGGCTTCCCTCCGCTCGCCGCGGAGAACCTGCGGGCCCCGGGCCGACATCGGCGACGAGCCTTCGGTCACCACCGTTGCCGACCGCATCGTGCCTCGCTATGTTAATCGAAAATCACATCCGTGTGACATGGTTCATCACACATTGATCATGCAACTGGCAAGGCTGTCAAGGCACTTGGAACTGTCTGGCCCTTCAGGGAAGCAGGTAAGTCAATGGAGAACCTCAGCAGGCGAAAGGCTCTGTCGCTCGGTGTCGCACTCGGCCTCGTGGGCGTGACGAGCCCGGCCCAGGCGTGGGCGTCGACGGGTTCGGCGACCGGAGCCGCCGCGGCGACCGGTCCCGAGTGGATCTGGGACAGCTCGGCGGACCCCCTGATGGCTTCGATGCTCGACAACGGGCACGTGCCGGCGATCAACTCGGCATGGGCGTCATGGGTGAACAACAACGACCCGCTGCCCAGCGGTGTACCGGCCGAATTCGCGGCCTACCTCCAGCAGGTCAACGTGCTGCCCTCCTGGGCCGACCCCGCCAAGCTGGCCCGTGCCGCCGACTTCAACCGGCGCAGGGACACGTACCTGTTCATGCTGTACGGCCTCGGCAGCGGAATCATGAGCACCGTGATCCCGCGCGAGGCGAGGAGCGTCTACTGGTCCGCCGGCGGCGCCGACATGCAGGACCGCGCCGCCAAGACGTTCACGTTCGGCTACGACCTCTCCCAGCTGGGAGCCTTCGAGCCGACGGGACAGTTCGTCGTCACCGCCAACAAGACACGCGTGGTGCACGCGGCGGTGCGTCACCTGCTGCCGCAGTCGCCGCACTGGAGGGCGGTCACCGACGAGACCACTCCGATCAGCGCCGCCGACATCCTGGTCACCTTCCACAGTCTGGGCACCTACGTGCACCGGAAGCTGCTCGACTGGAAGATCCCGTTCCCGGCCGCGGACCAGGAGGCGTTCCTGCACTCGTGGCAGGTCGCCGTCCATCTGCTCGGTGTGCCGGACGAGCACATCCCCCGGACGTGGGCCGCCGCCGAGAAGCAGTCGGCGCAGGTGCTCACCCCGATCCTCACCCCGACGACCGAGGGCATCGCCCTGGCCGAGGACCTCCTCGGCCTGACCGCGCAGATCGACCTCGGCGTCACGCGCGGGTTCCTGAACGAGTTCGTGCGGTACGTCCTCAGTGACGAGGTCGGCGACTGGCTGGGACTGGCGCGCGACTACGCGTCGGCGGCCCTGGTCCGCACCGCGTGGCCGGCGTACGTCCTGTTCCGTGAGGGGCTGTCGCCCGTCATGCCCGGCAGCTTCTACGTGTTCGACCAGTTCATACGCGCCCTGGCGATGCTGTTCCTCAACAAGGGAGCCTCCGGGAGCACCACCCCCATCACGATCCCCACCGCGAACAGGGCGGCCTGAGCCGTCGATCGGGTCCCGCCCGGTACCCGCCCCGCGGCAGACGCCCGGAGGGGCGGGTACCGGAGGAACACTCGTACGGGTCCCGAAGGCCGTTCAGAGGCCCAGGGCCCCCACGACCAGAGCGGTGACGGCCTCACGACGGGCGGGGCTGTCCTGCCACCGCAGTCTGCGTCCCGCCTCGACCACCACGCCGAACCCCGCGTGCACCAGTACCCGGGTCTGGCGCGGATCCAGTTCCGGACGGGCCAGTCGCAACTGCTGCTCCCAGACGGCGATGTGCTCCCGCTGCGCGAGGACCAGGGGTCGCCGCAGGTCCGTCGGCAAGCCGGCGAGTTCCGCCTCGGCGACGCTGTTGAGCTCCGTGCACTCGAAGCTGTAGGCCACATACGTCGAGGCCAGCGCCACGACGGCCTCGTGCGGGCCGGTCACCTCGTGCAGACTCCGCTCCACCCCCTGGGCCAGCAGCCCCGCCGCCTGGAGGCAGGCGGCCGCCAGAATGTCGATCTTGCCGGGGTAATGACGGTAGAGCGCGGACGGGGTCAGTCCCACGGCCTCGGCGATCTGTCCGTTCGTGACGTTGGCGAATCCGTCCCGGGCGAACAGTGGGACGGAGGCCGCGAGTATCTCCGCGGGTCGCGTGCGCGGCACCGGCCGGGCGGGCAGCTCGACGGGGCGCGCCCCGGGCGGGCCCGCCGCCGGATCCGTCGCGGCCACGCGCAGCGCGGACGCCAGCAGCAGGTCCTCGGCCCGGCGCCCGGCGATGGAGGTGCGATGCATCGTGATGGACCCGATCGCACCGAGGGCCGCCATGGCCCGCAGGCGCCGGTCGGGCAGCGGGTGTTCGCGCTGCACGGCCTCCTCGACCCGCTCGACCAGGCGACCGAACTTCACCGCGAGACGTCGGCGGTCCTCGCGGTCGAGGTACCGGGCCTCCCATCGGTACACGCCGCCCGACGCGCGATGGACGACGGTGATCCGGGTGACGGCGGTGAGCACCTCCGTCAAGGACGCCTCGGCCGGCACCTCGTCGAGCGCGGCGACCAGTCCGTCCGCCATGACGTGGGCGCACGCGGCGAACAGCGCGTACTTGTTGGGGAAGTGCCGGTACAGAGCGGCCGCCGTGATGCCCACGCCTGCGGCGACCTCCTCCATCGACGCGTTGTGGTAGCCACGCTCGCTGAAGACCCGCCCGGCCGCGTCGAGGATGAGCTGCTTGCGGTTGCGGGGCCGGGTCGCCGCGGCCGGTCTCGCGGTCGCTGCCGAACGGGCGGACGGGGAGGCGGGAGCCATACGGATCAGTCAATCACACGCCGTCACAAGGCCCGGCCCCTCGGGAGTCGACCGTACAGGGCGCGACTGTGTGATCACTTCCCCGGTGATGTGAACGGCTTGTGCCGCTGGCTGCCGCACCGGCCGACGGCGTTCCGGGGGGACCGGCCGTCCGGCACCACCCGTTCCCGGTACCGAACGGACGGCCGGTCAGACGAAGGTGAGGACTGGCTTGACCACACCGCTGTCCCGCGTGGAATGCCCAATGTTTGTACGGGTGACCGATGATGCCTCCTCATCTTGTATGAGGATCTAGTCCACTATGAGTGGCATGGATCGAATTCGTTAGGATCGAGTGAAATCGGCCGAGGGGATGGGTGGGATGATCCGTGCGTACAAGTTCCTCCTGCGTCCCACCGTCCGTCAGGCCCAGGCGCTTTCCGAAGTGCTGCGGGACCACTGCTCCCTCTACAACGGGGCCCTGCAGGAACGTCGCGACGCCTACCGGCACCCGTCAAAGACCAGCGTCAGGTATGGCGAGTAGTCCGCGCAATTGAAGGAGATCCGGGCGTTCGACCCGGAGCGGCAGGGCCGCTGGTCCTTCTCCTCGCAGCAAGCCACCTTGCGCCGCCTGGACAAAGCCATGCAGGCCTTCTTCCGGCGGGTCAGGTCCGGTGACACCCCGGGTTGTCCGCGTTTTCGCGGGGTGGGCTGGTTCGACACGGTGGATTTCCCGAAGGACGGGGACGGCTGTCGGTGGGATTCAACCCCGCACGACCCGGTTACCCGCGTCCGCCTCCAGGGCGTCGGGCACGTCAAGGTCCACCAGCACCGGCCCGTGTCCGGCAGGATCAAGACGGTCTCGGTCAAGCGCGAGGGCCGCAAGTGGTTCGTCGTGCTCACCGCCGAGCAAGACCAGCCCGAACCGCTGCCCGCGACCGGCAGCGTGGTCGGGATCGACCTGGGCATCGCGAACTTGCTCGCCGAGTCGAACGGCGTCTTCGTCCCCAACCCGCGCCACGGCCGCCGGGCCGCCGCCAAACTCCAGGTCGCGGAGCAGGCCCGGTCCCGGTTCCCTCGCTGTAGGGCCAAGGACCGCACCGCCAAACACCGGCGGGCGGTGGAGAAGGTTGGCCAACTGCACGGCAAGGTACGCCGTCAGCGGCTGGACCACGCGCACAAGACCGCCCTTCACCTGGTCCGTGCGCACGATGTCATCGCGCACGAAGACCTCCAGATCCGAAACATGAGCAAGGCCCCCGCGCCGAAGCCCGACCCCGAACGGGCGGGCACGTTCCTGCCCAACGGGTCCGCCGCGAAGGCCGGGCTCAACAAGTCGATCACCGATGCCGGTTGGGGGGTGTTCCTGACGATCCTGCACGCCAAGGCTGAGAGTGCCGGACGGGAAGTGATCGCAGTGGACCCCCGCAACACCTCCCGCGCCTGCCCTGCATGCGGGCACACCGCCAAGGAGAACCGGCCCACACAGGAAACATTCCACTGCGTCGCCTGCGGACACACCGCCCACGCCGACACGGTGGGAGCACTCAATGTTCTACGGGCCGGGCTGGTCCATCGCCAGGCCGACCCGGCATAGCGAGAAGCCCCGTCCCTCAGGGCGGGGAGGAGTCACGCGGGTGTCCTCTCGTCGGTGCCAGCACCGTGGAAGCGGAACGTCAGGATGTCGTCGGCTCGGGATATGCCGGAGACGGCTGGCCCGGCTGCTGCCGACCGGCGGAGCCCGGCGGGAGCGCGGCGCCCTGCCGCTTCACCCCGAGGTGCGCGGTGCGGACCCCCGGGGGACGGAGGTCCGGGCGGCGGGGAAGCGCCGGGGGAACGGCGGCGGAGAGTCGCCGGTGACCGTGCCGGGGTGGCCCACGGTGCCGAGGCTCAGCAGCACGTGGCGCTCGGCGACCTCCTCCGCGGTGAGCGGGCCGTCGTCACGGAACCAGTTGGCGACCCCCTGGCACATGACGAGCACCGAACGGACCGCGTCCGCCGGGATCGGCGTGGTGAACACGCCCTGGGAGCGGCCCGCCTGGACCGTGTCCAGCAGCATGTGCTCGAGATAGTCGCGCAGGGCGACGTAGCGCGCCCGGTTCGAGGGCTCCAGGCTGCGGATCTCCGTGTCCAGGAACGCCAGTTGCCGACGGTGGGCCATGGAGAGCACGATCGACTCGACCATGCCGCAGAACCGCTCCAGCGGATCGTTCCCGGCCTCCCCGGCGGCGGCCCGGCAGCGGTCCAGGACGTCCTTGATGGACGTCTCCAGCAGCGTGGCCAGCAGGGCCTGCTTGTTCTCGTAGTGGTAGTACAGCGCGGGCACGGTGACCCCGACCCGGCCGGCGATGTCGCGGACCGAAGTGCCGTGGTAGCCGTGCTCGTTGAAGGCTTCCATGGCGTGCGTCAGGATCGGGTGCAGTCCGAGCGGTCCGTACGAGCGCCAGTGCTCCGCCGGGGGCGTGGTGTCCTGGCTCGGCGCGGTGTTCAACGACTCTCCTCGGGACGGGCGGCGATCGGCGACATCGTACGGCCGTGCGTTCGGAACGCGTTCTTCCAGCTGCTTAGCGATCGATCAGGAAAATCCGGCATCCGGCGTCCGACGTGATGTCCCTTCCCTGGTGTGGATCCTCAAAAACTATTGCTGCAGGCGGAGTTGACCGACCGGTTCGGCACTCCTACGTTCTTTAGCGAACGATCGGTAAGCCACCGATCGACGGCAGTGAGTTCGTCCTGTGCCGAGACAAGGAACCCGGACGTTTCCCTTCCGGCCCGCAAGGAGGCCCCGATGACATCGGCACCCCGCACCACCGGCGACCTGCCCGACGACCCGGCCGACCGGACCCTGCCGCAGCTGCTGGCCCGCAACGCGGGGGACCACCCCCGACTCCCGGGTCTGTCCTGGCGGTCGGCGGCCCCGGACGGTGCGTGGACGACACTGAGCTGGGCGGAGATCCACGAGCGCACCCGCAGCCTCGCCGCCGGCTACCGGGCCCTCGGCGTCGGCCGCGGTGACCATGTGCTGATGATGATGGCCAACCGGCCCGAACACTGGCTCTCGGACCTGGCGTTGGTCCGCCTCGGCGCGGTCCCGGTCAGTGTCTACGGCACCGCGGCCCCGGAACAGATCACCCACATCGCCCGCAACTGCCGGGCCCGCCTCGCCGTGGTGGAGGGGGCGGCCCAGGTGGCGGTGTGGGAGCCGTTGCTGGCAGACGCCGGAACCCCGCTGGAGCGTCTCGTGGTGGTCGAGCCGGACGCACAGGACGGCCACTTCCCGTACGAGGCCCTGCTCCGCGAACCGGTGCCGGAGCAGTTCGCCAAGGAACTGGACACCGCCCGCCCCGAGGACCCGCTGACCGTCGTCTACACCTCGGGCACCACCGGCGAGCCCAAGGGCGTCGTCCTGACCCACCGCCAGGTGATGTCCAACGCCCTGGCGCTGGACGCCGTGGTGGAACTGCCCCCGCACGTCGACCACATCTGCTACCTGCCCTTCGCCCACATCGCCGAACGGATGCTGGGCATCTATCTGCCCTGCCACCGCGCCTCGCACGTACGGCTCTGCGCCGACCCGGCGCGCGTCGGCGAGGTGGTCCGCGCGGTGCGCCCCGCCCAGTTCTTCGGCGTGCCGAGGATCTGGGAGAAACTGTCCGCCGCCGTACGGGCCGTCCTCTCGTCGATGCCCGCCGAGCAGCGGGCGGCCATCGACCGGGCCTTCGAGATCGCCCGCGAGCACGTCGCGTACCGCGAGCGAGGCGAGACACCGCCCGCCGGGCTCGAGGAGCGTTATCTCCGTGCCCGCGAGGACGTGCTGCTGCCCATGCTGGCCGCGGGCGGTCTGGACCGGGTGACCTGGTCGGCCAGCGCCTCGGCGCCGATGCCGCTGGACGTGGTGCGGTTCTGGGCCGGTTTCGGCATCGTGATCATGGACGCCTGGGGGCTGACCGAGACCACGGGCGTGGCCACCGCCAACAGCCCGAGGACCGGCTTCCGGCTCGGCTCCGTGGGCCGCCCGGTGGAGTCCGTGGAGATCCGCGTCGCCGGGGACGGCGAGATCCTGGTGCGGGGCTCGACCGTCTTCTCCGGCTACCTCCGGCCGGACGGCTCGGTGCGGCCGGCCCTGGACGCCGACGGCTGGCTGGCCACCGGCGACATCGGCCGGATCGACGAGGACGGTTACCTCTGGCTCACCGACCGGAAGAAGGAGATGATCATCACCTCCACCGGCAAGAACGTGTCACCGGCCCTGGTGGAGAACGCGCTCAAGGAACACCCGCTGATCGGCCAGGCGATGGTGCACGGGGACAACCGCTCCTACCTGGTGGCCCTTTTGGTGCTCGACGCGGAAGCCGCCCCCGCCTGGGCCGCGGCCAACGGCGTCGAGGCGCACGGGGGACCGGCCGGGCTGGCGGAACACCCCGCCGTCCGGGCGGAGGTGGACCGCGCGGTGGCCGCCGCCAACACCCGCCTCAACCGCACCGAGCAGGTCAAGCGCTACGAGTTGCTGTCGCGGGAGTGGGGTCCGGCGACCGGCGAGCTGACACCGTCACTGAAGATGCGGCGCCGGGTCATCCGGGACAAGTACGCCGACGAGCTGTCCGGGCTCTACGAGGACTGACCCGGCCACGTTCCCTCCGTACCCCCGCTCCTGGTGAGTTACAAAGATATGTAGGGCGTATCAGAGACTCTCGGGGAATCCTCTGCCGGTATCGTGTGGAGCACCATGAGAGCTGACACGAACGACTCGTGGCTCGCCCGGGCCCTCGCCCAGCCGGAGCCGGAGGACCGTACGGAGCGCCGGATCCTCGACGCGGCACTGGAACAGTTCACCCTCCTGGGGCTGCGCCGCTCCTCCGTGGACGACGTGGCCAAGCGGGCCGGCGTCTCCCGGGTCACCGTCTACCGGCGCTTCCAGACCAAGGACAAGCTGGTCGAGGACACTTTGCTGCGCGAGCTCAGCCGGTTCTTCCAGCGGCTGGACTCGGCGGTGGCGGCACTGCCGACCATGAAGGAGAGGGTCGTCGAGGGCTTCGTGGTCGCCCTGCGCCACACCCGCGCCCATCCGCTCTTCGGCGGCCTGCTGCGCCTCGAACCCGAGGTGGTGCTGCCCTATCTGACGGTGCAGGGCAGTTCCTCGCTCTCCGCCACCGTCGAGTATCTGACGGTCCATCTGCGCCGCGCGCAACAGGTCGAGGGCCGTCCCGACGACGACCCGCGTCCGGTCGCCGAGCTGATGGTCCGGGTCGCCGTGTCCTTCCTGCTCAACCCCGCCAGCTGTATCGAGATGGAGGACGAGGACCAGGCCCGGGCCTTCGCCCGCCGCTATCTGGCCCCGCTGCTGGACGCCTGACCGGCCCCCGGCGGAGCGTGCGAGCGGCCGTTCAGCGGCGCTTGTGCAGTGCCTGGACCAGCCGCACCGCGCGCTCCCGCGTGGCGGCCGGAACCGTGAAGGACGTCAGCACGACCGGCGGGGCGAACCGCTGCACCGTGGTCGACTGCACGGAGGCGAAGGCGCGCAGCCCTTCCGCGCCGTGGATCCGCCCGAAACCGGAGTCCTGCGAACCGCCGAACGGCAGCGCCGGCACCGCGGCGAAGCCCAGCACCGAGTTCACGGACACCGCCCCCGCGCGGAGCCGCGCCGCGATCGCCGCACCGGCGCGCCCGTTGCGGCAGAACACCGCCGCTCCCAGGGCGTAGCGCGAGGAGTTGGCCCGCTCCACCGCCTCGTCCACGTCGGCCACCTGGTTGATCGACACGACGGGACCGAAGGTCTCCTCCGCCATCGCCGCCGCGTCCTCCGGGACCCCGGTCAGCACGACCGGCGCGACATACGGGGCGCGAACCGACTCGGGCCCGCCGAGCAGGGCCCGCGCGCCCGCCGAGACCGCGTCGGTCACATGGCGCTCGACGACCGAAACCTGGCCCGGCAGGGTCATCGGGCCGTAGGGGGCGTCCGCCTCGGCGCCCGGGCGCAGGGCCCTGGCCCGCTCGACCACCCGCTCGCACAGCGCCCCGTGGATCTCACGCACCGCGTAGACGCGCTCCACCCCCGCGCAGGTCTGTCCCGCGTTGCTCAGCGCTCCCCACACGATCGCGTCGGCGGCCGCTTCCAGGTCCGCGTCCGCGGTGACGATCACCGCGTCCTTTCCGCCGCACTCGGCGAGGAACGGTGTCAGCGTCTCGGCGCACACCGCCATCACCTTGCGGGCCGTCCCCGGTGATCCGGTGAACGCCAGCTTGTCGACCCCGGACCGGGCCAGGGCGTCCCCGGTGGAGGCCGCGCCGGTGACCGTGGTGAGCAGCCCCGCATGCCCGGGCACGGCGGAGCCGAAGAGTTCCGCCAGCAGGACGCCGGTGCCGGGGGTCAGCTCGGACGGCTTGAAGACCACGGCGTTCCCCGCGGCCAGGGCGTAACCGATGGAACCCATCGGGGTGTACAGGGGGTAGTTCCAGGGGCCGATCACGCCGACCACGCCCAGCGGCCGGTGCACCAGCGAGGCCCGCTGGTGGACGGCGAACAGCCCGGTGCCGACCTTCCGCCGGCGCAGCACGCGATCGGCGTTGCGGGCGGCCCAGCCCAGGTGCTCCAGCGTGAGGACGACCTCCAGCGCGGCGTCGCCGGCCGGCTTGCCGGTCTCCTCGGCGATGACCCGGGCCACGACGTCCAGGTCGGAGGCGAGCGCCTTCTTCCAGCGCAGCAGGTGGTCACGGCGCCGGGAGGCGGGCAGCGCCGCCCAGGCGGCCTGGGCGCTCCGGGCCCGTGCCACGGCGCGGGAGACCTCCTCCGGCCCGTTCACCGGGTGCGAGGCGATCGGTTCACCGGTCGCGGGGGAGTGCGTGGTGAAGGTCGCGGCGCGTGGTGCGGCGGCCGGGGCGGTGTCGGTCATCGGGTCTCCTGACGGGGAGCAGGGGGAGCGGACGGCCGCGCCGGAGCGGAGGCCTGTCCGGGCGGCGCCTCGTCCGGATGCGGGGCCGGCGGACGGGGGTGCGCCCAGTGGGGACCCAGGTCGTCCAGGGTCCAGCCGAAGGGGTAGGTGCGCGCCCTGGGCTTGCGCGGGAACCGCTCCGGACGCCCGGGCAGCAGCCTGATCAGCACGGCCCGGACGCGGAAGACGCGGTGGACGGCGGCCCGCACCAGGCGCGGCTCCCGGGGGAATCCGAGTGCCTCGAGCAGCGGTTCGTCGAGGACGGCGAGGGCGACCCGGGACGCCAGGCGCCGTGCCGGTGCCGGGTACCACGAGGCCATGATCCGCAGGGTGGCGGCGGCGACCCTGCGGTTGGCGGGGTCGTAGGCGAACATCTCCCGCTCGTAGTCGTCGTGGAGCCGCTCGAACGCGGCGTAGGTGTCGGGCACGCCGGAGATGCCCATCATCTCGCCCATCCGCCGGCCCACCAGTGCCAGACTCTCGGTCTCCTGCTCGGACAGGCGCCGCCAGCCGAACCGGTCGATCCATCGCTTGGGCCCCACCACGGTGGTGGCCAGGACGTACAGGAAGTCCTCGTTGGCGATCCGGTAGCGGCCGTGTATGCGGTTCAGATGGCGGGCGGCCGCCCGGCCGTGCTCGGAGTCCATCCCCTCGCGGACCATCTCGTACGTGATCAGGACCGTGTCGTCGTACCGCTTCTGACCGGCGCGTTCGAATTCCTGGGTCCGGTCCAGGAGCCGTGAGATGCGCGGGATGCCGTAGTCGCGCAGGAACGCGATCGATGTCCCGTGGAGATAGTCGCGGGGGAACTCGTAGTGGATGACCCACCGGTAGATCTGCTCGAAGTCCTGCTGCGGATCCATCTGCCGTATGCGGCGCAGCCGGCTGTAGCGGCCCATGGGGGATCCCTCCTGCCGGAATCGCGGCGTGAGCGGTCGGATCTGCGGACTGCTGACGTGCGGGTCGGGGCGACGAAGCGAGTACCCCCAGGGTGAGTCGATGATACTGAAACTATTGAGTTGTTTCATCGGGCGTCAATACTCCGGACGTAACGGAGGGGTCGAGGCGCCCGCGGGTATGCCGCGGCTTCGATCCGAGCCGCCGACTTCCTTACGGGCGAAGGGAGATGGCGCCACGTCCGAGGGGTGGCTCAGGTGTTTCCGGCGTCCCGTGAGGGGTGCGTGTCACGCGCGGAGGCCACCCTCGCCCCGGGACGGCGGCTCCGGAAGGTGCTCACTGGGTGTCAGATACCACCAGTGACGTGCGATTCCATGCATATGACCGAATTGTCTCCGTGTGTGCCGGACGTCACTGGGCTCGGCCCGACGTGGCCAACTCGGTTGCGGGACAAGAATTTCCAGGGGATATGTGCGCGTTTCGGCGCCGGTGAGGCACTTGCGGATCGAGTTCGCCTCGCGCAGAGTCCATGACCGTTCGGTCCGCCATTGCTCACGTGTTCTACGAATGGTCCAGCTGTCGCATGGGGGCGAAAGGTCGCGCGTACATGCCAATGAATTGCACAACTGATAATCGGAAACACCGTCGTCCTCGCGCCATGCGAACAAAATTGGGTGTGCTGGCGGTCGCCACCGCCGCGCTCGCCGGAGGCGTCCTTACGCAAACCGATCAGGCGGAGGCCGCCACCCCCGGTGTCGTGGTCGATTCCCTGTCCGTGTCGGCGGCCCCGAACGGACAGTCCAAAGCCACTGCTGCCGTCCACAGCGCCAAGACGATCAAACTGCAGGCGCTGACTGTCGCCGTGCGATCCGCCGACGGTGGCAACTACGACTTCCCCGGAGCCGTCGCGACCACGCTGGGAACCCGGTCCACCTCGTACACCTCGGGCTCCCGCGCATTCCCGGCCGGCACCTATACGTATTTCGTGGCGTACAAGTTCCACGACCGCTGGCACAGCCTCGCTCCGGTGAAATCCCTCACCACCGGATCCGATACCGGCGCCACCGCGACACCGACGCCCACCGCGACACCGACGCCCACCGTGACACCGACGGCCTCGACTCCCGCGGGCACGACCGCACCGCCCGCATCCCCCACACCGACGGCAACGCCACCGTCGGCTTCGGCTTCGGCTTCGGCGCCGACGCCGACGCCGACGCAGACTTCGACTTCGACGTCGACGCCCTCCGCGCCGCCCACGGCCGCCACCGTGCCGGTCGGTATTCCCGGCACCTGGCACCAGGCGTTCAGCGACGAATTCAACGGCACCAGCCTCGACGGTTCCAAGTGGAACTCGAACTGGTTCGGTTGTTCCGGGTGTGTCACCAAACCGGTGAACTCCGCCGAGGGGTCCGCCTATTCGCCGTCGCAGGTCACGGTCGGCGACGGATCGCTCCACCTCAAGCTCATCCAGCAGCCGACCACCGTCGGCGGCAAGACGTATCCCAACGTTTCCGGCCTGGTGACCAGCAACGGAAAGGCCCAGTTCACCTACGGGGCTTTCGAGGCCCGCATCCACACACCCTCGTCCGGGACGCGGATGGCCAACTGGCCCTCCTTCTGGCTGGACGGGCAGAACTGGCCGACGGATGGCGAGCTGGACGTCCTCGAAGGCCTGGGTGGCTCCGCCTGCTATCACTTCCATTCCACGGCGGGCGGTCCGGGAGGCTGCGCTTCCGGCACCTACTCCGGCGGCTGGCACACGTTCGGCGCCGAATGGAAGCAGGGTTCCGTCACCTACTACTACGACGGCAAGCAGGTCGGTCAGATCACCTCCGGGATCACCTCCGCCCCGATGTATCTGATCCTCAACAACGCCGTCAACCCCAGTCACAGCGGAACCAACGTGGTTCCCGCGGACATGATGGTCGACTACGTGAGGGTCTGGCAGCACTGACCCCACCGACGTGCCGGGGCGCCGGCCGCATCATGCGGCCGGCGCCCTTCGGGCTGTCGGCCCCCGGGCAGCCGACTCCCCTGTGACAGCGCGGCTTTCGAGGTGGGTTGTCCTGCGTCATGACGGCCCGGCGGCGACGGCCCGCTCCGGCGGTCGCGCGCAGGCCCGCGCCTCCGCCACGAACCAGTCGACGGTGTGCCGAAGCCCCTCCTCCAGAGGCACCCGCGGCTGCCAGCCGAGCGTCTCGCGGGCCCTGGTGATGACAGGGCGCCGGCGGACCGGGTCGTCGACAGGCAGCGGAAGATGGCGCAGTTCGCCGCTGGAACCGATGATCCCCGTCACCAGTTCCGCCAGTTCCCGCACCGTGTGCTCCTCCGGACTGCCGAGATTGATCGGTCCCGGTTCGGCGGAGCCGAGCATGGCCACCAGGCCGCGGACCAGGTCGTCGACATAGCAGAAACTCCGCGTCTGGGAGCCGTCGCCGAAGATCGTCAAAGGCTCCTCGTCGAGTGCCTGCCGGATGAAGCTGGAGATCACGCGGCCGTCGTACGGGCGCATGCGAGGGCCGTACGTATTGAAGATCCGGACGATCCCCACGTCGACCCCGTGGCTGCGCCGGTACGCCATGGAGAGGGCCTCCGCGAAGCGCTTGGCCTCGTCGTAGACGCTGCGGGGGCCGATGGGATTGACGTGTCCCCAGTAGTCCTCGGCCTGCGGGTGCACCGCCGGATCCCCGTAGACCTCGCTGGTGGACGCGAGGACGAACCGCGCTTCCTGGCTCTCGGCCAGCCGCAGCATGTTCTCCGTCCCCCGGCTGCCCACCGCCAGCGTCTCGAGCGGATGGCGATGGTAGTCGGCCGGGGACGCGGGAGACGCGAGGTGTGCGACGGCGTCGACGGTCCCGGGGAAGCGGAACCGCTCCGTGACGTCGCACGGGACGCAGTGGAAGCCCGGCCGATCCAGCAGGCGGGCGATGTTGGCCTTTCGGCCCGAGGAGAAGTTGTCGAGGCAGTAGACGGTGTCACCCCTGCGGAGCAGTTCCTCGCACAGATGGGACCCCAGAAAGCCGCTGCCACCCGACACCGCCACACGCATGAGATTCGTCCTTCCGCCCGGCCGGGCCGCGGACGGCCCGGAGCACTCGACCGCCGGCCCCGAGTGCCGAGCCGCGCACCACTGTGGCGAGGGCGGGGTCGAGCTCCCGACGCCGGGACCATCCGTACATTTACGACGTATACGTACATGGTCGCCCCAGGACGGTCCGAGGTCAACGCGTGCCGAGGGCGGATCCGTGAGCCCGGGATCGTCCCAGGAGAGCCGGGCCCGCTCGACGGTCCGCACGTGCGGCGGATCGGACGGCGGTCGGCGCTCATGGCGTGGCCGCGTCATCGCCGAGGGCGGCCGGGGTGAAGCGGTCCTCGGCGGCGGCGTGGACCGGGACGCCCGGCCGTCCGACCGTGCGCATCACGTCCGGACTGCCGTGGCGCAACGGACAGTTGCCGATTCCGGCGAGGGGCACGGGTGCCTCGGTGTCCAGCAGGGCGGCCACCCGCACCGCTCCGGGACGCTTCTCCTGAAAGGAACTAACATGGACGAAGTTCGCGGATCGACTCGACAGTGGTGGATCGCCCGCATTCGGTATCCCCGACAAGCAGGGGTCGTGCCGCTGACAGCCCGGCAAGGTCTGGTATGAAGACACCCGCCAAGATGTCCTCGCTCTCCGGTTTGCTGCCCCTCTATTTCCCGCGCGCTCTGGCCGGTCTCGACGACCGCCTCCGGGCTCACTGGCTCGTACGCGGCGCCGGTCCCAGGGACATCACCGTGGTCCGGCGCCCCTCGCTGCCCAAGGCGGGCCTGCTGATGTTCGAGCTGCGGCACGGCGCGGAGAGCCTGGTGATCAAACACCCCAGGGACGAGGCCGCCGCCGCCGTCACGGCGCGGGAGCGGGAGGTCCTGCTGGAACTCGCCGCCGACGGCCGGCTCGCCCCATGGCGCGCTCTCCTGCCCCAGGTCGTCGGCTCGCCCGGGCCCGAGGGGACCTTTGCCCAGACCGCGCTCCCGGGCGTCCCGGCGGAGCGGCTGATCCTGGACACCTGCGGGGACCCGTACGCCGCCATGGCGCCCGCCATGCGGCTGCTGGCGGACATACGGTCCGCCACCGGGCGTCCCCGCGAGGCGGCCGACCGGGCCTCCGATTGGTGCGCATCGCAGCTGACGGCTCTGTCCGCCGGAATGCCCCGCTACCGGTCCGGCCGGCGAGCGGCCGAATTCGAGGCCCTGCGCCACCGGCTGGACGCGGCCCTGACCGGTGCCGTGCTGACAGAGGGCTGGACCCACGGCGACTACCACCCCGGCAACGTGCTGCTCGGCCGTGTCCCCCTCCAGGTGACCGGTGTCTTCGACTGGAGCAGCGGCCGTGCCGACGGGCCGTGCGAGATCGACGCCTACTCCTTCGTCCTGGCCCTGCGCGGCACCCTCACCGGCCGCCCGCTGGGTGGCCTGGTCGCCGAGACGCTGCGCTCCGGCCGGATCCCGGACGCCGACCGGGCCCTGCTCGCGCTGGCCGGGCTGGACCCGGACGACGGTGTCGCCGATCCGGTGGCGATTCCCCTGCTGAGCTGGCTGTGGCATGTGGTGAACAACGTCTGCAAGTCGCCGAGGTTCGGCCACAGCTACGGGTGGCTCACCCACACGGTCGCACCCGTGCTCGACGAATGCGCGCGTTGGGCCCGTGCCCGCCCATGACATCGCGGGGCGCGGTGCTCGGTGTGCTCATGCTGCTGCTGGTGGCATGCGGTGCCTGCGGTTCCCCGCCCGGAACGGCGGTCCCCCGGCCCGTGGTGCCCGGTGACTGGCGACTGGTCTTCCACGACGACTTCGACGGACCGCGTCTCGACAAGGGCCGCTGGACCACGTGCTACGACTGGAACGAGCGCGGCTGCACCATCAGCACCAACAACGAACTGGAGTGGTACCAGCCCGGTCAGGCCACCGTGAGCGGAGGGAAACTGACCCTCAGCGCCCAGCGCCGGGCCGTCCGAGGCAGCGACGGAAAGGTCTACCCCTGGGTGTCCGGCATGATTTCCACCGGCCGGGACGACTGGTACGCCCAGCCGCGGAAGACCTTCACCTACGGCTACTTCGAGGCGGCGGTCCGTATCCCGGAACAGGGCGGGATGGCACCGGAGTTCTGGATGATGCCCGCGAACCGCTACACCCCGCCCGAGGTCGACATCATGGAGTTCCTCGGCACCACGCGCAGGCTGTCGATGTTCGTGCACTGGAGGAACGCCGAGGGCGCCGAGAGGAAGGAACGGGGGACCTTCACCGCGTCCGGTTTCCCCGACGGCTACCACCTCTTCGGGCTGCTCTGGGAGAAGGACAGACTCGTCTGGTACGTCGACGGGGTCGAACGGTTCCGGGTGACAGCCCCCGAGCGCATTCCCCACGTGCCCATGGAAGTCATCCTGAACCTGGCCGTCGGCCTCCCCTACACCCCGCCGCCGGGCACCGACTCGGCGCGCATGCTCGTGGACTGGGTTCGGGTCTGGCAGCGTTGACGGGCCGTCAGTGGTCCCCGCGTTCGTGGTCTTCGGCCGACGGCCGGGTCAGGCGGGTATCGCCCGGTAGGGCAGCCCGGTCATCGCTCTCGCCCGGCGGTAGGCGCGCCAGCCCCTGGTCCGCAGTCCCTCGGCGAACGGTGCCACGGGTGCCCCCTCGCCGCCGGTCCAGAGCGCGAAGCGGTTGCGGCCGGTGTCGGCCCGGACCATGAGCCGGGCGAACCGCAGCGGGTCGTCCCCTTCCGAACTGAAGGCGGAGTCCGCGCGGATGGCGGCGGCCGAGGTCCAGCCGGCCTCCCGCACCACCGCGCGAACGGCGCGGCTGGAATAGCCGTGTGGGTAGGCGAAGGCGTCGACACGGTGCCCGAGCGTGTCCTCGATCCGCTGCTTGCACCCGGTCACCTCCTCCCGCACCGATGTCCGGGGCAGCGTGTCCAGTTGCGGATGCGTCACGGAGTGTCCGCCGATCTCGACCCCGGCCGCGTCCAGCTCCCTGACCCGGGTCCAGTCGAGCGTCGCCACGGACGGAAACGGCCCGCCGCCCGACGGCCGGCCGTCGGCGCCCAGGGCGCCCGTGGTCACGTACAGGGTCGAGGGAAGTCCCCGTGCGGCGAGCAGTGGAGCCACCGTGGAGGCGAAGTCCGCGTATCCGTCGTCGAAGGTCAGTACCGCGGACCGAGGTGGCACCGGAGGACCGCCGAGCAGGGCGGCGACCAGCCGCCGCAACGGGACGACGCGCAGGCCGCTGTCGGCGATCATGTCCAGGTGCTCCGCGAACGTGCGGGGACTCACCGTGAACGGGGCCAGCCATGGCGGTGAGTCGTCCGACACCGCGTGATAGAGGAAGACGGGTACGACGCTCATGACGGGGCCGTCGTCGGCGGCCTCGCCACTCCGCTGCGCCGTCGGGAGAGGGCCGGGGAGCCCAACGGCCGGACCGATCCGACGAGGTAACCGGCGACGGTCGCGCACACACCCCCGGACAGCGCCCCGATCGTGCGCAGCGCGCCGGGTCGCCGGATCCGGGTCACGTTGCGGGCGAGGGCCCGCGAGATGGTCGACCGCACGTACACGCGCTCGTTGGCCAGGGCCGGCCCGCGGCCGCAGCGCCGTGCCACCAGCGCCTTGGACAGTCCTTCGACGTAGCAGCGGTTGCGGAAGTAGGACCAGCTGGTACGGGACTCGGGGACCCGGTGCCGTATCTCGGCGGCCGGCTCGTACAGCAGGACGGCCTCCGGGTCGCGGGCGGCGAGCCGCAGACACAGGTCCGTCTCGTCGCAGCTCGCCGCCGGATGGCTGCCCACGCGTCCGAGGGCGTCGAGAAAGCCGCCGACGGCGAGCAGTTCGCCTCTGCGGAAGGACATGTTGGCGCCGATGAAGTTGCGGACGCGGGCGGCCTGCCGGGGCTGTCCCCGGTAGGAGCAGCCCACCACCCAGTCGAATTCAGGGGGGAACCACACGGGGCGCGCGGTCGCCCACCACGGCCGGACGAACCCGCCGACGCCCACCACGCGGGGGTCGCGGTAGGGCGCCAGCAGCCGGCCCGTCCATCCCGGTTCCGCGGTGGCGTCGTCGTCGAGGAAGGCGACCACGTCGGTCCGCGACACCGACACTCCGGTGTTGCGGCCCCCCGACAGACCGCGGCGCCGCTGGTTGGGCACCACATGGACGCCGGACAGTTCGCGTTCGGCGCGCTCCAGGAGGGCCTGGTTGTGGTCGACCACCAGCACGACCTCGTCGGCGGGCGGGTCCTGGACCAGCACCGACCCGATCGCGGCCCGCAGATCCTCCCAACGGTCGAGGGTGTAGGCGCAGATGACGACCGACAGGGTGGGGACGGTGCGCTCGGTGGAGAGTGCGCTGTTCATGATGATCCTTCAGTGACGGGGACGAGCCAGCGGGACCAGGACACGAGCAGGAACGCGGCGATCACGCATTGCGCGACGAGCCAGGCGAGACCCGCGCCCGCGACGCCGAACTCCGGCAGCAGCAGCCGGGTGAGCCCGAGCACCAGGACGCACATCGCCACCTGCAGCCACACCGCCCAGTGCAGACGCCGTCGCGCCCGGGCCACGTCGATGGCCACGCTCAGCACCAGGTTCGGCAGCGCGGACAGGGCCAGCAGCCGCAGCAGCGTGGTTCCTTCGGCGGCGTACGAGGCACCGAAGACCGACAGGATCTGCGGGGCCGCGGCGACCAGGACGACCGTGACGCCGCCCAGCAGCAGACCCGAGTGACGCAGGACGCGCAGGGAGTGCCTCACGAGTCGTTCGGGCCCGCGCACGGACTCCGCGAGCAGTGACGTTCCCATGTTGCGGGCGATCAGGTAGGGCACGTACGCGACGCCCCAGGCGACCGAGTAGAAGGCGCTCGCCTCGGCACCGCAGGTGTTCAGCACGATGAGCGGGACCAGGGTGTAGCCGGCGACCCGGAACAGGGAGCCGGCCCAGTCGGCCGCGGCGTACCCGAGCATGCGCGGCGGTGGCGGCGCGGTCGTCGTCGCCCGCTCGTGCCGGGGAATGCCTCTGCGCATCAGGACGTAGTTGGCCACGACCAGCGACACCACGAGAGCTCCCG
Organism: Streptomyces sp. NPDC002698; assembly: GCF_042888945.1. Taxonomy (NCBI): domain Bacteria; kingdom Bacillati; phylum Actinomycetota; class Actinomycetes; order Kitasatosporales; family Streptomycetaceae; genus Streptomyces; species Streptomyces sp. NPDC002698. The sequence continues at coordinate 204,146 of NZ_JBIAQM010000004.1, forward strand.
CCCAGGACAGCAGTATCCCGGAGAAGAGGCCCAGAGCGGCGGCCAGAGCGAGCAGCAGTATCTTCACGACGGCGAATATCAGGTTCTCGCCCACGACCCAGCCCGGCATGCGGACCGCGGTCAGCGCGCCGTCCTGCAGGACGAATACGGCGTAGCCGGCGGTCGCCACCACGAAACAGGTCGCGGTGACCGGCGTCAGCAGGAAGCCGAGCTCCGGTTCGACCACCGGCACCAGCGCGAGGAACACCACGGCCACCACCACGCTGAAGGACGTGCTCGCCGCGTAGCAGGTGAGGACCAGACGGCGGGAACGGCGGCCGGCGGTCGGCACGAACCGCACCAGGAAGTCGTTCAGGTTGAGCTGGCCGATGCCCGTGAGCAGGAGGGACGCCATGAGTGCCGAGTAGCCCAGGCCCACGGTCCGCTCGTCGTACCAGTGTGTCGCGAAGGTCCAGAAGAAGAAGCCGAGGCCCGCGTTGACGAGGGAACTGACCGCGAGGACGTGCCCCGTGCGCAGGACGGGCTCACCCGGGAGCACGGCGGCGACACCGGCGCGCAGCATGTCCAGGGGCCGTCGTCGCGTACCGGCGCCTCCTGCTGCCGAGTCGGTCACCCGGCTGGTGTCCAAGCCGCTCACCTCGTCATCGGGTTCCGGCGCCGGCGCCGGTGAGGCGTCCGTGGAGATAGCCGCAGGGGCCGTAGAGCATCCCCCGCACCTCGAGAAGCGCCAGGTGCCGGGACCAGCCGGCCTCGGGGTCGGCGCCGCGGTCGCGTGATCGGGTCACGGCGTGGCGGATGCCGCGGGGCAGCCGTCGGAGCAGGGCGGGCAGCCGGCGCGGGTCGCTCAGCAGCGCGCCGGTGAGATAGGCGCCGAGGCCGGCGCCGTAACCGAAGGCCTGTGCGGCCACGGCGTCCATCGTGCGGCGATGACAGTGCCAGACGACGGCGTTCGGCTGGTAGGCGAGTGTGTGACCGGCCGTCAGGACCTCGAAGAAGGCGAGCAGGTCGTCACCGCCCCGGCCGGGGGTCCCGGCACCGGTCGCCGTGTCGAAGCCGCCCAGGGCGCGGAGCGCGGTGGTGCGGAACGCCATGTTCGCGCCCGAGCCGAAGCGTCCGGCGGTGAACGGGAACAGCGGGTCCGCCGGCGGATCGGACAGGGACCAGGTGCGCGGCACGTACCCTTTCGCGAATCCGCCCTGCCGTTCGAGGGCGGTCTGGGCCCGGGTCTCCAGTTCGGCGGGCACGATCAGTCCGGTGACACAGCCGATCCGTGTGTCGTGTGCGAACGTCTCGGCCAGCGCCGAAAGCCATCCGGGGTCGACGAGCGTGTCGTCGTCGGTGAAGGCGACGACGGATCCGCGCGCCCGGCCGAGCCCGAGGTTGTGGGCGCGGGCCAGCCCGGCGACGGGTTCGCGGACGTAGTGGACCCGTCCGGCGAACTCCGAGCGGACCAGGACTTCGGTCGTGTCGTCCGCCGGGGCGTTGTCGACCACGATGATCTCGAACTCGGGATAGGCCGAGCGCAGCAGCGAGTGCAGGCAGTGCCGCAGCTTCTCCGGACGGTCACGCGTGGCCACGACGACGCTGATGACCGGTGTCTGCCGGAGTGCGTGGTGCCGGACGCCGCCGTCCGCGGGTCCGGTCCGGTCCATGGCGCGGTGCCGGGCGAGCTGCCCGGCCAGTTCCAGGCGGGCGGTGTCGGCCAGCGCCCGCCACAGGCTCTCGGGCCCCGAGGCGTCCGCGGCGCTGACCATGCCCAGGGGACGGCCGTGCAGGCGTACGAGCGCCCGGGCCGCTCCTCGTGGTCGGGCGGGCCCCCGGTCACCGGGCAGCCGGAACTCGCCCGGACGGGCCAGGTCGATGTCGACCACCGGCATCGGGGGCCGGATGAGAGGGGAGCGGACGAGAGGGGAGCGGACCGGGGCGGAACTCACGATGCGCTCCGCGCGGGTCGCGCGGCGGAGGACCGGGCGCCCGGCCGTTCCGAGAACAGGGTGCGCAGCACCCGGCGCCCGTCGGATATGGCGTGGAGGTTCGAGCAGCCGCTGCGCCGGGGCAGTTCCAGGCTCGGGACCTCGGCGATGCGCAGGCCGGAGCGCAGCGCGTGCACGATCATCTCGGCCTCGATCTCGAAACCGGCGGCGTGCAGGTCCAGCTGGTCGAGGAAGCTGCGCCGGAAGGCGCAGAAGCCGTAGCACAGATCGGTCAGGCAGGCGTCGTACAGCCGGTTGGCGGCGAGCAGGAGCACCTGGTTGCCCATCTTGCGGATGGGGGTGATGTCGAGCGAACCACCGCCGGCGACGAACCTCGAGCCCTTGACGAAGTCGTAGCCGTGGTCGAGGAAGTGCACGAAGTGGGGGATCTCCGCCGGTGACATGCTGCCGTCGGCGTCCATCATCACCACGTAGTCCCCCTTGGCCTCGAGGAAGCCGGTGCGCAGCGCGTTTCCCTTGCCGGGGCCGTTCTGCCGCACGTTGCGGACGGTCGGCAGGCAGTGCTGTGCCATCGGGACGGTGGCGTCGGTGGAGTTGCCGTCGACGAGGATGACCTCGTCCACACACGCCGGGATCTGTTCGAAGACCCATGCGATGTTGCGCGCCTCGTTGAGGGCGGGGACGACCAGGCTGACGGTGGCCTGTGCCCCGGCTTCACGCTCGTTACCGGTGATCGTGTCGTTGTACATGATCATGCATCTCCGAGTGCGCCCATACGGCATATGTTTACGACGTATATCTACACCTTCACCCGATTTGTGAGCGACGTCAAGCGAGCGGAGGAGTTCTCCGGGCGACTCGGATCGACCCAGGCCGGGCGGGCCGGGGCGGAGACGGTGTTCCGGGCGGGCGGGGCCGCCGCGAAGCCCTCACCTGGACCGCGGCGGCACCTCGGCGAGGCGGCCGCGGCTTCTCACCCGGGGGCCGGCGGCCCGGATCGGCCGCTGTCGGCCGTCGGCGGGTCCGGGGCCGGGGCGCCCCGCGGCCTCCGGCGCCGGGCTCCGCCGGGCCGTGGCAGCAGGGCCAGGACGGAGGTGACGGCGGCGAGTGCGAGCAGCGCCCGGGTGACGGTGAACGCGCCACCGAGGAACAGGGGCTCCGCGACGAGCACCGCCATCGACAGGCTGAGGACCAGGGCCAGGACGCCCGTCTCCAGAACCGCGGTGCGGTCCGTGAGGCGCCGGACGCCCGACCGGGCCCACCGCGAGGCCGCCAGGCCGGGACAGACGAGCAGGAACGCCGTCGTCACCGTGGCACGCAGGACCAGGACGTCCGGCAGGAAGGTGACCACGGCCAGGGTCACCCAGCCGGACAGCGCGAGCCCCCAGCGCGGGGGGGTCATGGCCCGGCTCGGTTCCTCGCGCCCTGATACCGGTAGACCACCGCGTCCTTGCTCCGGTAGACGGGGATGTAGTCCGGGGTCTTCGACAGAGCGGAGTCCAGGCGCTGCACCGTACCGCCGGGCAGGATGCCCCTCTGGTAGAGGTCGGCGGCCTGAGCCCGGCTCAGGATGATGTAGGCGGGCTGTTGCGGGCTGGCCCGCTGGATGAATCCCTCCAGGCCGTTCACCGGATCGTTCACCAGGCGCCGCCGGTCGCTGATGTCCTGCTCGTCCAACTGCACCTGGGGGTTCTCGTCGTACCGCAGGTACAGGCCGGGCACGGCCGACGTCAGGGAGACGACGGTGGACCCGGGCGGGGCGGTGGCCGCGACGAAGCGGCCGGCCGCCACCTCGTCCTTCGTGAAGTAGTTCGCCGACTCCTTGCCGTAGTAGCCGAACATGAGTCCCCCGAGCAGGGCGAGCATCAGCGGACAGGCGGCCAGCATCTGAACGCGCGGGCGTCTGCTCCGCTCGAGAAGGAGGACGGCGATCAGGAGCGAGGCCGCGGGCAGGGCGAAGAGGTAGGCGCGAAAGATCATCTCTCCGCCGTAGGCGTTCGCCACCAGCAGCGGCAGCGGAGCCACGACGAGCAGCGGCAGGCCGGTACGGCGGACCCAGCGATGGGTCACGAAGGCGACGGCCGCCAGAACGAAGACCGCGGCGGACAGGCCCCGGTCGACCCAGGACACCACGATCTGACCCGGGGCCGCGGCGCCGAGGGCGGCCAGCCCGGAGACGACGTTGGTGTCGGGTTTCAGCAGGGAGTTCAGGAAGTCGCCCAGGTTCTCCGAGAGGTAGGGGCGGGCGACGGTGGCGTCCCAGACCACGGCCAGCACCACGGTGCCGGCCAGGACGGGCAGGACGACCCGCCGGTTGCGCCGCGGGAGCGACAGCGCCACCAGCGCGCTGATCAGCATGAGCGGTGTCAGCGGGTGTGAGGAGATGATGACGGCCGCGATCACCATGACCGCCACGAAGCGGCCGACGGGCCATCGGCCCGCGCGTGTGTCGCCCGTCCGGTACAGCGTCGAGGTGGGCAACTGCCCCATGACCAGGGCGATCATCGTCACGAAGAGCAGGAACACGAAGGCCTGGGGGGCGAAGTAGTCCTGCCCCACCCAGGAGCACGAGTAGTAGACCCATGCCGCCCCCCAGATCAGCCGGCGGTCACGCGTCACCGTCCGGAAGAACAGCAGCAGAGGAGCGAGCAGCACGGCGTTGAACACGGGCGGGGTCCACGTCGCGTAGCCGAGCGCCGAATGCAGACCGGTGGCCTGCAGGAAGAACGCGTTGAGGTCGAAGAATCCGGGCCACTGGTTGTAGATGGCGAGCTTGTCCGCGTGGGGCACCTCGCCGTGGTGGCGGATCACCGCGTCGACGACCGCCACGTGTTTCCACGCCCAGCTGTAGCGCAGTGTCGGGTAGAGCAGTGTGGGGGTCGCGTGGATGACCGCGATCAGCCCCAGGACGTATCCCGCGAACCATCCACCGCCGGTTCGCCGGCCGGTCAGTGCCAGGCAGAAGCCGAGGGTGAGCAGGACGACGGCGACCCAGAAGAGCACGGGCAGCACCTGCAGCAGACCGTAGTCGCGCATTCCGGCGAGATCCACATGGCGCAGGGACAGCAGCCAGAGGGCCAGGGCCGAGGGAAGGATCAGGCGTGTCGCCCACTGGAGCGCCGTGGTCCGGTCGGAGGGGCGCCGTTCCCCGGCGGCGGCACCGGGCCGCCGGGCCACGGCGTTGGTGAAGGACGCCACGCGCCCGCTTGTCAGCGTCTGGAGCTTGCCCATGAAGGGGTCTCCCGGGGAACCCGTGTTCCCGCGACGGCTCTCAAGACGCGGAACGCCGGCTCCTCGAAGGGGCCGGCCGTCCTCCCATCGCGGCGGGCAGGGGCGTTGACTCGACGCATGTGGCACCTTCCGGATCCGGCCTGTCGGTCTCCTGCCCCGGCACGACGGCCGTGGGCGACACGGCCGTCGACTCCCGCCGGTCGGTCCACATCAGCGCTGGATGCCGACCGGAAAGAGGTATCAATACCGATTGTGACGGTAATTCCGATTGCTGCAAGTGGCGGTTCGCGGCGGTCACGCGCGGCGCGCGTCGAAACGGTCCCCGGACAGAGAGCGGAGAAGCCACAAGTGAGAGGCGTACGACCGGGGCCGGGACGCCGTCCGGCGAGACGGCTCCTCGCGTGGGCGGCCGTGATGGCGACGCTCCTGACGACAACGGGCTGTGACGGTTCACCGGCTCGAACCGGGCTTCCCCGGCCGGACCACATCGTCGTGGTGATCGAGGCGGACCAGTCGTACGACGCCGTCATCGGAAACCCGGAGGCCCCGTACCTCAACCAACTGGCCCGGCAGGGCGCCTCGCTCACCGAGTTCTACGCCCTCACCCACCCCGGTCAGCCCAATTACCTGGCGCTCTTCGCGGGCTCCTTCCTGGGGGTCGACGACGACTCCTGCCCGCACAGGCTCACGTCGCGGAATCTCGGCACTCAACTCCTCCAGTCCGGCATGACCTTCGTCGGCTACGCACAGAGCATGCCGCGCGTCGGGTTCACCGGCTGCGCCGCCGGCGCCTACGTGCGCCGGCACAACCCGTGGGTGAACTTCACCAACCTTCCCGCGTCGGTCAACCGCCCGTGGACCGACTTCCCTCGCGACTTCACGGATCTGCCGACGGTCTCGTTCGTCGTCCCGGACCTCGAACACAACATGCACGACGGCGATGTACGGCGGGCGGACACCTGGCTGCGGGACAATCTCGGCGGCTACGCGGACTGGGCGATGACCCACAACAGCCTGCTGGTCGTCACCTGGGACGAGGACGATTCGAAGGGACCCAACCATGTCCCCACCGTCCTGGTGGGTGAGCATGTCCGGCCGGGCGACCACGCCCAGCCGAACAATCAGTTCGGACTGCTGCGCATGATGCTGGACGCGTACGGCCTCAAACCCCTCCACCACAGCGACGACGTGGAACCCGTCGACGTGGGGTGACCACGGGGAGGAGACCTCAGGGGTCCTGAAAGCGGATCAGGCGTTTGACGGCCGCGCGCAGCCGGCGATCGGCCGCCGAGACGGGAAGCCGTTCCCGGAGGAGGCGCGGGGAGGGGAAGCTCTCCGCTCCGAACCCCGCCTTGAACTCGGCGAGGGAGGACCCCGGGGCGGACTCACCCATGTCGAACGTCCGGCAGGCCGCCTCGCACGCGTCCTCGATCGCCAGCCGGTAGAGCAGGGGGACGGCGCGCACCGGATGGGCCAGTTCCCGGTCCATGGCGCTGCGCCACATCTTGGCGTGACCGCCGTGACGCAGGACGACGCACGCCCCGGCGGGCTCACCGGCGCGCCAGGCCATCCAGATCGCGCACCCGTCACCGAGCCGGGCGGCCACCTCTTCCAGCCGGCCCAGGGGGAACTCCCGCGTTCTGCGCCAGCGGGCCAACGCCAGCGGCTCGTGCTGCTGTTCGGCCCAGCGCGCGATCGATTTCCGGTACAGGTGGTAGAAGGCGGGAACGAGCCGGCCGCTACGGTCCACCTCGACGTCGACGTCCGAGCGCTCGGCCCGGCGGATCTCCCGTCGCACACGACGCCCGAAGCGCTGCTCCCAGACGGTGCCGAAGCCGCCGTCGAGGTTCACCATCTGCGTCATGTGGGGATCGAGGCCGAAGCCGGTCGCGGCGCTCGCCCATACGGCCTGGTCCGCCGGCCGCAGCCGCACGCCGACCCGGAGCGCGCGCAGCCGCGCGAGGTCGGCGAAGACCGCGCGTGCCTCCGCCGGACTCACGCTTTCCGGGCACACCGGCCCTCCTATGCCCCATTGGGCGGGCCAGGACTCCTCGGTGCCCAGGATCCGCGGGCGGTGCCTTCTGGCGACCAGGGGGAGTACGAGCCTCCGGCCTCGCTCGAACTCGTAGAGGCGGCTCGCGTCCCGGTACGGTCCTGTGGCGCACAGGCAGTCCAGCCAGAGCGGGGTCTGACTGGGGTTGGTGTCCGGATCCTTGCCCGCCAGCTCCCACCAGACGGCACGTGGAGCCGGTGTGGTGACGTGCGCGAGACCGGCCGGAGGGTCGATCAGGAGCTCAGCAGGTGCGTTCACGGGCCTCTCCCGCCCGGCGCAAGGGCCCCGCGAGGACGACGCTCGCGGACCGAGGACCCACGTGCCCACCATCGATGCTAGGCGGGGCATCCGGGCCGGGCATCTCGGTGGGACCGGGTGTCACTCGTCCTTGAAACCGATGAGGCGCTTCACCGCGCTCCGCAGCAGCTGATCGCCCGCTGTCAGGGGAAGCACCTCCCTGCGACAGCCGAACGACGGGTGGCCGTGAGCGCCGAGCCGTTCCTTGAAAACGCTGACGGAGGAGTCGGGGACGGAGTCGCCGAAGTGGTAGAAGCGGCAACCGGTCGCACAGGCGTCCTCGATGGCGAGCTTGTGCAGCAGCGTGGTGGCGCGAATCGGATGAGCCAGTTCTTTCACCATGCCACTCCGCCAGTACTTGGCGTGAGGCCCGTGGCGGAGCACCATGATGGCCGCCACGGGCTGGCCCTGGTACGAGGCCAGCCACACGGCGCAGGAATCCGCGAACGTCTCCGCGACGTTCTGGAACTTGCGCAGCGGGTCGATCCGATGCCTGCGCCAGTGAGCGAGCGCCGGCGGCTCGTTAGCCTGCTGCGCCCAACGGGCGACCGAGTGCTGGTAGAGCGCGTAGAAGACCGGCACCAGGCGCCCGGTGCGGTCGACCTCCACGTCGACCCCTGCCTTCTCGCCCTTGCGTACGGCGGTTCTGACCGGTCCTTTGAAGCGCCCCCAGACATCGTCGAAGCCGCCGTCGAGGTCCAGGACGTACGTCGTGTGGCGCGAGGTGGTGAAGCGGGGCGGCACCGACGACAGCCACACGGGGTCCGTGTCCGGCCCGAACCGCACGGACACGCGATTCGAGGGAAGCCGGGCCAGATCCTCGAAGACGGCGCGTACGTGCCGCGGGTCGGGCGCCTCGGCGGTGACAGGAGCTCCGATGCCCCACTCGGAGGGCCAGGCGTCCTGGGCGATCAGACGGCCGGGCCAGCCGCGTCGGCGGGCCAGCGGCACGACGATCCCACCGGAATTTCCGCATTCGTAAAAGCGGCTGGCGTCGTCATAGGAATCCGTCGCGCAAATGCAGTCCAGCCAGCCCGGGGTCTGGGTGATCAGTGCTTTGTCGCTGTTGTCGACCAAGCGCTGCCAATTGTCCCGGGGCGCCGGAGTCGTCACGTCGAGGAAATCCCGGCTCGACGAGGTTCGAGAGCCCGAAAAGCGCATGGCGTCAGTTCCTCACGCGTCGCGGACGTAGGCGTTCTGAACCTTCCCCCGTCAAGGGTGCTCTGCTGCTGACCAGGCCGCATCCCGGGGATGTTCGGGGACTGTCGACTCCGAGGAGCCAAATTGTGGATCAGTAGGGCAAAAGGTATTATTGACTCGATGTGGCAATGCGCTCGATGGGGCAATGCGAGTGCCCGAATATCGCCAGTCGACAGAGGTATCCGTGGACCAGTTGGCCGGAACTCAGACCTCCACGCGCATGGTGCGCGTCCATCAGCGATTCCCCTCGACTCGTTTGATGCGCGACGCTCGTCGTAAACTCGACGACGGTATCGATCTGCTCCGCCTCAAACTCGACGCGCTGCCCGACGGCGTCTACCAGCCGGTCCCGGGCGTACGCGTGCGCAGGGCCAAGCGGTCCGTCGGTACCGGGTCGCGATGGGCGGCGATGGAACCGGTTGTCGAGCGGCTCGGAGTCGGGAGCGCGCTGGACGTGGGCGCGAACGTCGGCTACTTCCCGATCATGCTCGCCCGGCGCGGAGTAGCCTCCGTCGCCCTGGAGTCGGATCCGAAATGTGTCCGGACGGCGACGACGGCCGTGCGGCGGAACCAGCTGGACAACGTGGCGGTGATGAGCCTCGAGTTCCGCCCCGACACGCTCGCTCTTCTGCCGGCGACCGACTGCACCCTCCTGCTGTCCCTCTGGCATCACCTGGTGCGGGAGCTGGGTTTCGACACCGCCACCGACCTGCTGCGAGGGCTCTGGGCCCGGACCGGCAAGGTGATGTTCTTCGACAGCGGCGAGGACGAGATGCCCGAGTCGTTCGGACTGCCGCGCATGGTGCCGACGCCTGATGTCTGGCTCACGGAGTACCTGCGGAAGAACTGCAGCGGCGGGCGGGTCGAACACCTCGGCCGGCACCGCGCCTTCGACGCCGACGGCCTCCCCACGGACCGGGCGTTCTTCGCCGTGATCCGGGAAACGCCGCATGAATAGGCGCTGTTGACCCTTTCGTTCAGGTGGGGCGCGGTCCTCGCCTCCCGTCGCGGGTCCGCCTCGCGTATCCGCCCGGAGCCGATGGCTTATGGTCGAGTTCGCTACGTATGCGAGGGTCACCGGCGTGGAGGACGAGGCGATGAACGAGGGGGAACGGCCGGCGCGCCGCGCCAGCGACCGTGGACACTACGGCCGGCTGAGCCGCGAACGGGTGCTCGCCACCGCGCTGGAACTGGTGGACCAGGAGGGCCTGTCGGCGCTCAGTATGCGGCGGCTCGGATCCGAACTCGGCGTTGAGGCCATGGCGCTCTACCGGTACGCGGCCGGCAAGGACGCACTCCTCGACGGGCTGGTGGAGGCGCTGTACCTCGAGTTGGAGGAGAAGCTGGGGGCCGTGCCGGAGGCCGCGGCCGAGGAGCCGGACTGGCGTGCCCGACTGCACCGGGCAGCACGGGCGACCTACGAGGTGTGTCTCGCCCACCCCCAGGCGGTTCCCCTGCTCGCCACGCGCATGCTGGCGGTTCCGCTGGCCCGACGGCCGGGCGCCGTGCTGCGGGAGCACGAGCGGGTGCTCGCCCTGCTGCGGGCGGCGGGGTTCGACCCGACCCGCACGGCGGCCGTCTTCCGTGCCTACTCCGCCTGGCTGCTCGGTTATGTGTCCGTCGAGCTGCAACCCATGGTCGACAACCCGGACGAATCCGATCCCGCCTTCCGGCTCGGTCTGCACCACCTGTCGCCGCGGGAGTTGCCGACCCTCCGGCAGATCGCGCCCTCGCTCGCCGACCGGGGTGGACCGGAGGGCCTGGCGGCAGGCCTCGACGCGCTGCTCGACCGCTTCATCCTCCCGGAGTAGGGGTGCCGTCCCGCCCGGTACTACGGCGAGGTGGGCGGATGCGGGGAGCGAAGCACGAGCAGGGTGATCTCGCTGGGGGCGAAGACGCGGAACGGCGGGCCCCAGAAGCCGGTGCCGCGGCTGGTGTAGAGGAGGGTCCGGGCGCCGTGGTGGCTGAGACCGGCGACGGAGGGCTGGTCGATGCGGACCAGGTGGTGGAAGGGCCAGATCTGGCCGCCGTGGGTGTGGCCGGAGAGCTGGAGGTCGATGCCTTCGGCTGCCGCCCGGCCGACGAACTTGGGCTGGTGCGCCAGGAGCAGGACGGGCAGGTCGGGGTCGGCGCCGTCCAGGGCTCCGGCGAGGTGGGCCCGGTGGCCCGCCAGGCCGGAGGACTCGGCGGTGACGTCGTCCACGCCGGCGACCACGAGGGTGTCGCCTCCGCGTTCGAGCAGCAGATGGCGGTTGCGCAGCGGCTCCCAGCCCAGCTCGTCCATCAGGTCGACCCAGCCCTGGGCCTCGCTGTAGTACTCGTGGTTGCCGGTGACGTAGACACGGGCCCGGGTGGCCCGCACCGTACCGAGCGGGGCGGCCTGGGCGCGGCGGCGTTCGGCCGTGCCGTCCGCGATGTCGCCGGTGTGGCAGACCAGGTCGGCTTCCAGGGTGTTCACCGTCTCGCACACCCGTGCCGACCAGCGGGCGCGGTCGAGCGGGCCGTAGTGGGTGTCGGTGATCAGGGCGACACGGAGGCCGTCCAACCCGGCACCCAGCCGCGGGAGTCGAACGTCGAGTCGGCGCACGCGCGGCACGCGGCGGGCCTCGGCGTACCCCCAGACGAGCAGGACGGCGGTTACGCCGAGGACGGCCCACGTGACGATTCGGGCCCGGTCCTGGCTCTCGCCGACGCCGGCCAGGGTCAGGGCGAGCCGCAAGAGGACGCCGAGCAGGACGGACCAGGTGAACAGAACCCAGCTGGCCCCCAGCAGGGTGTCACCGACGATCGCCGCCCGGTCCTGCTGACGCCGGCCGTGGCCGCGCGTCATCGCGAGCGGCATCCCGACGAGGCCGAGGGCGAACAGGGCGGTGCCGACCAGGGCGACGGGCAGCGACCAGTGCTGGCCGGTGTACAGGAGCACCCAGCAGGGCACGGTCCAGAGCAGGACGGGGGCGATCAGGGGGATGTAGCGCATCAGGCGGTGCAGTCGGCTCGGCCGCGGCGCTCGCGCTTCGCTGTCGGCGGGTCGGGTGTTGCTGGTGTCGGTCACGCTTCCCCTCCTTGACCAGGCTGCGTCTCGCGCACTGTATCCGGTCGTCCTCGGACTGCCCGGACGGGCGTTCACCGGACGGGCGTTCATGAGCGCGGCCCCAGGTGATCACAGCCGGGCAGGGCGTCCTGCGACGTCACGCGTGGGCGTCCTCGACAGCGACGCGGCGAACTGTCCGCAGGGTCGACCGGAGACTGTCCGGATCGGTCGAGCCCAGAGCGAGGCGGATCGCCTGGGGCGTGTGCGTCGAGGTGCTGAACGGCTCGGCTGTGGCCACCGAGATGTGCCGACGTGCGAGGGCGGCGGTCAGGCGGTCGGCGCGTGCGTCGTCGGGCAGCGGCAGCCAGGTGAAGTAGGACGAGGGGTGGCTGACGAGTGGCAGGCCTGCCAACTCCTGTCCGGCGATTGCCTGGCGGGCCTTGGCGTCGTCCCGTTTCTGCGCTTCCAGGCGGTCCACCGTGCCGTCGTCGAGCCAGCGGCAGGCGATGGCGGTGGTGAGGGCGGGGGTGTTCCAGGTGGTCGCCCTGATCGCGCGTTCGAGCGAGGGCACCGCGGACGGCGGGGCGGCGACGAAGCCGACCCGGAGGCCGGTGGCGACGCTCTTGGACAGGCCCGAGACGTAGACGGTGATGTCCGGCGCGGTTGTCGCCAGAGGCGGTGGCGGGTCCTCGACCAGGTAGGCGTAGGAGGCGTCTTCGATGATGAGCGCACCGTGCTGTCGGGCGATCTCGGCCAAGCGGGTTCTGTCGGTTGCCGGCATGACCCAGCCCAGCGGGTTGTGCAGGGTGGGCATGGTGTAGATCGCGCGCACCGGGCGGGTCGCGCACAGCTTCTCCAGGGCGTCAAGATCCGGCCCGCCCGGGGTCGCGGGGATGGGCGCCAGGTCGAGATGGAAGGCATGCGCGAGCACCTTGAAGCCCGGGTAGGTGAGTGCGTCGACCGCGACGACGTCGCCGGCGTTGAGCGTGGCCATGACGGTGACGGCCAGGCCGTGCTGCGCGCCGTTGGTGATGAGGATCCGATCCGCGTCCGTGGTGATGCCTCGACGCCTCAGGTGCCGTGCGATCGAGGCTCTGTCCTGGGGGCGCCCTCGATGCGGTTGGTAGTGCAGCAGCGTGTCGAGATCACCAGAGGTGGCCACCTCCCGCAGGGCCTGCCGGAGGAGATCGGCCTGCCCGGGCAGCGACGGGTAGTTGAAGTTGAGGTCGACCGCGTCCGTGGCGACGACCTGCTGATCGATGCCGTGACCGGCGGGAACCGCGATGTCACGCACGAACGTGCCGCGGCCTTGTTCCCGGCTGACCAGGCCCATCGTCTCCAGCTCGGCGTACACCCGGGTCGCGGTCACCACGGCGATGCCCTCACGGGCGGCGAGCCCACGGTGCGTCGGCAGCCGCACTCCCGCGGCGAGCCGCCCGGTCCGGATGTCGGATGCGAGCGCGTCGACCAGCGCTTTGTACCGCGGGGCTGCCATGCACCGAATTGTATGCATGACAATTCTTTGACTGTCCTGTTCGCGGGTCCTTACCGTCAGGACCACCCGCCGACCCGGAAGGACAGCCGCCGTGCCGCACATCGCCATCCTCACCTTCGAGGGCTACAACGAACTCGACTCCCTGATCGCGCTCGGTGTGCTCAACCGCGTCAAGACCGACGGCCGGCGCGTCACCATCGCCACCCCCAGCCCCAGGGTGACATCGATGAACGGGGTGGTCATCGAGCGGATGTCCACCCTTGAGGAGGCGTGCGCGGCTGACGCCGTCATCGTCGGGAGCGGTATCGCCACCCGCGAGGTCGTCGAAGACCCGGCGATCATGGACATCCTGCGCCGCCTGGACCCCTCGCGCCAGCTCATCGCGGCCCAGTGCTCCGGCGCGCTCGTGCTGGCCAAGCTCGGCCTGCTGGGCGACGTCCCCGCGTGCACCGACCTGATCACCAAGCCCTGGGTCGTCGCCGCCGGCGTCGAGGTCCTCGACCAGCCCTTCTACGCCAAGGGCAACATCGCCACCGCCGGCGGCTGCCTGGCCTCGCACTACCTCGCCGCCTGGATCATCGCCCGCCTCGACGGCCACGACGCCGCCGAAAGCGCGCTGCGCTACGTCGCCCCGGTCGGCGAGAAGGAGGAGTACGTCGAGCGCGCCTGGCGCAACATCACCCCCTACCTGCCCGCACCGGCAGTCGTCGCCCCGGCCTTCGTCGAGGTTCCTGGTGGCCGTGTCAACCCTCGCCCCGGAGCGGGCGCCTGACAGGTGAAGCACCTGTCAGGCGCCCTTCCTCCGTGCCTAGAAGAAGCCCAGCTTCTTCGGCGAGTAGCTCACCAGCAGATTCTTCGTCTGCTGGTAGTGCTCCAGCATCATCTTGTGGTTCTCGCGGCCGATGCCGGACTGCTTGTAGCCACCGAACGCGGCATGTGCCGGGTACGCGTGGTAGCAGTTCGTCCAGACGCGGCCGGCCTGGATGGAACGGCCCGCCCGGTAGGCGGTGTTGATGTCCCGCGTCCACACGCCGGCGCCGAGCCCGTACAGCGTGTCGTTCGCGATCTTGATGGCGTCGTCGAAGTCGTCGAACGACGTCACCGAGACGACCGGGCCGAAGATCTCCTCCTGGAAGATCCGCATCCGGTTGTCGCCCTCGAAGATCGTCGGCTGGACGTAGTAACCGCCCTTCAACTCGCCGTCGTGCTCGATGCGTTCACCGCCGGTGAGCACCTTGGCGCCCTCCTGGCGGCCGATGTCCAGGTAGGAGAGGATCTTCTCCAACTGGTCGTTGGACGCCTGGGCGCCGATCATCGTGTCCGTGTCGAGCGGGTTGCCGGGCTTGATGAGCTCGGTGCGGGCGACCGCCGCCTCCATGAACTCGCGGTAGTGGCCTCGCTGGACGAGGGCGCGCGAGGGGCAGGTGCAGACCTCGCCCTGGTTGAGCGCGAACATCGTGAAGCCTTCGAGCGCCTTGTCGCGGAAGTCGTCGTCCTGCGCCCACACGTCGTCGAAGAAGATGTTCGGTGACTTGCCGCCCAGCTCCAGCGTGACCGGCTTGATGTTCTCCGAGGCGTACTGCATGATCAGCCGCCCCGTGGTGGTCTCACCCGTGAACGCGACCTTCGCCACCCGCGGGCTGGAGGCCAGGGGCTTGCCCGCCTCCACGCCGAAGCCGTTGACGATGTTCACCACACCCGGCGGGATCAGGTCCGCGATCAGGCTCATCCAGTAGTGGATGGACGCCGGTGTCTGCTCGGCCGGCTTGATGACGACCGCGTTGCCGGCCGCGAGTGCCGGAGCGAGCTTCCACACCGCCATCAGAATGGGGAAGTTCCACGGGATGATCTGCGCGACCACGCCGAGCGGCTCGTGGAAGTGATACGCGACGGTGTCGTCGTCGACCTCGCCGAGCGAACCCTCCTGAGCGCGGATCGCCCCCGCGAAGTAGCGGAAGTGGTCGATGGCGAGCGGGATGTCCGCCGCCAGTGTCTCGCGGACCGGCTTGCCGTTCTCCCAGGTCTCCGCGACCGCCAGCTTCTCCAGGTTCGCCTCCATCCGGTCGGCGATCTTGAGCAGGATGTCGGCGCGCGCGGTCACGGAGGTGCGCCCCCACGCGGGCGCCGCCGCGTGGGCCGCGTCCAGTGCGCGTTCCACGTCCTCGGCCGTGCCTCGCGCGACCTCGGTGAACGGCTGCCCGTTCAACGGGCTCGGGTTCTCGAAGTACTGTCCGCGAGCCGGCGCCACGTACTCCCCGCCGATGAAGTGGTCGTACCGCGCCTGGTAGGAGACGATCGCGCCCTCGGTGCCGGGTGCCGCGTAACGGGTCATGCTGGTTGCCTCCCGGAGAAGCGCTGCCCGCCGTTGGGCAGCTCTCGCCCCGAGGCTAGAAACCCGGACGTTGCAAGGACGTTGCGCGGGCCGGGACCGGGGCCGGGGCCGGGGTCAGAACCAGAACCGGGGCCAGGACCGGGGCCGGGGCCCGGTCCCGGGATCTGCGACCGGACCCGGACCCGGACCCGGACCCGGGACTTGGCACCAGGCCCGGCACCGAGCTGCCCCCCGACTCGGACCCGGGACTTGGAATCAGGCCCGGCACTGAGCCGCCCCCGACTCGGACCCGGGACTTGGAGTCAGGCCGGACCTGGGACAGAGCCCGAACTCAAGCCCGGCTCCGGCGCCCTGGCTTCGGCCCTGGACCCGGTCTCGGACTTGGGCCCAGGCATGCCGCTCCGCCCCGCGAGTGGCCCGTCCCGCTCCGTCAGCGCGGTTGCGGTCGCGTCCGGCCGCCGCGCGCGGCGTGTGCCCATCCGGCCGGTGCGGCCTGCTCGGACTCCAGTTCCGCCACCCGCGCGTGTACGGCCGCTGCCGGGCGCAGCGCGGACAGCGCCCGCCAGACGTCGAGATCGTCCTCGCCCCAGGGCGCACGGGCCCAGTCGGCCAGCAGGTCGGGGTCCCGCCGGGCGATGATCGCCGTGCGCAGCCCGTCGGTGAGCCGTCGCCGCAACCGGATCACCGCCGGTGCCGTCGAGCCCGGCAGCAGTGGTCCGGCGTACACCGCCGCGGCCGCCGTCACCGAGCCGCTGCCGAGCCGCCGTTCCACCACCGCCACATCGGACTCGACCGGCCGGGTGAGCCGGTAGGGACGTGAGCCCAGCAGCCCGGGACCGAGGATTCTGCGCAGCCGCGCCAGCTCGGCCCGCAGAGTCACCGGCGTCACCGACTCGTCCTCGTAGAGCGCGCACTGCAACTCGTCGCCCGTCATGCCTTCCGGGTGCCGGGCCAGCAGCACCAGGATCTCGCTGTGCCTGCGGCTGAGCCTGATCTTCCGCCCGTCCGACACCAGTTGAGCCTCGTCGCGTCCCAGCGCGGTCAGTTCGAGGGAGTCGGCCAGGGCCTGCGGCGGTGCGAGCAGCGCCAGATGGGCCTCGGCGGCTCGCGCCACCGCCTGTACGAAGCCGAGGCTGTGCGGATGCGCGAGCCCGTCCCCGCCGGTGATGTCCACCGCGCCGAGCACCCGTCCGGTGCGGGGATCGTGGACAGGGGCCGCCGCGCAGGTCCAGGGTTGCACCCGCCGGAAGAAATGCTCGGCCGCGAACACCTGCACCGGCCGGTCGACGGCGACCGCCGTGCCCGGCGCGTTCGTTCCGACCGCCGACTCCGACCACCGCGCGCCCGGCACGAAGTTCATCCGTCCGGCCTGCCGTCGTGTTCCGGGGTGGCCCTCGACCCACAGGAGCCTGCCCTGCGCGTCGCATACGGCCAGCAGGTGCTCCCCGTCCGCCGCGAACGTCCCCATGAGCTCCCGGAACAGCGGCATCACCCGCGCGAGCGGATGCTCCGCCCGGTAGGAACCGAGTTCCCCGTCCGTGAGCTCCACCCTCGCGGTGCCCTCCGGAACGACGCCCGCCCGCGCCGAACGCCGCCACGACTCGGCGACCACGGCACGCACCGGCCGCGGCACCGTGCCGGCCTCGGTGAACGACTCGTACGCGCGGCGCATCAGCCGAACCCGCTCGGCGGGATCGGCGCCCGGTTCCAGGGCCACCCAAGGATCGGTCAACTCGGCCTCCCGGAAGGCGATGCGACTGGGTCCCATCGTCACTCCCGGTGCGGGCCTGGACAACCCGTGTGACGCTCCCCTTCCACCCGGTGCTTCGCGGCTCGTCCGTCCGGATCACCGCGAGGCCGCCCCTGGTCAGGCGAAGTTGACGAGCCTGATGTAGCGCGTCCAGTCCCAGTTCGGCCCGGGATCGGTGTGATCGGTGCCCGGCACCTCGTAGTGACCGAGGATGTGGGCGCGGTCCTTGGGGATCCCGTACTGGTCGCAGATCGTGGCGGTGAGTCTGGCCGACTCCTCGTAGAGCGCGTTGGTGAAGTAGGCGGGCCGGTCCACCCAGCCCTCGTGCTCGATACCGATGCTTCTGGTGTTGTAGTCCCAGTTGCCCGCGTGCCAGGCGACGTCGCGCTCTCTCACGCACTGGGTGACATGGCCGTCGGCCGAGCGTACGAGATAGTGCGCGGACACCTTCTTCTGCGGATTCTGGAAGATGGACAGGGTCGTGGCATACGTGGCCTGGGTGACGTGGATGACCACATAGTCGAGTTCGTAGCTGTAGGGGCGGTCCGACTCCGTGTAGTTGGAGCTGGTCGCCGGATTCCAGTCGGCGCCCGGATAGTCGACGGCCGCCGGCTGCGCGGCCGCCTTGGCATCGGGTAGCAACGCGTAGGGGAGGGCCGCGAGGGCCGCGCCCTTGAGCAGCCGCCGCCGGCTCGGGAACGGCCGTGCTCGTTCCATGGAGAGTTGGCCTTTCGTCGGTGGGGGGTCGGGGCCGTGAATCCGCGGCCCGGAGTCGGGCGGGTCGGCGCGGATACCGGACGCGGCGGAGTGCCGGTTCAGGTTCCGGACCGCGTGGACCGCGCGATCAGTGCCGGAGTGCCGCGGCTGTCTCCCGCAGCCGGGCGTGCAGTCCGCGATGGGTCTCACGCGCGGGCAGCCATTCCTTGCGGAGCTTGGCGACGCACGTGTAGTTGGTGTCGCAGACGTTCGCGAGGGGAGACTCGACCGTCTGTGTCGCGAACTGGTACGCGTCCAGCTCGCTGAACCCGTAGTCGCGCACCAGCCACTGCACGAGGTCGAGCTGGGATATCCGGAAGGCGTCCTCCAGCGGGCGTGCCGAGCCGGTCGAGACGATGTGGGTGTCGGACTCGATCCGCGGCCAGGGGGTGGCGATTCCCTTGAGGAGCTCGACGATCACCACCGTGTTCATCGCGCATTCGACCGCGACTCCACAGGTCTCGCCCTCCCCCTGGCGCGCGTGCCCGTCGCCCAGGCTGAGCAGGGCGCCTTCGACGTTCACCCCGAGGTAGCAGGTCACTCCGGCCCGCATCTCCGGCGTGTCCATGTTTCCCCCGTGCGCGTCGGGCACCAGGGCGGAGCGCACCTCCAGGTTCGCGGGCGCCACGCCCACGGTGCCGTGCATCGGATCCATCGGCAGTTCGACCTGGATGTCGCTGTCCCGCGCGCTGAACAGCGCGGTCCGCCGCTCCCGGTCGAGCTGCCAGATCCACACGGTCTCCGGCAGCGGTGGCTGGAGGGACGCGGTGGTGTGCGTGGAGGTCAGGGCGCCGAAGAGCGGGACCGTCGTCGACGCCGCCCAGTCACGGGCCGGCTCGATCGAGACGAAGTGGACCGCGACCGTGTCACCGGGCTCCGCTCCCTCGACATGGAAGGGACCCGTCTGCGGATTCAGGAACGGGAACTCGCACACCTCGGAGACCAAGTCCTTCTCGGAACGCACCCGTCCCGCGAAGCAGTCCTCGGTGTAGAGATCGAGGACCGTGCCCGGTGCGATGCGTGCCACGGGAGGTGCCCCGCCGAACGTCCAGGCGAACTCGTCCGGCGTGGGGCGCACGGTCAGGATCCGGGGGTCGCTCATGACTGCACAACTCCGCTCTGCGAAGGGGCGGGGGTCGAGGTCTCGTCGAGGTGGACACGGGCGGTCTCGGCTATGCGCCCGGGGTGGCGGCGCAGCAGGAAGATCAATATCACGACACCGGCCGACATCCAGACACCCACGACCGGTCCGGCGTACGACACGGGCGGGGTCAGCTCGGTCACGAAGTCGAAGACCGGCAGACCCGCGGCCGTCAGCAGGGCGGGAACGAAGGCGATGATGCCGAGCAGCGGGAACACCAGGTGCCGCACCGGCTTGAGCAACTCGCGTCTGCGGCGCAGGAAGTAGCCCGCACAGGCGAGATCGACCACGATGTACACGCCGATCACCACGGTGACGATCACGGTCGCGAGGAGCAGGAACGCGGTCACGGGGTCGTACGCGAGGCCGAGACCCAGCATCGCCGCCACGGTCACGGCGGTCTGTACGGCCACCCCGGCCGCGGGGGAGCGGTGTCTGGGGTGCACGCGCGCGAAGAGCGCGGGAAAGACCCGGATCCGAGCCAAGGCGAAGGCCGTTCGCGTGGAGACGGTGGCACACGCGTTGGCGTTGGCGATCGTCGAGTTGACCACAGCGAGGAACACGAGCACCCAGAACAGCCCGAACGAGGCGCGGGCGACTCCTTCCCAGGAGGCGGCACCGGAGGCCCCGAATCCCGCGAGCCGGTCGGGACCGAAGTACACCGACATGGCGTACGTCGTCAGGACGTAGACGAGACCTATGGCGAGCGCCGCGCCGAGGACGGCCCGGTGCATCGTGCGGCGCGGGTCCTTGGTCTCCTCCGCGAGCGGGGCCGCCGCCTCGAACCCGGCGAAGGCCAGCACGGTGTACACCGATCCCGCGAACACGCCGCTGATTCCGTCGTAGCCCGTGGCGGTGTGGGACGTGCCGAACACCGACAGCGTGTTGTCACCGCCGGCCTTGGCGATCAGCCACACCGCGAAGACGAGGAAGACCAGCACCTCGAAGACGCCGAGGACGGTACCGAAGCGGGCCGAGGCGCGCACGCCCCAGTAGCCCGCGAGCGCGATGACCGCCGCGCCCGCGAGCGACCAGGGCCACCAGAGGTCGCCCGGGTACGAGGACCATTCCTGGTGCAGTGTGCCCGCGGTGGTGAACCCGAGCTGGAGAAGGAGCAACGGCGGCACCAGGGCCTCGACGAACACATAGCCCCAGCCCACGAGGAATCCCGCGGACGGGTGCAGCCCCTGCGCGGTGTAGGTGGCCACCGACCCCGCGGCGGGCATCTCCCGCGCCAGTTCGGCCACGCACGACGCGGTGAACAGACAGGCCACCAGGGCGATCAGCACGGACAGCGGCAGACTGCCGCCCGCGAACGCGGCTCCCGACGGGATGGACGCGGCGACGGCCGCGGCCGGCGCCATCGCCGTGACGCTCTGGAACAGGACCTCGCGCAGGCCGATCGCCTCACGCCGCAGACCCGGAACTGCCTCCTCCGACATCTGACCCCCCGATCCGACCGGAACACAGCCCCCGGCAGGACGGCTGCGCCTCGCGTGAATTACGGTACGGCGCTTGCCGGTTGGGCAGGAAGAGGCGGGCGCGAGTCCGTGGACGGCCCGCGGATTGTGGACAACACGATCACCCGCAAGGGGGAACGGCCCCGGCCGGTGTTCCGTGTCCATCCGGCCGTTCCGGACAACGCCTCTCCGGCGTCCCGTGCACGGTCGGCCGACGTGCCGCTTGCGACTGGTAGGGGTTCTCCGACGACCGGCCGGGGTCCCGACCGCGACCGGCCGGGGTCCCGACCGCGACCGGCCGGGGTCCCGACCGCGACCGGCCGGTGTTCCGCCTACGACCGGCCCGCCACCGCCGCCGGGTCGTCGAGCACCGCGCGCACCACCGAGTGCGCCGCACCGAGCAGCGGCCCCTCGGATCCCAGACGGGATACGGACACGGGGCAGGCGGGACCCGCCGTACGCCGCGTCAACTCGTCCTCCAGCGAAGGAAGCAGCCAGGGCGCGAGCCCGGCCAGGGCCCCGCCCAGCACGACCGTCTCCGGGTCCAGCAGGTTGACCGCCCCGGTCAGAGCGATGCCGAGCGCGGTGCCGGCGTCGCGCAGGGCACGGCGCACGTCCGGATCGCCGTCGGCCGCACGCCGGGACAGCAGCCCGACCCGGTCCTCGCCGGGTTCGAGACCGGCGGCACGCAGAACGGCCTCCTCGCCCGCGTACTGTTCGAGGCAGCCGCGGCCGCCGCACGGGCACTCCGGTCCCTCCGGACGCACCGGAACGTGCCCCAACTCGCCCGCGAAACCACGGGTCCCGCGCAGGAGCTGCCCGTCCACGAGCACCGCGGCACCGATGCCGATCTCGGCGGACACGTGCAGGAAGTCACGCGGGGCCGTGTCGCCGAGCCAGAGTTCCGCGAGGCCGCCGAAGTTCGCTTCGTTGTCCACGGTCAAGGGCCACTCGGCGGGCAGCAGCTCACCGAGGTCCGTGTCGTGCCACCCGAGGTTCGGGGCTTGGACCACCGTCCGGGCGTCACGGGCGACGAGCCCGGGGACGGCGACGGCGAGGCCGGCGGGCCACAGCCCTTCCCGGTCGGCCTCGGTGACGACCTGCCGTACCAGCGCCGTCAGTTCCTGGATCACCGGCCCGGCAGGCCTTCCGCGGTTCGTGCCGTGCCGTACGGCACGGGCCCGCACGGCGCCCCGGAGATCGACCGCGCACACCGCGAGATGGTCGACGCCCACCTCTGCGCCGATCCCGGCGGGACCGTGCCCGCTGACGGCGAGCGCCGAGCCCGGACGTCCCACTCTGCCCGGCCGCTCGGGCCCCAGTTCTTCGAGGAGCCCTGTGCGGATCAGTTCGTCCACCAGAGTGGATATGGCAGCCCGGGTCAGACCGATGTGGGAGGCGACGGCGGCACGCGACAGCGGTCCCTCGTCGCTGACGGTGTGCATGACGCGCGAGAGGTTGCGGCGGCGCATGCCCTGCTGGGTGTCGGGCAGTCGTCGGCCGGAACCGGTCGGATGGGGCTCGTGCAGCGGTGCGGTCATGCTTCCGTCGATCCTCGTCCGGCCGTCCCGTCGGCCTGTCTCGGTGCGGGTTCCCACCGGGTGGTCCCGCGTCGGGCGGGGCCACCGGGCCGCCCCGGGCCGGTACCGCTCACGCGCGAGGGGACGCCACTCGCGAGAGCCGGTCACGCCGGGGCGGCGCGCCTGGTCCTGGTCAGTTCCTGTTCGGCTCCCGTTCGAGCAGTGGGGCCGCGTCGGAGAGTACCCCGGTGATCCGCGCCAGCGTCTTCTCGTCCCGTTCCACGGCGGCGAGCACCGGCCCCCGGGCGGTGTCCCAGCGCCGGGCCACCGCCGCCGGGTCCTCGCCCGTCAGCAGACCGGCCGCCTGCGCGGCGGCGCCGAGTGCGACCAGTTCCCTGGCCTCGGGCACCTGCACGGGCCGACCCGAGAGCCGGCGTACGGTCTGCTGCCAGGCCTTGCCCCGCGCCCCTCCGCCGATCAGGAGCAAGGGCGCCGAACGGTCGGCGTCCGCGTCCAGTACCAGGTCGAGGGCGCCCAGCAGGGAGTGCACGGCGCCGTCGTACGCGGCTTGGAGCAGCTGCCCACCCGTCGTGTCGTGCCTGAGCCCGTGCAGCAGCCCCGAGGAGTGCGGCAGGTTCGGTGTGCGCTCGCCGTCCAGGAACGGGAGAAACGTCACCGAGGAGCCGGGCTCGACGGCCTCGCGGTCGAGGCCGAGCAGCGCGGCGAACCGGTCGACGGCCAGCGTGCAGTTCAGCGTGCAGGCCAGCGGGAGCCAGTCGCCGCGCGCGTCCGCGAACCCGGCCACCGTGCCGGTCGGGTCGGCCGGGCGGTGTGTCGAGACGGCGTACACGGTCCCCGAAGTACCGAGGCTGACCACCGGGGTGCCGGGGCGCAGCCCGAGGCCGAGTGCGGCGGCCGCGTTGTCCCCGGTTCCGGCCGCGACCAGGGTGCCCTTGGAGAACGGCAGTTCTCCAAGGGCGTGCACTGTCCCGGCCACCTCGCCCGGCCGGACGACGCGGGGGAGCAGGGCGGGGTCGAGCCCGATGTGGGCGAGGACCTCCTCGTCGTACGCCTCGTTCCCGGAGGCCCACCACCCGGTGCCCGAGGCGTCCCCGCGGTCGGTCGTGGCCTGTCCGGTGAGCCGTTCGGTGAGGTAGTCGTGGGGCAGCCGCACCGCTGCCGTCGCCCGGACGGCGTCGGGCTCGTGCTCGGCCAGCCAGGCCCACTTCGTGGCCGTGAAGGACGCGGCCGGCACGCTGCCGGTCCGCTCGGCCCAGGATTTCGGGCCGCCGAGGTCTTCGACCAGCCGACGGGCTTGGGGCGCCGAGCGCACGTCGTTCCACAGCAGGGCGGGGCGTACGGGCTCGCCCCGGGCGTCGAGCGTCACGAGCCCGTGCTGCTGCCCGCCGATCGACACGGCCGCCGCTTCACGGGCGGCGTCACCGCACTGGCGCAGCGCTTCGCAGAGCGCGTCCCACCACTGGCGGGGGTCGCTCTCGCGGCCCGCCCCGGTGGAGACGGTGTGCGGCGCCTGGCCGCTCGCCACCACCTGTCCGGTCGACGCGTCGACGACCAGGACCTTGGTGGACTGGGTGGACGAGTCCACCCCGATGACGAGCGGACCCTCGGCTGCTGACATCGGACTCTCCCTCTTCCGCGGCTCCGCGGGATCTGTGCTGGTCATGGGATCTCTGCTGGTCACAGGGGTGTCCGGACCCGCCACGGCCCGGATCCCGCGGTTCGTCCCCGGACCGATGTGACCAGGTTTCCTACTTCGTCTCTTCCCAGAGATGCGTCCGCATACTAATTTGTAAACTGCCATGACGAAATAGTCGGAGCTAGCAAGGAGCCGCGGCATGAACTACCAGCCCACCCCCGATGACAGGTTCACCTTCGGCCTGTGGACCGTCGGCTGGCAGGGAAGGGACCCGTTCGGCGACGCCACCCGGCGCGCCCTGGACCCGGTCGAGTCCGTACAGCGACTGGCCGAGCTCGGCGCCTACGGAGTGACCTTCCACGACGACGACCTGATCCCCTTCGGATCCTCGGACAGCGAGCGCGAGTCGCACATCAAGCGGTTCAGGCAGACCCTGGACGCCACCGGCCTCAAGGTGCCGATGGCCACCACCAATCTGTTCACGCACCCCGTCTTCAAGGACGGCGCGTTCACCTCGAACGACCGTGACGTGCGCCGCTACGCGCTGCGCAAGACCGTCCGCAACATCGACCTGGCGGTCGAGCTCGGCGCCGAGACGTACGTCGCCTGGGGCGGCCGCGAGGGAGCCGAGTCCGGCGCGGCCAAGGACGTACGGGTCGCCCTCGACCGCATGAAGGAGGCCTTCGACCTCCTCGGTGAGTACGTGACCTCGCAGGGCTACGACCTGAAGTTCGCGATCGAGCCCAAGCCGAACGAGCCCCGCGGCGACATCCTGCTCCCCACCGTCGGCCACGCCCTCGCCTTCATCGAGCGCCTGGAGCGTCCGGAGCTGTACGGCGTCAACCCCGAGGTCGGCCACGAGCAGATGGCCGGACTGAACTTCCCGCACGGCATCGCGCAGGCGCTGTGGGCGGGCAAGCTGTTCCACATCGACCTCAACGGTCAGTCGGGCATCAAGTACGACCAGGACCTGCGGTTCGGCGCGGGCGATCTGCGGTCCGCCTTCTGGCTGGTCGACCTCCTGGAGACCGCCGGTTACGCGGGCCCGAAGCACTTCGACTTCAAGCCGCCGCGGACCGAGGACTTCGACGGCGTGTGGGCGTCGGCCGCGGGCTGCATGCGCAACTACCTGATCCTGCGCGAGCGCGCGGCGGCGTTCCGTGCCGACCCCGAGGTCCAGGCGGCGCTGCGCGCCTCGCGTCTGCACGAGCTGGCGCAGCCGACCGCCGAGGACGGCCTCGCGGGGCTGCTCGCCGACCGTGCCGCGTTCGAGGACTTCGACGTCGAGGCCGCGGCCGCGCGGGGCATGGCCTTCGAGCAGCTGGACCAGCTGGCGATGGACCACCTCCTGGGCGCGCGCGGCTGACCGGACCGCTCCCGTCGGGCCGGACCCGCTCTCCGGCGGGTCCGGCCCGCACGCCTCGGTGTCCGATCCTCGTACGGAGATTCCCGGAATCATGCGATCCAGGGCATGAGTCCGTATCAACTTCCGCACAGGGGTCGCGCGATGACCGGATTCGAGACGACTCTTGGCGGTATGGCCATACCGCCCGAACCGCCTCAGTCTCCACGGTCGCAGCGAGACACGGACCCTTTTGGGAGTGATGTCCAAGGCCCGCGTTCAGGGAGCTACGGGCCTCCGTCATCAGGGGGTTACGGTCCTCCGGAGTCCGGGGGTTACGGTCCTCCGTCGTCGGGTGGCTATGACCCTCCGTCCTCTGGGGGGTACGGACCTCCACCGAGTGGCTTCGGCCCTCCTCCGGGAGGTTACGGTCCTCCGTCCGGGGACCACGGTTCGCCGGATCAAGGCGGCGGCCTGCCTCCCGGGCGGAGCGGCGGCGGATGGCCGCCACCTCCGCCGCCCGGACCGCCGCCCGGGCCGGGTGGTCACCGCGGAGGGCGGCGGCGCAACAGCCTGCTCCTCGTCATCGCGGTGATCGTCGGCGTCGGCGTCATCGTGGCCGTGGCCGTTGCGGCCACGGGTGGCGGCGGCAAAGGCAAGAAGTCCCCCACCGAGAGCACCGAGCGGTCTCCCAGCCCCTCGCTGAGTCTCCCGTCCGGATTTCCGTCGCTTCCCTCGAGCCTGCCCAGTGTCGTGCCGTCGCTTCCCTCGGACCTGCCGACCGGGCTGGTGCCCAGCGACCTGAGGTCCCTCTTCCCGTCCCTCGCGGACGACGAGGTGCCCTATTACCTGCTCCGGAAAGGCGATTGTTTCGACACGGACGACGCCCTGCCCGGACAGGCCGCCAGACGCGAGTGCACCCGGCCGCACGACGCCGAGGTCGTGAAGGTCTCCGAGCTCAACGGCACCTACACGACGGAGGCGGCCCTCAAGAAGGCGGCGTCCGCCCTGTGCAAGGCCCCCTTGGAGCAAAAGGCGTCGTATCAAGCGGCCGGTACGGTGCGCGAGACACTCGTGCAGTACCCGGACACCGGGAGCTACGAGACCGGCATCGACAAAGTCGCGTGCAGCCTGGCCGCGGGCGTCGGCAAGGGCACCCACAAGCTCACCGGACCGCTGAAGTGAGCGGCACGCGCGTGTGCCCGTCCATCGTCCACACACGCGTGCCGCCCCGAAGGGTTTCGGGATCAGATCCCGCGCGGCAGCCGCACGTAGGTGACGGTCGTCTCGATACCACTGTCCACGAGCCGCCCCTGTGCGTCGAAGGCGCCCGTCCCGTCGGTCATCCCGAAGTCGTTGTCGTTGATGAGGGCGAGGGTGTCGTGGTCCACGCGCGCGACGCCCTCGATCTTGCCGGGCACCCCGGCGACGGTCCCCAGGTCGACGACCAGACGCTTCGCCGGCACCGGAACGCCGGCCGACGCCGGGTCGTCCAGCTGCTCCAGCGACGGCGACGTGGTGTCGCTGTCGTACGGGCCGCCGAGGATGTTCGCGTCCCGGGTGAGCCGCACCGACTGCAGACGGGCCGCCTTGTCGGTGCGCTCCTCCACGAGCAGTCGGTCGCCGCCGATGGCCACCACGGAGGAGATCTTCAGCTCGGACGTGTCGTCCTCGCTCGGGTCGACCACGTTCACCGGGTCGAAGCGGTACGCGTACTCGGCGGTCACGGCGCGCTTCCTGGGGGAGAAGCGCAGCAGCCTCGTCGTGCGCGACGCCTCGCCCGCCGCCGCGTCGGGCAGCGAGAGCGGGCTCTGCAGTGCCATCACGAGATCACCGTCGGGGAGCTGGGCGAGCCCTTCGAGACCGCGGTTGGTCTTGCGGTGGAGCAGCACGGCCGGCAGCGCCTCCACGACCGGATAGTCCGTGCCGGTCAGCTTGAGACCCTTGGGCACATAGCGCGTGAGGACCTTCCCGCGCGCGGAGACATGCACCAGCGACGGGCTGTATTCGTCGATCAGCCAGAACGAGCCGTCCTTCGCCCGCACGATGCCCTCGGTGTCCAGACCGTTCGGGTTGTACGCGAGGGAGGTCTGGGCGTCGTAGGAGTACGGCGCCTCGTCGCGTGCCGCCTGGTTGGACAGCCCGGTGACCGGCTTCCCCGACGATGTGGTGATCGGGATTGAGTCGATGACCTTCACGGTGTCACCGCACACCCGGATCTTCACGATCGCCGGGTCGAAGCCCGGAACCGGGAACGTCCGCCGCTTCGTGCCGGCCACCTTGATCTGGCCGTTGGGCCCCCGGTCGGTGACCGTCCAGAACTCGCCCCTGCGTCCGGCCGGGTAGATGTCGCTGCCGATGCCGCCGAGGTCGACACCACGGTCGTCGCCCACGGTACCGGGCAGCAGCGCGTTGCTGAACGTGCCGAGCGGGATGTTCCCGAGCGTCGCGGTGTGTATCACGCGCGGCTGCGCCGGTCCGGACGTGGCGTCCGCGGTGCCGGCCATCACGAAGGCGGCCAGCACGGCGAGCGGCACGCCCAGGGTGACGGATCGGTGGATGCGGTGCTTGCCGGCGACATGCGGGGACATCAGGCCTCCTGAGCCACAACTTCGTTGACAGCGGACAGAGTTGGCCTCGATGCCGAACGGATTGCGACGTGAGGGTGAACGCCGCGCGTCAACCAATGATCGGGTCTCCCTCGAACGCCGTGCGTCCAGTCGTGATCCTGCGCACCGGGCCCGATGCCCCGGTGCGCGGGGGCCACGCGGGGTCCTCTCAGGGTTGAGTAGGGGGCACGCGTCAGGGACGTATCAGGGTCGCGGTCCGGAACCGTGGGACGCGGGGACCCGTTCTCAGGACAGAGAGCGGCAGCAGCCGCGGAGGAGGCGACACATGTCGAAGAACGCGAAGATCGCCGCAGGAGGTGTGGCGGTCGGCCTGATTCTGTGGATCTGGCTGCCCTGGTGGGCCGCCTTCCTGATCGTGCTGGGAGTTCCGGCGGCCGCGTATCTGGCGCTGGATCCCTCGCAGCGGCGCAGGCTGCGCCGTGTCACCCGCAAGGAGCTCGGCCGCTGAGGAGTGGCCGCCCGGCGCCAGGTCATCCGCCGGCGGTCCCTCCGCTCACCGTGGCCGGTGAGAGCCGGAGGGGCCGACGCGACTGACGCAGGGGAACGGGTAAGGCCGCGTCACCGGGATTCCGTGTGACGCGGCCATTCAGCTGGGGCGCACCGCCATCTTGTCCAGGGCCTCCAGGAGGCCGGGCAGCTCCGGCCCGCGTCCGACGGGCAGAACCTCGCCGGGTTCCTCGTCGAGCAGGACGAAGGCGATGTCGTCGGTCCTGGCGACCAGTGACCAGCCGGGGCCGTCGGCGCGCAGGGTACGAGCGTCGCCCGTGGCGAAGGACGAGCGGACACGGCCCAGCGGGGGCGGTGTGTCCACGTACGCGCGGGCCTCGGCGAGAACGCGGCGGATCCCGGCACGGTTCACGCCCTTCTTGTCCTCGCCCTCCTTCCCGTCTCCGTCCTGAGAGTCCTGGGCGTCGCCGGAAGCGGTCTCGGCGCCCTCCGAGGGCGCGAACTCGCTGTCGTCGATCTGGTCGCGCCACATGGCCCACTGGAGCGCGATCTCGTCGGCGCCGAGGCGTCGCTGGGCCGGCCCCCAGGAGGTGGTGTCCGGCGGGCTGAGCGGAGGCCGCTCCGCGAGCTCGGCCGAGGGGTCGTGCGGAGCCGGCACCCCGGGGGCCGAGACGGCGACATCGAGGGGCCAGCCGGGCAGCGCGGCCACGACCGTCCGCTCGTCCGGCGACAGCTCGTGCTCCATCCCGCAGTCCCAGGACGCGATGGCGACGGCGACCAGGGAGACGTCGTCGATGACGACGGTCCAGCGCGCGCCCTCCCCGTCCTGGCCGAGCACCAGCCCGTACCCCTCCGCGAGAGGTGCGAGGTCGAGCGTCGCGCAGGCCTCCGGGTAGTCGTCACCGAGCACGCTGGGGAACTTCGCCGGCGTCAGCAACACCGCGGTCAGCACATACAGCGCGTCGTCGTCCCCGGTGGCGACGGCGTCTTCGTCCGTCCCGGCCATTCCAGCCTCCCGATCGCTCCATCTGTCGGCGCACCCTAAGCGACGGGGAGGCGCTTGTCACGGGCCCGAAACCCGTGCGGAGCTGCAGCTATCCGGCTGGACGGGGGCGAAACGCCCTCGCGGAACCGCCCGGTCAGGCCGCGGGCAGTCCCAGCAGGGTACGGGCGACCGCTTGCGGCGACTCGTCGCGTTCGCGGGCGAGGGCGACAACGGCCCGGCAGGCCAGCTCGTTGACCCCGAAGGACAGAGCCTCCGGCGACACCCAGGCGGCTGCCTCGTCGATCTGCTCCTGGTCGTCCTCCGCGCACGCGGCCACATACACCGCGGCCGCCTCGAACAGGTTGTATGTGCGCTTTCTCTCTTTCCGGGCCGACTCCCGCGCGGACCCCTCGGGCCGCTCGGCCGCCGTCCTGCGCCCGATGGAGCGGAGCCTGCCGAATATGCCGGACATCCGGTCACCGTCCCCTGCGTGATCGCCGATCGTGCGGTTGCTGCTACTCAACGTAGAGATGGAGCTGCGGCGGCAGAAGAGGGGCGGCCCGGTGAACCGGGATCCGGTGTCAGTGGCCGGCCGCGTCGAGGGAGTCGAGGGTGGTCCGCAGCCAGGCCAGTTCGGCCTGGCTGGTGGCCCGCGCGATGGTGAGGATGCCGCGCCGGAAGGGGTCGTCCAGCTCCTCGGCCCGCAATGGTCGGTCGTCGTCGTAGAAGAAGCTCGCGGGCTCCTCCAGGAAGGCCAGTCTGCGGCGCAGCACGGCGGCCTGTGCCTCGGGGTCCTGCAGATGTCGGAGGAAGGCGAGCACCGCGAACCAGCGGTTCTCGTCCGTGATGTCCCGCCGCGACGGTTCCGCGAGCCTGCGGCGCAGCTCGCGCCGGCCCTCCTCGGTGAGCGTCAGGACGTGACGGGGGGCGGCGACGGAACCGGGCTGTGTGGCGCGTTCCAGCAGCCGCGCGTTCTCCAGCCGCTTGATCGCGGGATACAGCGTGCTCTCCGCCACCGGCTTCACGTGCCCCGTCAGCGCGGTGATGCGCTTTCGCAGCTCATAGCCGTGCAGCGGGGCGTCGTACAGGAATCCGAGGATGGCCAGCTCCAGCATGACCACATTCTGCAGCACCAACGCTGTACATCGCTCCAGTAATACATCGGAACCGATGTATGCTCTTCGGGCTGTGGAAAACGAAGGAACTGCGACAGGGGAGAGCGCTATGCGGCAGGCGGAGTTCGACGGCAGGGGCGGCATGATCCGCTGGACGGAGGTGGCGGGCGGTGGACCCGCGCGCGTGTACGTGCACGGCCTGGGGTCGGCCTCGACGGTCTACAACGCCCACATCGCGGCCCGGCCCGAACTGGCGGGGCGGCGCACCTTGTTCGTCGACCTGCCCGGCCACGGCATCAGCGACCGGCCCGCCGACTTCGGCTACACCCTGGAGGACCATGCCACGGCTCTGGCGGCAGTCCTGGACGCGGCCCATGTCGCCGGGGCCGAACTCGTCGCGCACAGCATGGGCGGCTCCGTCGCGGTCGTGCTCGCCCATCGCCGCCCCGAGCTCGTCTCACGTCTCGTCCTGGTGGAGGCCAACCTCGATCCGCGTCCCCCGGTCACCGCGGGGAGCAGCGGCATCGCCTCCTACGAGGAGGACGACTACGTCGACAACGGCGGTCACGCGCGCGTGCTCGAAAAGGTCGGCCCCCTCTGGGCCGCGACCATGCGACTCGCCGATCCACGCGCCCTGCACCGCTCGGCGACAGGACTCGCCCAGGGCAGCACCCCGACGATGCGTCGGATGCTCGTGGGGCTGACGGCCGAGCGCGTCTTCCTCCAGGGTGAGCTCAGCGGCGAACTGCCGGGGGCCGATGGTCTGGAAGCGGCGGGGGTGCGTGTCGTGACCGTGCCGGGTGCCGGACACAACATCATGTTCGACAACCCCGACGCGTTCGCGGCGGTCGTCGCCGGCACGGCCTGACGGCTGATCACCGGATTCGGCAGGCGGTCGTCCCCGGTGGAGGGCCCGCGGCCTCCGGCGAAGGGCCGGCGGTCATCCCCGGCGTGCGGCCAGCGCGAGGAAGCGGGTGTCCTCATCCACGTACGAGGTCATGTCCCAGCCCGAAGCGGCCAGCAAGGGGCCCAGGTTGTGTTCGGCGCGCAGGTCGTCCGGAGTGATCTGCCGACCCTGGCGGGCCGCGAGCGCAGCCCGGCCGATGGGGTGGAAGAGGGCCAGTGTGCCGCCGGGCCGCACCACCCGGGCCAACTCCACCAGATTCTCGGCGGGGTTCGGCAGGTGCGCGACGAGCCCGGCCGCGAACACCGCGTCCAGCGACTCGTCGCGCAGCGGCAGTGCGGTGACATCGGCCTGCAGCAGCCTCCCGTCGCGGTTCCGTCCGGCCCTGACCGCGGCTTCCAGCATGGCCGGGGTCAGATCGGCTCCCACGACCACTCCGGTGCCGCCGACGGCCGCTCGCAGCGGGGGCAGGGCGCGCCCGGTGCCGCAGCCCGCGTCGAGCACGCGGTCACCTGCGCGCAACCGCATACGGGCCACCGCTGCCGCGTAGGCGGGCCCGTCGTCGGGGAAACGGCTGTCCCAGCCGGCGGCGCGCGCGCCGAAGAACTCCTGGACGTGGGTGTGGTCGTCGCTCATGTGCCGCATGATCTCTCACCGACACGAAGGATGACGCGGTGCACACGTTCGAGCCTGCCGCGATCGCTCGGGCGCACACCTTCGTCACTTTGCAACAGCTTTCGAAACGCGCCCCAGTTGTGCGCCCCAGCGCGCACTAGCGTCCCGGGGCCATGGGACACCTGGACCACGCCGCCTTCGGCTGGCTGACCCCCGTACTGTCGTACGCGATGGCGTGCACAGGCTCCGCACTGGGCCTGCGCTGCACGGTCCGTGGACTCGACGCCACCGGAAGATCGCGCCGCAACTGGCTGCTCGCGGCCGCTTCCGCGATCGGCACCGGCATCTGGACGATGCACTTCGTGGCGATGCTGGGCTTCGGCGTCACGGGCACGCGGATCCGCTACAACGTGCCACTGACGATCCTCAGTCTGCTGGTCGCCATGGCCGTCGTCGGCGCGGGCCTCTTCGCCGTCGGCTACGGTCGCGACCGGCACCGCGCACTCGCTTTCGGCGGGCTCACCACCGGGGTCGGCGTGGCGAGCATGCACTACCTGGGAATGGCGGCGCTGCGGCTGCACGGCCAGGTGCGCTACGACCCCGCACTCGTCGTCCTCTCCGTCGTGATCGCCGTGGTGGCGGCGACCGCCGCACTGTGGGCCGCGCTCTCCATCAGGTCCCCCGCGGCGGTCGCCGCCGCCTCCCTCGTCATGGGCGGCGCGGTGAGCAGCATGCACTACACCGGAATGACGGCCGTGAGCGTACGGGTCACCCCTTCCGGCGTACCGCTGTCCGGTGCAACGGCGATGCAGTTCATCTTTCCCCTCGCCGTCGGCCTCGGCTCCTACCTCTTCCTGACAGCGGCCTTCGTCGCACTGTCCCCGATGTCCGGCCGAACCGAAGCGTCCCCGCCGCCCCGGCGTCCGGTCGAGGGCGCCGCCCGCTGACGCCGGTACCGGAGCCGCGCGGCCCGGACGGCACGCCCCGAACCTCTCCGATCGAGGAGGCCATGCGTACACCCCGCAGGACCATCACAGCAGGCGCCCAGCCGCCCCCGCGGCGCGGCCGGCGCGCGCACGCCGGTCCGCCGGCGGACGAGGGGGACCTCGGCGACCTCCTCGCCGGACCCTCGCCCGAAGCACTCACGCGCGCGGGACGGTGGCATGTCAGGCCCCGCACCGTCCGGGCCAAGATCGTCAGCCTGCTGATGGTGCCCATCGTCTCCTTGCTCGCCCTGTGGGCCTACGCCACCGTGAGCACGGCGCAGGACGTCGCGCGGCTGCGGCAGTCGCAGCGCGTGGACTCGACGGTCCGCGCCCCCGTGGACGCCGCGGTCGCCGCGCTTCAGGCCGAACGGGCGGAAGCCGTCCGCTACGCGACCGACCCCGCCGCGCTGTCGCCGAGCGACTTCAAGGACCTCTCACGACTCACCGACCGCGCCGTGGCGAGGCTCCGCCTGGGAGACCACAACACCGTCGCCGACGGCGCGGACCTGCCGGCCGGAGTCACCGGGCGCCTCGCCGCCTTCGTCGCCGACACGGAGCGACTGCGGTCGCTGCGCACCGGTGTGCTGGAGCGCCGTACCGGATGGGAAGAGGCGTACGGCGAGTACACCAGGGCCATTTCGACGGCATTCGGAGTCGACGGAGCGCTCACCGGCATCTCCGGAACGGGCCTGCGCACGGACGCACGTGTCCTCCTCGAATTCTCCCGGGCGCGAGAGGCGCTCGCCCAGGAGGACGCCGTGCTCGGCGGGGCCCGGCTCGCAGGGACCCTCGACGGTGAACGGCTGCGGCTGTTCACGGGGGCCGTGGACACGCGCCGCACCCTGACGGACGCCGCGACGCCGGACCTCGGCGGGCCCGAACGAACCGCCTGGAACGACCTCGTGCAGGGGAGCGCCTACGACGACGTGCGCGCCGTCGAGGACAGGGTGCTTCTCTCGCGCCCCGGCCCCAAGGCCCTCGACGCCGCGCCGGAGGCCGCCTGGAGCATCGCTCACGAGCGGGTGAGCGACGGAATGCGTACGGTCGAGGCCGACGCGGGCCGTCGTGCCGCGGACGCGACCGACCCGCTCGGGCACGCCCTGCTCACCCCGGCCGGCGCCGCGGTCCTCTTCGGTCTCGCCGCCGTCGTCGCCTCGCTGATCATCTCCGTACGCATCGGACGCGACCTCGTCGTCGAACTCGTGGGACTGCGCGACGGCGCCCTCGACATCGCCCGCCGGAAACTCCCCGAAGCCATGCGCAGGCTGCGCGCGGGAGAGCCGGTGGACGTCGACGACGAGGCCCCGCCGGGACGGCCCTCGGAGGACGAGACCGGACAGGTCGCCCAGGCGCTGAACACCGTGCACCGGGCCGCCCTGCGCGCCGCGGTCGAGCGCGCGGAGCTGGCCGGCGGCATCTCCGGAGTCTTCGTCAACCTGGCCCGGCGCAGCCAGGTACTCGTGCACCGCCAGCTGAATCTCCTGGACGCCATGGAGCGCAGGTCCGACGACCCGGACGAGCTGAGCGACCTGTTCCGCCTCGACCACCTCACCACGCGGATGCGCCGTCATGCGGAGAGCCTCATCATCCTTTCCGGAGCCGCGCCCGGACGGGCATGGCGAAGGCCCGTCTCGCTCACGAACGTGGTCCGGGCGGCGGTCTCCGAAGTCGAGGACTACGCGCGCGTGGAGGTACGGCAACTCCCCGAGGCGGCCGTGGCCGGCGGAGCGGTCGCCGACCTCACCCATCTCCTGGCGGAACTCGTCGAGAACGCCGCCCAGTTCTCGCCTCCGCACACGCGGGTGCGGATCACCGGCGAACCGGTCGCGAACGGCTACGCGATCGAGGTCGAGGACCGGGGACTGGGCATGGGCAAGGAGAGGATCGCCGAGGCCAATCTGCGTATCGAGCGGTCCGAGTCCCTCGACCTGTACGACAGCGACCGGCTGGGCCTCTTCGTGGTCAGCCGGCTCTCGGCCCGGCACGGCATCAAGGTGCACCTGCAGACCTCGCCCTACGGGGGTACGACCGCGGTCGTGCTGCTGCCCACCGCGCTGCTGCAGGACGGTCCGATGGAACGTTCCCTCCAGGAGCACGACACGGACGGGCCGCCGAAGAGGGAGTACGCGCGCGTGCCGGTCGCCCCGGTGCGCGACGCCGTCCAGGCCGTCACCGATCGCCCCGCGCTGGTCCCACCGCGACCGAGGGCTTCCGAGGAGCCGGCGAACGGATCACGGGGAGCTCCGCCCCAGGCGAACGGTACGAAGGAGACCGCGCTTTCGGGAGTGGCGCCGCTGCGCCTGCACCGCCCCGAGGCGGACTCCGCGGACTCCGGCGCACTTCCACGCCGGGTGCGCCAGGAGAACCTCGCCCCCCAACTGCGCGGACAGCGTTCCGACGAGCCGGCGGAACCCCCGGTGTCCCCGGAGGACGACGAGCGCACACCCGAACTCGTACGGGCCCGCATGGCCGCGTACCGGGCCGGATGGGCACGCGGCGGCGGCCGGTCCCCCGGCGTCGGAGCAACCGCCGGCCCCGAAGCGGGCGGCGACAGCAGCGAAGGAGACCCCTCATGATCCAGAACCCGAGCACGGGCGGCGCCCAGCGGTCCGGCGAACTCGACTGGCTGCTGGACGACATGGCGCTGCGTGTGACCGAAGTACGGCACGCCGTCGTGCTGTCGAACGACGGACTGGCGGTGGGCGCGTCCACCGCCCTGCGGCGCGAGGACGCCGAACACCTCGCGGCCGTCGCCTCCGGATTCCACAGCCTGGCCAAGGGAGCCGGCCGCCACTTCGGCGCGGGCGGGGTGCGCCAGACGATGGTGGAGATGGACGAGGGCTTCCTGTTCGTGGCCGCGGCCGGGGACGGTTCGTGTCTCGCCGTCCTGACCACCGCCACCGCCGACATCGGACTCGTGGCGTACGAGATGGCGCTTCTGGTCAAGCGTGTCGGCGAGCATCTCCACGCCCCGCCCCGGGTCGGCGCACAGCCGCCCGCGGCAGGATGACCGAGGACGGCCTGTACAGATGACCGAGGACGCACCGGGCACCCCGCCGTTGCCGGGCAGCCAGTGGTACGACCAGGAGGCGGGCCCACTCGTCCGCCCCTACGCCGTGACGGGCGGGCGCACCAAAGCCGGTCCCGCCGGGACGCATTTCGATCTGATCGCCCTGGTCACGCTCGACAGGGAAGCGCCGGGAGCCGATGGGGACGGCTCTCTCGGCCCGGAACACCGGACCCTGGTCGAACTGTGCCGTACGGAGACCCTGTCGGTCGCCGAACTGGCCGCGGGCACCGGTCTTCCCGTGGGCGTCGTCAGGGTACTTCTGGGCGACCTCCTGGAACGCGGCTGCGTCATCGTCAGTCGGCCGGTGCCGCCCGCGCACCTGCCCGACGAACGAATCCTCCGCGAGGTGATCGAGGGGCTGAGAGCGCTTTAGACGATGAACATCGGTCGGTACAACGGCCCTTCGCGCTCACTCCTGGGCACGGAACGGACGTGTTCCGGTCGCAAGGGGCAATGTGCGGTCCAAGCCTGCCCGATGGAGTCGTAGTTGTCATGATGCTGGCTTCGTCCACCCATACCACACGCACCGATGCCGGCGGTCGCCGGCACTCCCGAGAGAAGTGATCCATGGTCTCCGAGCACTCCGACGCCACGGGTGGCGACCCGACCGCCATGGCGCTGAAGATACTGGTCGCCGGCGGGTTCGGCGTCGGGAAGACCACCCTGGTGGGCGCGGTCAGTGAGATCCGGCCGCTGCGTACCGAGGAACTGCTGAGCGAGGCCGGCCGGTCCGTCGACGACACCGGCGGCGTGGGCCAGAAGATCACCACGACCGTGGCCATGGACTTCGGACGCATCACCATCCGGTCCGGTCTCTCGCTCTATCTCTTCGGAACACCCGGCCAGGACCGCTTCTGGTTCCTGTGGGACGAACTGTCGACGGGCGCTCTGGGTGCTGTCGTCCTCGCCGACACCCGACGGCTCGAGGACTGTTTCCCGGCGGTGGACTACTTCGAGCACCGCCGGATTCCCTTCGTGGTGGCGGTCAACTGCTTCCCGGAGGCCCGCACGTACGGCACCGAGGACGTCTCCCGTGCCCTCGACCTCGACCGAGGTACGCCGGTCGTCCTCTGCGACGCCCGCGACCGGGAATCCGGGAAGGAGGTGCTGATCCGGCTCGTCGAATACGCGGGGAGAGTGCACACCGCCCGCCTGCTCGAGTCCGTCAGCTGAGGCTGCCCGCCGGCCGGGTCGGCCCCGCCCGGCGCCACGACACCACCGCGCGGCTGCCCGCTGAACCATCGCGCGGCCGCCGTGCGGCGCCACCGCTCACGTCCGCTCGTCGGCCATCTTCTCTGCCATGCCACCCATCCGCCTTGCCCGGACGGCGGCAGTGGGGAAGGCTTGCTGGTCGAATCCTCCGGCCAGGGGGGAACACCACACGGGGAGACCGGACCATGGAACAGAACACGGGACTCGGCTGGTTGCTGGACGACCTCACCGAGCGCGTCGAGCACGTTCGGCATGCGCTGGTGCTGTCCAACGACGGGCTGGTGACGGGCGCGAGCACAGGACTCCGACGCGAGGACGCCGAACACCTCGCCGCGGTCTCGTCGGGACTGCACAGCCTGGCCAAGGGCTCCGGCCGCCATTTCGGCGCCGGGCGGGTACGGCAGACGATGGTCGAGTTCGACGACGCGGTGCTCTTCGTCACCGCGGCCGGCACGGGGAGCTGTCTGTCCGTCCTCAGCGGGGCGGAGGCGGACATCGGCCAGGTCGCCTACGAGATGACGTTGCTGGTGAACCGCGTCGGCGAACACCTTCGCGTGGACGCTCGACAGCCGGAAGACAAGCCCGTTTCGGACCTCTGACCTGCGGATACCGCGCCGTGGCTGAGGTTTTCCACAGGCTCGCCACGATGTCCGACAAGCCGGATACGGTTTTTCCCGAGGCGAGCGCACACCGGCGCGAGCCTCCCACACCTCAGGGGAGACCGTCATGTCCGGGACCACCGTCACACAGTCCGCCACCCTCTCGCTCAGCCGGGCCGCACGGGAACTGGAGCTCAGGCGAGGCGAGTTCGACCTGGCCCTGAACCTCGGCTGTGTGCGCTCGGTTCCCGACGAGGGAGGCGGGGGACGCCGGATCACACGCGCGGAGATCGACCGAGTGCGAGCCGAATCCGGGTTCCCGGAGGCGCTGCGCGAGCGGGTCAAGGCCGTCGGCACCACGGAGGGCGCCGCCCTCGTGGGCGTGACGAACGCCCGCTTCACCCGCCTCGCACGCCTGGGACTGGTGGTGCCGGTCAAGTTCTACCTCAACCGCTACAGGGTGGTCGTCTGGCTCTACCTCGCCGAGGAACTGGGGCGGTTCGCGACCGACGAGCACAACGCGCCGCTCCTGAGCGGCCGGACACCGGAAGCCCTTCGGGACCAGCTGAGCGAAGGGCTGGACCTTCGTCCCCGCAACTGGCGTGGCCGCCACCTGGGGTTCCTGCTGAGGCAGACACAGAACCCCTGGGCCCGTGCCGCGGTGGTGGCGTCCCTGCTCGACCCCGTCCACGTGGCCGAGGTCGTCAAGGATCCCTACGAGCGCGCCCATCTCAACCGCCTTCGGCCCGCGCCTGTTTCACAGGCCGCACCGGACTCGCCCGGAGCGCTGATCACCGAACGCATCACGACGGCGGACGACCCGGACGAGATCGGCTGGCTGAGGGCCGACCTGGGGCAGAGCGTTCTGGAGGCCAGGGAAGACCGCCTCGTTCCCCGCCCGACACCGGGCCCCTCGACCGTCCCGGCGCCGGCTCCGGCGCGCGCGTCGTCGCCAAGCCGGCCAGCCGGAGTTCCACCGATCGCCGCCCGGCCCTCACCGACCGCGACCGGTGCTCCGCGCGCCGTGCGAGAGCGTCTCAGGGCAACGGACGCCTCACTGACGCCGCCGGAGTCCGCGCGGTCGCGGAGGCTGCTCGCCTGGCTGCGCCGAAGGAGCCCGGACGAGTCCGCCTACAGCGCCCTGAACAGTCCCTCCTGCACGACCGAGACGAGCAGGCGTCCTTCGAGGTCGTAGATGCGCCCGCGGGCCAGACCACGGCCGCCCGTCGCGATCGGTGACTCCTGGTCGTACAGGAACCACTCGTCCGCGCGGAACGGCCGGTGGAACCACATGGCGTGGTCCAGCGACGCCATGTCGAAACCGCGCGGTCCCCACAGCGGCTCCACCGGGATGCGGACGGCGTCCAGCAGAGTCATGTCGCTCGCGTAGGTGAGAGCACAGGTGTGCACGAGCGGGTCGTCACCCAGTGGCCCGACAGCACGCATCCATACGGCGCTGCGCGGCTCGGCGTCCTTGGTCTCCTCGGGAGTCCAGCGCAGCCGGTCCACATAGCGGATGTCGAACGGCTGGCGCCGCGCCATGCGTTCCAGCGCTTCGGGCAGAGCACCCAGATGCTCCTTGATCTCCTGCGTCACCGTCGGCAGGGACTCGGGATCCGGCACCTCGCGGGCCGGCGGCAGCTGGTGCTCGAAGCTCCCTTCCTCGGGCTTGTGAAAGGAGGCGGTCAGATTGAAGATCGTGCGGCCCTGCTGCACGGCGGTGACGCGCCGTGTGGTGAACGACCGTCCGTCCCGCACCCGTTCGACCTGGTACACGATCGGGACGCCGGGCCGGCCCGGACGCAGGAAGTACGCGTGCAGCGAGTGCACCGGCCGGTCGCCCTCCGTGGTCCGGCCGGCGGCGACCAGCGCCTGGCCCGCGACCTGGCCGCCGAAGACCCGCTGCAGCGACTCCTGCGGGCTGCGGCCGCGGAAGATGTTGACCTCGATCTGCTCCAGGTCGAGCAGGTCGACGAGCCTCTCGGCCGGGTTCGTCATCGGTGGGATTCTCCTGTGCTCACAGCTGTCCGACATCGGTGACCTTGACGATGGCACGGCCCTCGGCGTCCGAGGCCGTGAGGTCGACCTCCGCGCTGATGCCCCAGTCGTGGTCGCCGTTCGGGTCCGCGAAGGTCTGACGGACACGCCACAGACCGTTCTGCGGCTCCTCCACGATCGAGAGCAGCTTGGGGCCACGCGCGTCGGGACCGGTACCGAGGTCCTCGTACTCGTCCCAGTACTTGTCCATGGCCTCGCCCCACGCGTCGGCGTCCCATCCGGAGTCGCCGTCCATCTCGCCGAGTTCGTCGACGTTGTCCAGAGCGGCCAGCTCGACCCTGCGGAACATCGCGTTGCGGACGAGGACACGGAAGGCTCGGGCGTTCGAGGTGACCGGCTTGACCTGGTCGGCCTTCTCCTGAGCCTCCTCGGCCGTCATCACCTCGGGGTTGGCGAGCTGTTCCCACTCGTCGAGCAGGCTGGAGTCGACCTGTCGCACCATCTCGCCCAGCCAGGCGATCAGGTCCTCCAGGTCCTCGGACTTGAGGTCGTCCGGGATGGTGTGCTCGAGGGCCTTGTAGGCGCTGGCCAGGTAGCGCAGGACGATGCCCTCGGTGCGGGCGAGCTCGTAGAAGGAGACGAACTCCGTGAAGGACATGGCCCGTTCGTACATGTCACGGATGACGGACTTCGGCGACAGCGGGTGGTCGCCGACCCACGGATGGCTCTTGCGGTAGGTGTTGTACGCGTGGAAGAGCAGCTCCTCCAGCGGCTTGGGGTACGTCACGTCCTGGAGCCGCTCCATGCGCTCCTCGTACTCCACGCCGTCGGACTTCATCGCGGCCACGGCCTCGCCACGGGCCTTGTTCTGCTGGGCCGCGAGGATCTGCCGCGGTTCGTCCAGCGTGGACTCCACGACGGACACCATGTCGAGGGCGTACGACGGGGAGTCGGGGTCCAGCAGGTCGAAGGCCGCGAGCGCGAACGTCGACAGGGGCTGGTTCAGCGCGAAGTCCTGCTGGAGATCGACGGTGAGCCGCACGACGCGGCCCGTCGGGTCGGGCTCGTCGAGCTTCTCCACGACGCCGCCGTCGAGCAGCGAGCGGTAGATCGCGATGGCCCGGCGGATGTGCCGCAGCTGCTGCTTGCGCGGCTCGTGGTTGTCCTCCAGCAGATGCCGCATCGCCTCGAAGGCGTTGCCGGGCCGTGCGATCACCGAGAGCAGCATCGTGTGCGTCACGCGGAAGCGCGAGGTCAGCGGCTCGGGATCGGAGGCGATCAGCTTCTCGAAGGTGTTGTCCGTCCAGCCCACGAAGCCCTCGGGAGCCTTCTTGCGCACCACCTTGCGGCGCTTCTTCGGGTCGTCGCCCGCCTTGGCGAGCGACTTCTCGTTCTCGATGACGTGCTCCGGCGCCTGAGCGACGACGTAGCCCGCCGTGTCGAAGCCGGCGCGTCCGGCCCGGCCCGCGATCTGGTGGAACTCGCGGGCGCGCAGCGTGCGCACCCGAGTGCCGTCGTACTTCGTGAGCGCGGTGAACAGCACCGTACGGATGGGGACGTTGACGCCGACACCGAGCGTGTCCGTGCCGCAGATGACCTTCAGGAGACCGGCCTGGGCCAGCTTCTCCACCAGCCGCCGGTACTTGGGCAGCATGCCGGCGTGGTGCACACCGATGCCGTGGCGTACGTAGCGGGAGAGGTTCTGGCCGAACTTGGTGGTGAACCGGAAGTTGCCGATGAGCTCGGCGATCCG
This sequence comes from Streptomyces sp. NPDC002698, assembly GCF_042888945.1. Taxonomy (NCBI): domain Bacteria; kingdom Bacillati; phylum Actinomycetota; class Actinomycetes; order Kitasatosporales; family Streptomycetaceae; genus Streptomyces; species Streptomyces sp. NPDC002698. Next base: position 245,659 of record NZ_JBIAQM010000004.1, read on the forward strand.
GTCCTTCTCCTCACGCGTGCACATGTTGATGCTCATCAGCGCCTGCGCCCGTTCCACGGCCTGGGCCTGGGTGAAGTGCACGATGTAGACCGGGGCCTGCTTGGTGGCGAGCAGTTCGGTGAGGGTCTCCGTCAGCGGAGTGAGCACGTACTCGTAGGAGAGCGGGACGGGCCGGGTCGCCGAGCGGACCACGGCCGTGGGCCGGCCGGTGCGGCGCGTGAGGTCCTTCTCGAACATCGAGACGTCGCCGAGGGTCGCCGACATCAGGATGAACTGCGCCTGCGGAAGTTCCAGGATCGGGATCTGCCAGGCCCAGCCCCGGTCGCCCTCGGCGTAGAAGTGGAACTCGTCCATGACGACCTGACCGACATCGGCGTTTTTGCCGTCCCTCAGCGCGATGGACGCGAGGACCTCGGCGGTGCAGCAGATGACCGGAGCGTCGGCGTTCACGGAGGCGTCGCCGGTGAGCATGCCGACGTTCTCGGTGCCGAACATCTTGCAGAGCTCGAAGAACTTCTCCGAGACGAGCGCCTTGATCGGCGCCGTGTAGAAGGTGACCTCGTCCCGGGCGAGCGCGGCGAAGTGCGCGCCCGCGGCGATCATGCTCTTGCCGGAGCCGGTAGGCGTCGAGACGATCACGTTCGCACCCGAGACAACCTCGATCAACGCCTCCTCCTGATGGGGGTAGAGGGTGAGACCGCGTTCCCCGGCCCACGACTCGAAGGCTTCGTAGAGGGCGTCGGGGTCTGCGGTCTGCGGCAGCTGATCGATAAGGGTCACGCCCCCATCTTGCCTGTCGATGCACGTGATGGGGGAATCGGATGTTCGGGCAAAGATCACGACCGCTACGCTGTGGCGCCGGTGACGCGTCAGCGTGCACGGGCAACTGGACAGCGTTGCAAGAGGAATGGGGCGGGGAACGGCCATGATGGGACCAGCACACTCACTGTCGGGGGCAGCGGCCTGGCTCGGCGTCGGAGCGGCGGCAGCCGCGGCCGGCCATGCCATGCCCTGGCCGGTCCTGCTTGTCGGCGCCCTGATCTGCGCGGGCGCCGCTCTCGCCCCGGACCTGGACCACAAGGCCGCCACGATCTCCAATGCCTTCGGACCGGTGTCACGAAGGCTGTGCGAGATCGTCGACAAGCTCTCCTACGCCGCCTACAAGGGGACCCGAAAGCCGGGCGACCCCCGGCGCAGCGGCGGTCACCGCACGCTGACGCACACCTGGGTGTGGGCGGTGGCGATCGGATCGGGCACGGCGGTGCTGGCGATCACCTGCGGTCGCTGGGCTGTCCTCGGCATCCTCTTCGTGCACATGGTGCTCGCCATCGAGGGTCTGCTGTGGCGGGCCGCCCGCGGTTCGAGCAGCAACGTCCTGGTCTGGCTGCTCGCCGCGACGAGCTCGTGGATCCTCGCGCAGACTCTGGACAAGTCGGGCAACGGCTCGGACTGGCTGTTCACGGCGCCGGGCCAGGAGTACCTCTGGCTCGGACTGCCGGTCGTTCTCGGTGCCCTGGTGCACGACATCGGGGACGCGCTGACGGTGTCCGGCTGCCCGGTCCTCTGGCCCATCCCGATCGGCCGCAAGCGCTGGTACCCGATAGGCCCGCCCAAGGCGATGCGCTTCCGCGCGGGCAGCTGGGTCGAGCTCAAGGTGCTGACGCCGGTGTTCATGGTGCTGGGCGCCGTGGGCTGCGCGGCCGCGCTGAACTACATCTGAGTCCGGAGCCTCCCGGATCGCACCACCGTCGCGCGACTCCTTCGTGGCCGTACCGGCGCCCATGGCTCGACGCGGGGCGCCCGTCGCGGTCAGCCGTCGTCCCCTGTGCCGGACCCCTGGTCCCCGCCTCCGAAACGCCGCTCGAACTGGGCGACGCGGCCCTCGGAGTCCACCGTGCGGGCCTTGCCCGTGTAGAAGGGATGACTCTCCGAGGAGATCTCGACGTCCACGACCGGGTAGGTCTCGCCGTCGTCCCAGTCGATGGTCCGGTCGCTCGTGGCGGTGGAGCGCGTGAGGAACGCGTATCCGGCGACGCGGTCACGGAACACCACGGGGCGGTAGTCGGGCTGCTTGTCCTGCTGCATGGCGACTCCTTCTGGGAGAAGCGGGACGCGTGCCGGTCAGCCGGACACGGCGTCCTCGTCGACGATGTGCATCGCGGCTTCCTCCGCCGAGGCCGCGGCGCCGTCGATGCCGATGTCCGTGGCGATGAGCCCGCTCTCCTCGTCCTCGTGCGCGCCTTCGTTCGGGGCCACCAGCCGGCCGGAGCGCAGGGCACCCACCTCGTTGTCGAGGGGCTCTCCGTCGGTGCCCTCGCAGTCGCCGATGCCGTCTCCGTCGGATCCGGCGATGTCGGGCAGCTCGTCGGCGAGGCGCTCGTCCAGGGTCTCGCCCGCCCGGCGTTCCGAGGCGGTCACCCCACGGTGCTCCACGGCCCACGGCCGCTCCGGCGGGGACCAGCCGCGGTCCAGGGGGTCGCTCACGCCGTCCGTCACCAGTGTGTCCTCGGCGTCGAGCAGCCCCGCGTCGTCCTGTACCTCGGATCCGTCGGGCTGGTAGACGTCGTCTCCCCATCCGTCGGCGCTGTCCACGGGTACCTCCAGGGGGTGCGGACGGGACCGGAGCCGCCGTGTTCGACGGCGGGCGCGCGGACCCGAGGACACAGTCGTCGCTCCCCGCGAACCGGTTGGTCCGCGGGAGTCCCCCGAGCGGGTGCCCACGTCCAGCCTTCCACCCCCCTTCGGCACCGCGCAACGCCACAGGGGCCGACCAGCACCGTCGCGAGGGCCGACGCCCGCCCGCCGGGCCCCTCGCGGGGCACGCGGGGGACGGTCGTGCCCCCGCTCCCGGCGAGCGGGGGAAACGGAGGCACGGCCGGGCCCCGCGCCGGAGCGGGCCCGTACACGGTGAAGGTGGGAACGGACCGGTGCGACGCCGGTCGCTTGGCCCGGCAGCCCTGGCAGCCCTGGCCGGCACCCGCCCCACGCGTCGCGGGCAGGTGGTCCCGTCCCGCACCCGGCTCGCGGGCCGGTGGCCCCGGCCGGGCATCCCGCTCACCCGTGCCAGGACCTCCACAGCGCCGCGTACGCGCCGTCCGCCGCGACCAGTTGTTCGTGGCTGCCGAGTTCGCTGATGCGGCCGTTCTCGACCACGGCGATGACGTCCGCGTCGTGAGCGGTGTGGAGGCGGTGGGCGATGGCGACGACGGTACGGCCGTCGAGGACACGGGCCAGCGAGCGTTCCAGATGGCGGGCCGCCCGCGGGTCCAGGAGCGAGGTCGCTTCGTCCAGGACCAGGGTGTGCGGGTCGGCCAGGACCAGCCGGGCCAGCGCGATCTGCTGGGCCTGGGCCGGCGTGAGCGCGAACCCGCCCGAGCCGACCTCGGTGTCCAGACCGTCGTCCAGCGCCCGCGCCCAGCCGGTCGCGTCGACCGCGCCGAGAGCCGCCCACAGCCGGGCGTCCACGGAAGCGGCGCCATCGCCCGGAGCCTCGGCACCAGCGCCAGCCCCAGCCTCAGCGCCAGCGCCAGCGCCAGCGCCAAGACCAGGACCAGCGCCAGCGCCAGGACCGGCGCTCGCAGCAGCCGGAGCCTGCCCCTGCCCCTGCCCCTGTTCCTGCTCGTCGTCCTGATGCTGCCGGGAGGGGGGAACGGCGAGCAGCAGGTTGTCGCGCAGGGAGCCCACGAACACATGGTGCTCCTGGTTGACCAGGGCCACGTGCGCGCGGACCTCCTCCGCGGGCATCCGGGACAGCTCGGCGCCGCCGAGGGTGACGCGGCCGTCCCGGGGTGCGTAGATCCCGGCGAGCAGCCTGCCCAGGGTGGACTTCCCCGCGCCGGACGGACCGACCAGGGCGAGCCGGGTGCCGGGCGCGACCGCCAGGGAGACCTCCCGCAGTACGTCCACGCCCTCGCGGTAGCCGAAGTGCACCCGGTCCGCGTGCACGTCGCGTCCCTCCGGCCTCACGGCCGGGTCGCCCGCGTCCGGCTCGATGTCCCGGACACCGACCAGCCGCGCCAGCGAGACCTGGGCGACCTGGAGCTCGTCGTACCAGCGCAGGATCAGTCCCACCGGGTCGACGAGCATCTGGGCGATCAGCGCACCCGTCGTCAGCTGCCCCACCCCGATCCAGCCCTGGAGGGCGAGCCACCCGCCGATCATCAGGACCGAGCAGAGCACCGTGACATGCGTGATGTTGACGACCGGGAAGAGAACCGACCGCAGCCAGAGCGTGTAGCGCTCCCACGCCGTCCATTCCCGGACCCGGCGGTCCGACAGCTCGATGCGGCTCCTGTCCAGGCGGTGCACCTCGATCGTGCGCCCGGCGTCCACGGTCTCGGCGAGGACGGCGGCGACGGCGGCGTAGCCGGCCGCCTCCGAGCGGTAGCCGGCGGGCGCCCGCTTGAAGTACCAGCGGCAGCCCATCACCAGCACCGGAACGGCGACCAGGACGGCGGGAGCGAGTACGGGGGCGGTCACGGCGAGTCCGCCGAGCAGCAGTGCCGCCCACACGACACCGATGGCCAGCTGTGGGACGGCCTCGCGCATCGCGTTGGCGAGCCGGTCGATGTCGGTGGTGATGCGGGACAGCAGGTCGCCCGTCCCGGCCCGTTCCAGGACGCCGGGCGGCAGACCGACCGACCGTACGAGGAAGTCCTCGCGCAGGTCTGCCAGCATCCGCTCGCCGAGCATGGCACCCCGCAGCCGCACCTGCCGGACGAACACGGCCTGGACGACGAGCGCGACGACGAAGAAGGCGGAGGTGGTCTCCAGATGGAGGTCGTCCGCGTGCTCCGAGACGCGTTCGACGACCGAGCCCAGCAGATAGGGCCCGGCCATCGAGGCCACGACGGCCACGGTGTTGACGGCGACCAGGAGCAGGAAGGCCCTGCGGTGCCGTCGGAACAGCTCGGTCACGTAGGCCCGTACGGTCGCGGGCGCGCCGACGGGCAACGTGTTCGCCGTCGTCGGGGCGGCCGGGTCGTACGCGGGTGGCGCCACGCCGATCATGCGGTCTCCTCGATCTCTTCCAGTACGCCGTCGAGAACGGCCTCGTCGTCCACGGTCACCGCGCCGAGAGCGGTCCGGTCCGCGGCTTCCGCGGCGGCCTCCTCCTCGGTCTCGCGAGTCACCACGGCCCGGTATCGCGGCTCGCTGTGCACCAGTTCGCGGTGCACGCCGACCGCGACGACCTCGCCCTCGTGGATGAGAACGACCCGGTGCGCGTGGTCCAGGAGCAGCGGTGAGGAGGTGAAGACCACGGTCGTGCGCCCGGCGCGCAGGGAGCGCACTCCGTCGGCGATCCGGGCCTCGGTGTGTGAGTCGACCGCGGACGTCGGCTCGTCCAGGACGAGTACCTCCGGGTCCGTGATCAGGGACCGGGCCAGTGCGAGCCGCTGGCGCTGGCCCCCGGACAGGGAGCGGCCGCGTTCCGTGACGCGGGCGTCCATCGGATCCTCGGTGTCGAGCGATCCCTGGGCGAGCGCGTCCAGCACGTCTCCGCACTGGGCCGCGGACAGGGCTGCCTCGGCGCTCACGAGACCCGAGGCGGGCACATCGAGCAGCTCGCGCAGGGAGCCCGACAGCAGCACAGGATCCTTGTCCTGGACGAGGACGGCGGTGCGGGCGCACTCCAGGGGCAACTCGTCCAGCGGAACGCCCCCGAGGACCACCGAGGCGTTTCTCGGCCCGCCCTCGGCGCGAGCCGTCTCACCTTGCTGGGAAGCGTGGCCGCCGAGCCGCTCGGCCAGCAGTCCCGCCGCGTCCGGGTCCCCGCACACCACGGCCGTGAACCTGCCCTCGGGAGCGAGCAGACCGGTCACCGGGTCGTACAGATCGCCGCCCGGCACCTCGGCGGCGCGTGAGCCGCCGCTGTCCATGGCCCGTTCCAGAGACAGCACCCGGGCGGCTCGCCGGGCCGACGGACGCGAGAAGGAGTAGGCCATCGCGATCTCCTCGAAATGTCGCAACGGGTACGTGAGAAGCATGACGGCGCTGTACACGGTGACCAGTTCACCGACCTCGATCCGGCCGTCCCGGGCCAACTGCACACCGCGCCAGACGACGGCGATCATCAGCAGGCCGGGCAGCAGCACCTGGATCGCCGAGATCGCCGACCACATGCGCGCGCTGCGCACGGCCGCCCGGCGGACCTCCTGGGAGGCGCGGCGGTAGCGGTCGAGGAAGAGCTCCTCGCCGCCGATGCCGCGCAGTACCCGCAGGCCCGCCACGGTGTCGGAGGCCAGTTCGGTCGCGCGGCCCGCCTTCTCCCGCTGGAAGTCGGCGCGCCGGGTGGCGCGGGGCAGCAGCGGCAGCACGGCCACCGCCAGCACGGGCACGCCCACGGCGACGATCACACCCAGGGCCGGCTGGTAGACGACCAGGGACACACAGACCACCACGACCGTCAGGGCGGCGGCCGAGAACCGCGACACGCTCTCCACGAACCAGCCGATCTTCTCGACGTCGCCGGTGGAGACCGCGACCACCTCGCCGGCCGCGACGCGCCGCGTGAGCGCGGAGCCCAGCAGTGCGGTTCTGCGGGCCAGCAGTTGCTGGACGCGCGCGGCCGCGGTGATCCAGTTGGTGACCGCGGTGCGGTGGAGCATGAGTTCGCCGAGGGCGATGCACGCGCCGCACGCCGCCATCAGCGCGCCGGTCAGAGCGAGCCGGGTGCCGGAGTGGTCGACGACGGACTGGACGGCCAGACCGACGCAGAACGGCAGCGTGGAGACGGCCAGAAAGTGCAGCAGACCCCAGGCCAGGGCCTTGAACTGTCCGCCGAGCTGATTACGCCCGAGCCACCACAGGAATCGGGGACCTGAGCGCGCGTCGGGCACACCCGGGTCGGGATACGGAAGGTCTTGGATCTGCATGACGTCCCAGTGGCTCGTGTCAGGCGATGGGGAGTGCTCCGGATTTCGGCAGCCGTCCGGCCGGGGCCGACAGCAAACCGTGAAAGGTTCGCGTCGGAGCGTGGTCGAAAGCAAACGGTTTTCCGCCTCGCAGCAAGGAACCGGACCGCGGCGACCGCGACTGGCCGGAACGGGAGGGAAGGGCGATTCGCCCGATAAGTGGTGCGAGGATGGGCGGCATGCGAAAGAACGGCGCGATGCGCACGGGGCTCGCGGCCATGGTCTGCGGAGCCGTCGCGGTCACTCTCACGGCCTGCGGCGGAGTGGAGGGCGGAAGCGGCAGCGGCAGCGGGGCGAAGGGCCACGCGGGAGCCCCCGGCGCGGTCGCTCGTACGAGTGCGCCCGCGGTCGACCCGACACGCATCCCCGGCGTGGGCGACCGGCTCCAGCGGCGGATCCCCTCCGACTCGGGCCAGGTGCTGGCGGTGTACGGCGAGGGCGAGGACTCCGCGGACTCCACGGCCGTGCTGTACGCGAAGTCCGGTACGGCCTGGGAGAAGACGCGTAGCTGGGCGGCGCACAACGGGACGAAGGGCTGGACCACCGACCATCACGAGGACGACAAGCGCAGCCCCGTCGGTGTGTTCACGCTCAGCGACGCCGGTGGCGTGCTCGACGACCCGGGTGCCCGGTTGCCGTACACGCAGTCGGAGACGTACCAGGCTCCCCACGACTGGCCCGAGTCGTACTGGCACGACTTCGACTACGTCATCGCCATCGACTACAACCGCGTCGAGGGCAATCCTCCGGACGATCCGACCCGGCCCTGGGGCGATGACAAGGGCGGCGGCATCTGGCTGCACATGGACCACGGCGGCGGCACGTCGGCGTGCGTGAGTCTGCCCAAGGAGGGCATGGAGTACCTCCTGCGCACACTCGACCCGGAAGAACACCCCGTGGTGGTGATGGGGGACAAAGCGAACCTGAAGGCTTAGCGGTCCGGCACGCCCCCGGCCGTGCCGCTGGGGCCCCGGGCGGGGTGGCCGAGGGGCGCCGGTGCGCCATTGCGGCCGGCTCGGCCGCCCCGTAGAACACCGCACATGAGTAGACCGGTCATCATGTCCATGTTCGCCGGAGCGATCCTCGTGGCGAGCGCCCTCCTCGGGGCGGGCCCGGCTCCGGCGGCCACCGCGTCCGTCGCGGCTCGCGCGTCCGCGGCCTCCACCGTGCCCGTCGCCCGATCGTCCGACGTGCCCGCCGAGTTCGGCAGCGACTGGCACGACCCCGTCACCGCCGCCCCGCCCGTCGCCAGGCCGTCCGGGCCGTCCTGCGAAGTGACGCTCGCCGAGGCGAAGTTCCGTGACTTCACGCCCTACACGGGCACGTACACCCCGCCGTCGGGCTGCGGCGACCGCTGGAGCGAGGTCGTGCTCCAGCTCGAAGGCAAGGTCGAGGGGCGTCAGTTCGACCGTCTCGGCTATCTGCACGTCGGCGGGGTCGAGATTCTCCGTACGTCCACCCCGGAGCCGTCGCCCGACGGGATCGAGTGGTCCGTCGAGACGGATGTGACGCGCTACAGCGACACGTTCCGGCGGAGCCACGACGTCGAGATGCTGATCGGGAACGTCGTCGACGACACGTACACCGGGGTTCTCGACGTCAAGGCCACGCTGACGTTCTACGCGGGCAGGCCCGCCGTGACCCCCGACCGTGTCCTGACTCTCCAGGACGGCACCCTGACGACCCCGCGCAACAGCGAGCGCGTGATCGCCGAGGTGTACGCGACCGGGTCCGGCGGCGGCTGTGAGGAGGTCTGGTATCTGACGGTCCCGGACACGGCGCCGTATTCCTGCAAGGCGGGCAACGGCCCCTACCGCGAGGTGCGGATCGAGGTCGACGGCCGACTCGCCGGTATCGCCGAACCGTTCCCGACCGTGTGGACCGGCGGCTGGTCCAATCCCTTCCTCTGGTACGTGATTCCGGCGCCCCGCGCCTTCGCCGTCAAGCCCATCGAGTACGACCTGACCCCGTTCGCCGGACTGCTCAACGACGGGCGTCCGCACCGGATCGACGTCTCCGTCGTAGGCGTTCCCGAGGGGCGGCCGGGCTGGAGCCTGCCCGTCAACGTGCTGGTCCGGCAGGACGCCCGGCGCGACCATGTGAGCGGTGCGCTCCTGCGGGCCGAGGCGGGCGGTCTCGCCGACTCCTCGACGTACACACCCGGTCCGGAGCACCGCGTGGACACCGCGGGACGGCACCGGCTGACGGTCGCCGGGTACCTCGACACCTCGCACGGCAGAGTGGTGACGACGGTCAGCCGCACCCTCGCGAACAACTCCACGCACCGCTGGACCGAGGGCGAGAACACGGACGGCCTCGAGGCGACGTGGACCGACGACGAGGTGGTGACCGTCGACGGACGCGGACCCGCCACGACGACGCGCACCCGGCGCGCGTACACGATGGACGGCACGACGACCCTCGGCGCGGACGACCGGCTGCGGACCGTGCTGACGCTCGGCGACCGGGCCTTCGTGGCCGAGGAGTCGGGCGGCCGGCCCACCACGTGGTCACGGCTCGACGACACCTACACGGGCGACGCCACGTACACGGTCGGCGTGCCGCGCGACCGGCGTCACGCGGTCGCCACGACGAACGAGCGCTACCGGCGCCACGGTTCGGCCGGCTGCTACGACCGCTCCCTGGTCACCGTGCAAGGGACGCTCACGCAGGACCGCGCCCGCTGCTGAGAACGGGCGACGGGCCCGACGGCGGGGGTGGCGAGCCCGGCCGTCCAGGGCGAGGAACGGACGCGGGTCGGCCGGGTCATGCGGACCGGTCGGCCCGTCCGGTGCCGGGGCGGGTCGCGTGCTCCAGCGCCAGGAGCGCGGAGTGGTAGCCGCGTCCCGTCGCGTGGTCCATGCCCACCTCGCACATGCGATTGGCCGACAGATGCGCGTCGAAGTCGCGGGAGGTCACGAACGCCGCCTCGTCCCGGGTGGCCGACTCGGTCAGTTCCCTGTGGAGCATGCCGCGGTCGCCCGCGAAGGCGCAGCACCCGGCGTCGTCGGGCACCACCACCTCGTCCGCACACGCCTCGGCCACGGCGCGCAGTTGCGCCTCGTCGCCCAAGTGCCGCATGGAGCAGGTCGGGTGGAGGACCGCGGAGCCCAGGGTGCGCCGTACGGTGAGGTGGGGGAGGAGTTCCTCCGCCGCCCACACCGGTGAGTCGACGACCAGCAGCTCGGCGTGCAGCTCCCGGTTGTCGGGAGTCAGATACGGTACGACCTCGCGCGCGATGCCGAGCGTGCACGACGAGGCGTCCACGACGAGCGGCAGTCTGCCGCCGGCGGTCCAGCCCCAGGCCGCCTCGACGACACGGTTGGCCATCACGGCGTTGCCCGCGTCGTACCCCTTGGAGTGCCAGATCGTCGCGCAGCACGTTCCCCGGACGTCGTCCGGAATCCACACCGGCTTTCCCGCGCGCGCGGAGACCGCGACGACGGCCCGCGCGAGCGACATGTCCCCCGGCCCGCCGAAGACGCGGTTGACACAGGCCGGGTAGTAGACGGCGACGGCCCCCACGCGCGTGGTGCGGGGCATGGCGGAGGGGGCGGCTCCGGGCATCCGCGGCAGCCACTCGGGCACGAGATCGGGGCGTACGGCCCTGCGGACCGCTCGCGTCACGGTGTTCACCCGCCGGTCGCCGATCCGGTCCGCGACGGCGACCGCCAGCCGCGCGGAGGCTTCGAGCACACGGAAGTGCCGCGCGGCCAGCGCGGCCGCCTTCTCCTCGCGCGGAGTGTGCCGGGCGTGCCGGAACGTCTTCATCAGCGCGCCCGTGTCGATGCCGACCGGGCAGGCCAGCTTGCAGGTCGAGTCGCCCGCGCAGGTGTCCACGGCGTCGTACCCGTACGCCTCCAGGAGTGCGTTCTCGACCGGGGAGCCGTCGGGCTGGCGCGTCATCTCGCGGCGCAGCACGATCCGTTGGCGCGGTGTCGTCGTCACGTCCTGGCTGGGGCAGGTCGGTTCGCAGAAGCCGCACTCGATGCACGGGTCGGCGATCGCCTCGATGCGCGGGATCGTCTTCAGGCCCCGTACGTGCGCACGCGGATCCCGGTCGAGCACGACGCGCGGTGCGAGCACGCCGTCCGGATCGACCAGCCGTTTGGTGCGCCACATCAGCTCCGTCGCCCCGGGGCCCCATTCGAGCTCCAGGAAGGGCGCGATGTTGCGCCCCGTGGCGTGTTCGGCCTTGAGCGAGCCGTCGAAGCGTTCCACCGTGAGCCGGCAGAACGCGTCCATGAACGCGGCGTACCGCTCCACGTCGGCGGGCCTGGACGCGTCGAAAGCCAGCAGGAAATGCAGATTGCCGTGGGCGGCATGGCCCGCGACGGCGGCGTCGAAGCCGTGCCGGGTCTGGAGTTCCAGCAGCGCGTCGCAGGCCTCGGCGAGCCGTTCGGGCGGTACCGCGAAGTCCTCCGTGATCAGCGTCGTACCGGAGGGACGCGCTCCGCCGACCGCCGTCACGAACGCCTTGCGGGCCTTCCAGTACCCGGCGACGGTCCGCTGGTCCCGGGTGAGGGCGTTCGTCACCGAGGGAACGGGCGACACCAGGGGAATCCCCTCCAGCACCGCGCGGGCCCGCTCCTCGTACTCCTCCTGCGTGGCCTCGTCCGGGGCGCGGAACTCGACGAGCAGAGCGGTCGTCGGACCCGGAAGACCGGCCCAGTCCCCGGGCACCCCCTCGACGGCCACCGAGGCACGCAGGGTGTTGCCGTCCATCAGCTCGACGGCCGAGGCGCCCGCCGCGGTGAACAGGGGCACGGCGGCGGCCGCGGCGGGCAGCGAGCCGAAGAAGAGCAGCGCGGCGGACACCCTGCGGTCCAGCGGCAGGGTGTCGAAGACGACCTCCGAGATGAAGCCGAAGGTGCCCTGCGATCCGACCATCAGACCGCGCAGGATCCCGACGGGTGTCGAGCCGTCCAGGAAGGCGTCCAGACGGTAGCCGTTGGTGTTCTTGATCGTGTACTTGGCGCGGATCCGGTCGACCAGCCCGGCGTCCGCCTCGATCTCCGCCTTGAGCTCCATGAGTCCGGCGCACAGGCCCGGTTCCGCCCGCGCCAGCCGCTCGTCGGCGTCCGGTTCGGCCGTGTCCACGACCGTGCCGGACGGCAGGACGAACGTGAGCGAGGCGAGGGTGACGTAGGAGTTGCGGGTGGTTCCCGCCGTCATGCCGGAGGCGTTGTTCGCGACCACGCCACCGACCGTGCAGGCGACCGCGCTCGCCGGATCGGGGCCGAGCACGCGCCCGTGCCGGGCGAGCGCGGCGTTGACGCGGGCGACGGTCGTGCCCGGAGCGATCCGGACCCGCGCTCCGCCGTCGAGGACCTCGACGCCCGTCCAGTGCCGACGGACGTCGACGAGGATGTCCTCGCCCTGCGCCTGTCCGTTGAGCGAGGTCCCGGCCGCGCGGAACACCACCTCGCGGCCCTTGCCGTGGGCGTACGAGAGCACCGCCGAGACGTCGTCGACGTCCTCGGGGACCACGACGACCCGCGGTACGAAGCGGTAGGGGCTGGCGTCGGACGCGTAGCGCACGAGGTCGGAGATCCCGGTCAGTACCTTGTCCGCGCCGAGCAGGGCGGTCAGGTCGCCGCGCAGCGGCTCGGGAGTCCCGCCGGCCCGGTCCTCCGGGACCCGGTCGGCCGCCGGTGCGTCGGGGCGCGCTCCGGGACGCAGTGTGTCGGGGTCGGGCTCCAGCAGAGGCACAGCGGACCACTCCTCACACGCTCGCGGCGGCCGCAGGCGGTATGCCGGGTCGCCTCAGTGGTGACGCGCCGCCCCGAGCCGGCTCAGCACCGGTGTTCCACCTGGTTCACCCTCGGCATGCCGTCCACCAGCGTGTCCAGCAACCCGCCGAGCACCTCGCGCTGCTCGTCCGTCAATGGAGCCAGGATCTCCTCCGCGGCGCCGCGGCGCGCGGCGCGCAGCTCGCGCAGCGCCTTGCGCCCCTCGTCCGTGACCTCGATACGGATCACCCGGCGATTGGTGGGATCGGGTGCCCGGCGCACCTTGCCGCTCGCCTCCAGGCCGTCGACCAGCGTGGTCACGGCACGCGGCACCACTTCGAGGCGCTCCGCGAGATCGGCCATGCGGGGAGGTGAGGCGTAGTGCGCGAGGGTGCGCAGGAGCCGGGACTGGGCGGGGGTGATGCCCAGCTCGCGCTGCTCCAGATGGCGCTTCTGGATGCGGTGCACGCGGCGCGTCAGACGCAGCAGCTGCTCGGCGAGCAGGCCGTCGGCATCGGGGGTGGTCATGCGGGAACAATATCAGGATGCCGTTCATTGTGAGTATAGGTAACAATGAGCTAGGGTCCGTCAGTCGTCGGATCCTCATCGATGTCCCTGTCGTCCCGTTTTCCTAGGAGTCCATTGCGCCCCGAACTGTCCGCCTGGAGCCCGCCACCCGCCGACAGCCAACAGCCACGGCAGGTGCGCCGCATCCTGAGTCTCTTCCGGCCCTACCGGGGCCGCCTCGCGATCGTCGGCCTGCTGGTCGGCGCCGCGTCCCTCGTGGGCGTCGCCACGCCCTTCCTGCTGAAGGCGATCCTGGACACCGCGATCCCTCAAGGGCGTACGGGTCTGCTGACCCTGCTCGCGCTCGGCATGATCGCGAGCGCCGTCCTGGGCGGTGTCTTCGGCGTCCTGCAGACGCTGATCTCCACGACCGTCGGCCAGCGCGTGATGCACGACCTGCGCACGGCGGTCTACGGCCGCCTCCAGCGCATGTCGCTCGCCTTCTTCACCAGGACGCGCACGGGCGAGGTCCAGTCACGCATCGCCAACGACATCGGCGGCATGCAGGCGACCGTCACGTCCACCGCCACCTCGCTGGTCTCCAATCTCACCAGTGTGGTCGCCACGATCGTCGCGATGGTGGCCCTGGACTGGCGCCTGACCCTCGTCTCCCTGCTCCTGCTGCCGGCGTTCGTGTGGATCAGCCGCCGCGTCGGCGACGAACGCAAGAAGATCACCACCCAGCGTCAGAAGCAGATGGCGGCGATGGCCGCCACCGTCACCGAATCGCTCTCCGTCAGCGGCATCCTGCTCGGGCGCACCATGGGCCGGGCCGACTCGCTGACGAAGTCGTTCGCGGAGGAGTCCGAGGGCCTCGTCGACCTCGAGGTGAGGTCGAACATGGCGGGACGCTGGCGCATGTCCGTCATCGGCATCGTCATGGCCGCCATGCCCGCCGTCATCTACTGGACCGCGGGCGTCGCCCTCCAACTCGGCGGCCCCTCGATATCGATCGGCACGCTCGTCGCCTTCGTCTCGCTCCAGCAGGGCCTGTTCCGGCCGACGGTCAGCCTGCTCTCCACCGGTGTGCAGATCCAGACCTCGCTCGCGCTGTTCCAGCGCATCTTCGAGTACCTCGACCTGCCCATCGACATCACCGAGCCCGAGAACCCCGTCCACCTCGACCAGGTCAAGGGCGAGATCCGCTTCGAGGACGTCGAGTTCCGCTACGACGACAAGGGCACCCCGGTCCTCGACGGCATCGACATCACCGTCCCGGCCGGCGGCAGCCTCGCCGTCGTCGGTCCGACCGGTTCCGGAAAGTCGACGCTCAGCTATCTGGTGCCCCGGCTGTACGACGTCACGGGCGGGCGGGTCACCCTCGACGGGATCGACGTCCGGGACCTGGACTTCGACACCCTCGCGCGCGCGGTCGGCGTCGTCTCCCAGGAGACGTACCTCTTCCACGCCTCGGTCGCCGAGAACCTGCGCTTCGCCAAGCCGGACGCCACCGACGAGGAACTGCACGCGGCGGCGCGGGCGGCCCAGATCCACGACCACATAGCGTCGCTGCCCGACGGGTACGACACGGTCGTCGGTGAACGCGGTCACCGGTTCTCCGGAGGCGAGAAGCAGCGCCTCGCCATCGCCCGCACGATCCTGCGTGATCCGCCCGTGCTCGTCCTCGACGAGGCGACCAGCGCCCTGGACACCCGCACGGAGCATGCCGTCCAGGAGGCCATCGACGCCCTGTCGGCCAACCGCACCACGCTCACCATCGCGCACCGGCTGTCCACGATCCGCGGCGCCGACCAGATCGTCGTCCTCGACTCGGGCCGCGCGGTCGAGCGGGGCACGCACGAGGAGTTGCTGGCGGGGGAGGGGCACTATGCCGCTCTCGTCCACCGGGACGCCCAACTGACGCCGACAAGATGACGATATGCCGGGTTTGTTGGCGATAGCGCGTTACCGTGCCCGTTATGCAGATGAACACTCCGCCACGGAGCACGATTCGACTGACGCGCCGGGGCCGGGTCGCCCTCATCGCGACCGGCGCCGTCGTGGCGGCCACCGCCGTGGCGGTGCCGCTGCTGAGCATGGGAGACGACGACGCCCGCCCGACGTCGTTCGTCGTTCCGGAGGGCTGGCGCTCCGGACAGGTCTACGCGGCCGTCGACAAGGCTCTCCGGGTTCCCGCGGGAACCACCAAGAAGTCCCTGGCGAAAGCCCGCCTCAAACTTCCGAACGACGCCAGGGGCAACCCCGAGGGCTATCTCTTCCCGGCGACCTATCCGATCGGCGACAAGGCGACTCCGGAGTCCCTGCTGACGTTCATGGTCGACACCGCGAACAAGAGGTTCAACGGGGCGCCGATCGCCGCCGGCGCGCAGCGCAACACGATGAACGTCTATCAGGCGGTCACCGTCGCGAGCATCGTGCAGGCGGAGGCGGCGACCGCGACGGACATGGGCAAGGTGGCCAGGGTCATCTACAACCGTCTGCAGCGCGGTATGCCGTTGCAGATGGACTCGACCATCAACTACGCGCTGAACCGTTCCACGCTGAACACCAGTGAGGCGGACACCAGGCTCAACAGCCCGTACAACTCGTACCGGCGCATGGGCCTGCCGCCCACGCCGATCGCCAACCCCGGCGAGGAGGCGATGCGCGCCGCGGTCAACCCGCCGCCGGGCGACTGGCTGTACTTCGTCACGGTCAAGCCGGGCGACACGCGTTTCACGGCCGACTACGAGGAACACCAGCGCAACGTGGCCGAGTTCAACCGACGGCACCACAAGAGCGCGTCCCCCACGGCCGCCTCGCCCACCGCGCCCGCCTCGCCCACCGCGCCCGCCTCGTCCCGGCTCCCTCAGGCGGCCTCTCCCGCGGTCACGTCCCCGGCTTCTCCGGCGGTCACGCCCGAGACCTCTGCCGCAGTCCCTCCCGTGGCTTCTCCCGCGGTCACGTCCTCGGTCACACCCGCGGGCACCTCCGCGGGTACCCCCACGGTGACTCCCACGGCCATTCCCACCAACTGACAGGCGTACGGGGCATCACACGGCGACCGGCGCGTTCGCCAGCAACTGCCTGATGTCCCGTACGGCCGCCCGGCCGGCCCGGTTGGCGCCGATGGTGCTCGCGGAGGGCCCGTAGCCGACCAGGTGGATGCGCGGGTCGGCGACCGCGCGCGTTCCCTCGATCCGGATGCCGCCACCCCGCTCGCGCAGCCGCAGCGGCGCCAGATGATCGATGGCCGCCCGGAAACCGGTCGCCCAAAGGATCACGTCCGCGTCCACGCGCGTACCGTCCGCCCACTCCACACCGTCCGGGGTGATCCGGTCGAACATCGGCCGCCGGTCCAGCACGCCCTCGGCCAGCGCTTGGCGGATCGCGTCGTTCAGCGGCAGCCCGGTGACCGAGACCACGCTCCGTGGCGGCAGCCCCTGCCGGACCCGCTCCTCGACGAGAGCGACGGCGGCCCGCCCGAACTCCTCGGTGAAGGGGCCCTCGCGGAAGACCGGGGGACGCCGGGTGACCCAGGTGGTCCCGGCCGCGTGGGCGGCGATCTCCATCAGATGCTGGGTCCCGGAGGCGCCACCGCCCACGACGACCACGCGCCGCCCGGCGAACCACTCGGGGCCCGGATACCGCGCCGTGTGCAACTGCCGCCCGCGGAAGGTCTCCTGGCCCGGATAGCGAGGCCAGAACGGGCGGTCCCAGGTACCCGTCGCGTTGATCAGCGCCCGCGTCGACCACGTACGGTCGCCGGCTTCCACGAGCAGCCGGCCGCTGGTCCCCTCCCTGACGGTCCTGACGTCGACCGGCCTTTGCACCCGCAGGTCGAAGGCGCGCTCGTAGGCGGCGAAGTACGTCGAGATGACCTCGGAGGAGGGGCGGTCCGGGTCCGCGTCCGTCAGGTCCATGCCGGGCAGGGAGTGCATCCCGTGCACCTTGCCGTACGTCAGCGACGGCCAGCGGAACTGCCAGGCTCCGCCCGGGTGGGGCGCGTGGTCGAGCACGACGAAGTCACGCCCGGGCTCGAAGCCCGTGCGCCGCAGGTGGTAGGCGGCCGCCAGACCGGCCTGACCGGCCCCGACGACGACCACTTCGACCTCACGCGTGCTCACCCCGGTGTTGTCCACGCTTCTACGAACCGGACCGGGGTCCGGGATCTTCCCGTCGGGCACCTCGCTGTGAGCCACCTGACGAACGAACCGCACCGCGTGCTGACGAACGAACCGCACCGCGTGCTTCGTGCTTCGTGCCGCGCGCCGTGAGCCGCTGGCGGTCTGCGGTCTGCGGTCTGCGGTCGGCGGTCGATCGTCCACGCCCCGCGCCGAGCGCCGTAGCCGCAAGCCGGGAGCCCCCGTATGGGAGAGGATTGAGGCATGTCCGATGCCTTCACCACGCAGGTCCTGAACATCTCCTCCGGTTCGTCGGAGACGGTCGTCGACCTCACCCGCGACTGCGAGGCCTTCCTCCGCGAGGTCGCGGCGGGCCGTGACGGCCTCCTGAACGTCTTCGTCCCGCACGCCACCGCCGGAATCGCCATCATCGAGACCGGCGCGGGCAGTGACGACGACCTCCTCACCGTGCTGCACTCCCTGCTTCCCGCGGACGACCGCTGGCAGCACCGTCACGGCAGTCCCGGGCACGGCCGCGACCACGTCCTCCCCGCCATCGTCCCGCCGCACGCCACCCTGCCGGTGGTGGACGGGGCTCTGGAGCTGGGGACATGGCAGTCGGTGTGCCTGGTGGACACCAACCGGGACAACCCGAATCGCCAGGTGCGGCTGAGTTTCCTGGGCTGAGCGGCCGTCCCCGACGGCTGTGGCCGCGGCGCTCGTCACCCGGGCGGGTCGGCAGGTTGCCGCGACCTCAGGAGCACAGGACGCGCACGAGCGCGTTCAGGGCTGTGTCGTCGAGCACGTCGCGGTGGGCGAGCTTGTTGCGGGACAGCCACAGGGTCCGCAGCCGGTTGGCCTCCGGCTGGGTGAGCCGCACGTGACCCTGAAGATGCGCCCGCCACATCGCACCGAGTTCCATTTCGGCCGGCCGGCCGTAGAGAGCGGCGAGTTCGCTCCCGGAGACGCGTGACCGGATCCCGATCACCTCGGCGAACTGCTCACGGGCCTCGTCCAGCAGGGGCAGCAGGGCGTGATTCTGCGCCAGCCAGATACGGGTGCGCACGCTGTGCTCGTGATCGCTCCCGCCGTCGGGACGGCGGCGCAGCCGCCCGTCCCACCTGTCGAGCGTGCCCAGGTTCCATTCGGGGCGCAGTGCGGCGTTCGGATGGAGCAGGGCCGTGGTCGGCTCCGTCCCCCGAGGGCCGGGTACGGGGACCCGGTCAGGTGCTGGTCCGGCCGTGAGCCGCAGCAACTGCGAGGGGAGGCCGTCGGGGAGTCCGTCCCACTCCACCGCCAGCCGCTCGGCCAGATCGAGGAAAGGCCCGCACACTTCGACCACGGTGGCCTGCGCCACCGCTTCGAGGAGTTGGTGCCGGGCGGCCGGACCGGACGGGCGGGGCCGGGCCATGGCGACCACTGTGGCGGTGTCCAGCCGGCCGAGGGCACCCCACCACCAGTGCACGCCGATGTCCTCGCGTGCTGTCTGCTCCGGCAGTTCCACGGGCAGCCCGTGCGACGTGGCCAGCACCAGCAACCGCGGGCGGCTTCCCGGAGGCAGGCCGGCCGCCTTGACCGTGGCGGACAGCCGCCGCAGCAGGTCGGTCGCCGCGGTCGGAGCCGGTTCCTGCCAACCACGCACCACGATCACCCGGGTCCCGTCGGGGTGGCCCGGAGCGGTGGTGAGGCGTTCGAGGAGTCCGTCGATTCCCGTGTGCTCCGGGCCCGTGCCGGAGGCCGAGTCGCCGAGTTCTTTGACGATCCGGTCCGCCAGGGTGTGGAGGCCGGGTTCCTCCCGCAGGCTGTCCTGCGCCGAGGCCGGGCGAGCCTGTGCGACCGTCGAGTTCTTCGTCGTTACGGCCGAGAAGGCGGACAGCCCGTCGTCGTAGTCCAGGATCGGGTCCGTCCCGCCCCAGGGTTCCGCGGGCACGGGAGGCGGTGGGGCCGGGCCGAGACCGACGGGTGCCACCCCGTCGCCGGGTCCGGGGACGAGGACGAAGTCCGCCAGTTCGTGGAGCAGTTCGTCCAGCAGGGCTTCGGCGACAGGCGGTACACCGGTCGACCGGGCCTGGGGGAACAGGCAGAGGCAGCTCCTTCCCGACCGGAGGTCGCCCAGCAGCCGTCGCATCCACAACCGCACCCCGGGCAGGGTGGTCACCAGGTCCCGGGAAGGAGCGTGCGACACGAGGGTCACGACGACTCCGACAGGACCTGGAGCGCCCGGAAAGTGATCCTGTCCAGCGAGCAGCCCTCCGGACCGTCGTCCAGCACGCCGTGTTCGAGCAGCCGGCCGACGAGCGATCCGACCTCCTCGATCCGCATCCCGGTGACCGCCGCGATGTCGGCATAGGCGCACCCCTCGCCCGGTTCCACGTACTGGCTCCACTCGGTCAGCATCTCTGTCAGGGGGGTCTCGATTCCCACCCGCTCCAGGTGCCCACGGGCGAAGTCACGCTGCCCGATGAAGTACCGGGCGTCCTCCAAGGCCGCTTCCAGCGTGGAGCCCTCCCGGGTGATGCGGTGCACCGTCCGTTCCAGCAGGTGGGGCCAGCCACCGGTGAGTTCGATGACCCGCCGCCGTTTGTCCGGGGTGTCGAACGGACACTCGGGCCAGGCGCGGAGACTGTCCGCGGTCCAGCGTTCGGGACGTACCACGCAGGTGATGAGGTCGTCCTTCTCGCCGAGTTCGGCCGGGTCCACCAGCAGGACGGCTGTCCGATGGGGCACTCCCCCCTCCGGCAAGGAGGTGTGGGCGTGCAGGGCCTGTGCCCAGTCGGCGGCCTCGGCGGCCCCGCGCCCCCGGACGTCGGCCAGGATCAGGAACGGTCGTCCCTCCGCGTCCTTCGTCAGGGACTGGGGCACGGCTCCGGGCGCCGCCTCCCGGAACTCCAGTCCGCGCGCGGTGGAGTACGACTTCACCGCGCCCTTCACGAGCGCGGGACCGTGGGCCCGGGTCAGGCACACCGCGGCCACCCCGGGCGCCGTCACCTGGTGAAGCTGATGTTCCGTCAGGGGGCTGTAGCGGGCGATGCCCTCGCGGTCCGGCCCGACGAAGCGCCTCGAGAAGCGCGGGTTGTAGTCGTAAGGGAGGTCGAACTCGGTTTGGCGCAGCTCGAGTTCGAGGTCCTCTCTGGTCCCCAGCATGCTGACGACGTTCGGGCTGCGGACGGCGTACAGGCGCGCGTCGGCCAGCTGGATGAGCAGGCCCAGGCCGACCATCTCGTCCAGGTAGATCCGTACGTCGCTCGCGGTGAGCGAACTGAACCCTTCCCGCCAGCGCTCCTTGGCCGCCCTCAGCAGCTCGTCGGCGTCGTAGCCGCCGCGATAGCGGTCCTCCTGACTGCGCAACGCGATCACCAGGGCGAGGACCCGGTAGCGGTCCTCGAGGTTGATGGTGATGCGCAGCCGTTCGGCGATGTGCCGGTGGACCTGCGCGGATCCGGTCACGGACCGGACGTCCTCGTCCGTGACCGTGATCGGCCACTTCGCCGAGGCCAGGGACTTCCCGCGGAGGGTGGCGACGAGGCGCTCGCAGAAGATCTGGACCAGGCACGCCTGGTAGTTCGTCGCCGCGAGCACCCGCCAGACCAGCTCGGGCCGTTCGAAGCGGTACCCGAAGGCCGCCATCGGCTCGACGACCAAGCGCTGCGCCTCGGCCGGTTTCAGTGTGCTGATCAGTACATCGGGGCCACCGTGTGTCAGGGGCACATTGGAGAGATGGCTGAAGCGCTGGACCTGGTGCAGACCCGCAAAGACGATCTTGAAGCGACGGTCGGTGCGGTCCATCAGCCCCTTGAGCCGGAGCACGTTGGAGAAGGTGGCGTCCCCGCCCCGCCCGCGTACGGCCTTGGAGTCCGCGGTCAGAAAGGCGTCGGCCTCGTCGGCGAGCACCAGCACCCGCCTGTCGTGGCTCTCCTCCAGCCAGCGCTCCACCCTGTCGAGCATCGCGTCCGGGGTGTGGCCGGAATCCACGGACCCGCTCAGCACACCCACGCGCTTCAACTCGTCCTCGAGCACGGCCCAGATGCGTTCCGCCGGCTCGGCCTCACCCACTCCACGCGCTTTGAGGTCGACGTAGATGGCCTTGTGGCCGGGGGTGCCGGGAAACGACGCCTGCACCTTGCGCAGGAGAGCGGACTTGCCCAACTGGCGTCCGCCGTAGAGGAACAGAGCGCCGAGCGGGTCGGTGACGGCGGCGATCTCCTCCTGCCGGCCGTAGAAGATCTCCGGCGGGACGAGCCCGGCCACGAAGGGCGTGTACGGGTTGTACGCCGTCCAGGGCAGGGTCACCCGCTGGGTGGCCCTGAAGGATCTCGGGGAGCGCGCCGCGACCCAGCCGAACACGGCGGGATCCACGACGAGCGCCTGCTGGGAGGAGGCGGTGCGCGCGCGTGCCGCCATCTCCCGGCGCCCGTTCAGCCCGAGCGGGTACAGGTAGAGGATCAGGCACGCCCCGGAGTCACTGCTGTCCAGCAGTTCCAACGGGCTGCGGCCGCGCTGTTCGTCGGAGACCACGAGGATCGTGTACGAGGACGCGGCCGACCCCAGGGCGGCCACGTAACCGGGAGCCGTTTCGCTCGCCCGCGCTCGGGCGCTGAGCCGCAGGACACCGCGCACCTCGTGCCGCTGGTCCCGGACAGGTGTCTGGGGGCATTCCAGCCCGAGCACGCGAAGGACCGACGGGATGTGACGCTGCCACTCCGAGCCCCGGGTGGCGGGGCGGCACAGCGCTTCCCAGGAGTCCAGTCCGCTCCGAGCGCCCTCGGTGAGGGGCTCCCCGTCCAGGTAGTGGTCGGCCCAGGGCCGGGCGGAGTAGCCCTGGGAGCCGGCTTTGCGCCCGACGGTCAGCTCGATGCCGGCGGTGAAGCGTTCCAGCTCCGCCCCCGAGTCCGTGGTGCTCCAGTCGGGGAGGGGTTTGCCCTCCCGCAGCAGGGCCAGGCACTCCTCGGCGGTGACCGTGTCCCCGGCGTCGAGCCGCGAGGTGAGGCGCTGCAGTTCCTCGGCCGGGGGGTTCAACGCCGTGAGGCTTTCGCGGAGGCGCTCCACGTACTGCTGGACCATCGCCCGCATCTCGCCCTCGAGGACGCCGATGCCGACGCAGGCGCGGCCGAACGCGCCCTCGGGGGCGGGCCGGCGCAGTTCTTCGAGGCGGCCGACGAGTTCTCGCTCCGTCTGCATGTCGAGCTGCTGGGTGCGCAGTTCGGCCAGGAGCGCGCTCGCTGTGGCGTGCGCCTTGCGGTGAACGGCGCTCCAGCGCGTCCACTCGGGGTCGCGCAACTGCCGCCAGTCGCGAGGAACGGCCTCGAGGCCCTCCGGGACGGCGGGGACGAGGTCCTGTTCCAGCGACGAGACCAGGGCGTCGGCGAGATGCAGGTCGCCCCGTTCGAGGTAGTTCCGCAGGACCGCGCGCACGTCGACCGGCTCCAGCAGCGTGAGCATCGCCTTCCCGAAGCCCTCCTCGTCGGGCAGGGGAGTCCCTTCGGCCGACCGCGGGAGTTCCGGCGCCGCCAGGAGGGCCTCCGTCCGAGGCTGGTCCGTCACCCGCACGGCGTCGGGGTCACGTGCCGGGACCGCGGTGCCGGGTGACCGGTCGCCCTCGAGCAGCCAGGTGCGCAGCCGCAGCAGAGCCGCTCCTTCGACGCCCGGCGGGGGCGCTTCGTGACGTACCTGGTCCAAGGCGTGGCGGAGGCCGGTCGTGCTGTCCACCCGTTCGTCGACGGCCGGGGCGGCCAGCGCCCGGGCGCGGGACAACAGGTCGGACACCTGCTCGATGCTGCGCAGGAGAGCCCGTTTGGCGGCGGCCTCGATCGGTTCCTTGGCCTGCTTGGGCGTGCGGATCTCGGCGTCGGCCTCCTCGATCATGCGTTCCGCGGAGCCACGCTTGCGGAAGAGCTCCCAGATCTGGTCGAGGGCGGCCGCTCCGGCAGTGCCGTTCGCCCAGTCGCTGATTCCGTCCAGGGCCTTCCCCAAGGGCTGGTCCGAGCCGATCAGCCGGGTTCTGACCTGGGTCGCGCGGGTGTAGCCGATGCGCTGGCGCCGTAGCGCGTCACGCAGCGCGGCGGCCTCGGAGGCGAGCTGGTCCGCGGTGAGTCCCACCATGTTGTCGGTGGTCAGGCGGGTCGCGGTCAGGTCGAGGCGGTGGTAGCGGCGCAGTGCGTGGACGGCCCGCTCGAGGAGCTTGCCCCAGTTTCCGGGCACGGTGGAAGCGAGGTCCGTCTGGATCAGGAGGTCGTTGGGCCAGCCGGCCAGCAGACCGGCTCGCAGCGAGGCCACGGCGGCGAGCACCAGAGCGGGCCGGTCGGCCTGGAGCAGACGGATCTCCGGGTCGAAACCGGTCATCACGGCCACGGCTTCCCCCTCGTCACCACAGGCGAAGGCGGCCTCGGCGAAGGCGAGGCAGGCGGTGCGGTGCGGGAGCTCGGCCGAGCCCAGCGTCGTCCAGTAGGCCTCCTGGAAACGGCCCTGGCCGATCAGCCGGGCCACCGCGGCTTCGCCGTCGCCGGGTGTCGTCAGCGGCTTCCAGGGCAGGAAGGACGACCTTGCCGTGGCCGCCGGATCGAGGTCGGGGCCGTCCGCGGTCACCGGGGCGCCGGAGGCTTCGGGGCCGGTCCGTTCCGGCAGCGGGGCCTGCGCCCCTGCCGCGAGCGGGCTGGTTCGGTTCGTGACAACCGGCTCGGGAACGTTCGCCGCCCCGGACACGGGGCCGGCCTTCACCTCCGGGGCCGGGACGGATTCCTCCGCGGGCCGCACCGGCGCGGATGCCGTGGCCGGGTCGGTCTGCGGCGATCGGGCGGCGGCCGGCACCGTATCCGGGACCGCTCCGGGCTCCGGCCGCGAGTCCGAGTGCGCCTCCGCGTCCGAGTCCGCGTCCGAGGGGTCGGTCGGCAGCACGATCTGGGTGCTCTCGACCGTGGGTTCCGGTACCGCGTCAGGAGTGTGGTCCCGCTCCGCTGTGGGATCCGCAGCCGGTTCCGTCGTCGGCCTGGGTCCCTCGCCCGGATCGGTGGCCCTTGCCTGTTCGGGTATCGCGGCGGGCAGAGCGGGGTCCGGCGGAAGGGCGGCACGGGTCCCTGCCGCAGCGAGTTCGCCGATGCGCGTCTCCAGCGCGGTCAGCGACTGTTGCAGCGGTATGCGGTGAGGTGCGTCGGACGCGGTCCTCTCCAGCAGGGCCAGAAGGTTCTCGCGGTCCTCGTTCAGCCCGCGCAGTTCCTCGGCACGTTCTGTCGCGGCGTCCCGCAACTCCTGCGCGATCTCGTCGAGTTCGGCGAAACCCGCTTCCCCGGACCACTCCCGGCCGTTGACGGCGAGCCTGTCCGCGATCCTGGACCGAACCCGCCGCCATTCCTCCAACCGCACGGCCAGCGGGCCGGGAACGCCCTGCCCCGCCCGGACCCGTCGCAGTGTCTCCTCCAGCACCCCGCCCAGTTCCGCGGACCGCTCGCTCAGTGCCTGGCGCGACGCGAGCAGTTGCTCGTCGGTGATCTCCAGGGTCAACGACTCGCCCCTTCCCGCGGGTGTGGCATCCGGCTCGGTGGTCTCCTCGGCGGCGCCGGATCCGTCCTCGGTCCCGGCAGCCGGGCGGCACGCTCCTTCGCCCCGCTCGCACCTGCAAGGTGCCCCGGCGGTCGACGCGGCCGCCCACAGGTCGTCCCAGTGGTCCCCGACCGAGCCGCCGTCGGCGACGGGACTGTCGGAGAGGCCGTACAGCGTTATCTGCGCGAGCACGGAATCGACCTCGCGCAGCACCTCTCGCAGATGCTCCGCGGCGGGTGCCGACAGCTCTTTCGCCGGATGTCCGTAACACCGCTCCAGGCGGAACAGCGTCCAGTCCGTCGCGTGCTGCACGATCGCCGCGAGGCCGCCTGCGCTGGTGCGGCTCAGCCAGGTACGAGCGGCCAGGATCTCGCGGCGCCTCAGACGTGGCGGCTGCCCGTTCAAGGCGGTCGCGATCCCCGGAATGTGCGCCAACATGCCCGGAATCATGAGCAGTTCTCGGAGAGTGCGGTCGTCCAGTCCGGTCACCCAGGCGCGAAATCCGTCCCCCTTGGTGTGCATGGACGGATCTTGCCAGAAACGTCCGCGGCCGCAGGTGATTTCGACAGGATCCGGCAGCTTTGTTGAAGCCCGCGGAATTCGCTGACACCTGACACCTGACGCCTGACGCCTGGGCGGGGCTGTTGCCGGAGCCACGGTGTACAAGTCACCGGGGAGTGCCCGGTGACCCGTGGGACCAGGAGAGCGAATGCCGTCGGCGTCGCGTCCCGGCAACGGCCACATGCCGACGGCTCCGTGGATTCAGGCCCCGTAGGCCACGAGCGCCATCATCCCGGCCTCACTGTGGTAGGCGTTGTGGCAGTGCAGCATCCACTGCCCGGGGTTGTCGGCGTCGAAGAGGACGGACACCTTCGACCTGGGCAGCACGATGGTGGTGTCCTTGCGCGGTCCGGTGTCACCGATCTGGTACGTGTGGCCGTGCAGGTGCATCGGGTGCCACATGTTCGTGGCGTTGACGAAGTCGAGCCGGACCCGTTGGCCCTCCTGGACCAGCAGCGGGTTCGCGGTCGGGTCGGCCATGTCGAACC
Source organism: Streptomyces sp. NPDC002698 (assembly GCF_042888945.1). NCBI lineage: Bacteria > Bacillati > Actinomycetota > Actinomycetes > Kitasatosporales > Streptomycetaceae > Streptomyces > Streptomyces sp. NPDC002698. The sequence goes on from NZ_JBIAQM010000004.1 coordinate 271,518, forward strand.
GCTTGCCGTTGATGGCCCAGTCGTACGCGCCCATGCTGCCGGTGAGCTTGACGCGCACAACCTGGTCGGGATCCTTCGCCTCCAGCCGTACGCCGTCGCTCGCGCGCAGCTGCCCGGCGGCCACCGTGCGGCCGTCCAGTTCCTTCGGTCGCACGGCCGGATCCGGCAGGCCTCCCGATCCGGTCCGCACGAGGGCCATGCCGGTGACGTCCTTGCCCTCGGCGAGTGCGACGAGCGGGAAGACGCCGTCGTCGAGGGTGACCAGTACGTCGTACCGCTCGCCCATGGCGACCAGCAGGGTGTCGACCTCCTCGTGCTCGACGGGGAAGCCGTCGGTGTGGGTGACGGTCAGTTTGTGGCCGCCGAGCGCCACACGGTACGCGGTGTCCGCGCCCGCGTTGACGATCCTGAGGCGGACCCGCCTGCCGGGGGCGCCGTTGTAGACGGCCGGGTCGGTCGACACGCGTCCGTTGATCAGGTGGTACGGGTAACTCACGTCCCCGGCGTCACGGCCGAGCAGCGGACTGGCGGTGCCGGTGAGCCTGAACCGTGTCGACGGGCCGTCGCCGGAGGACGCGGACGGGAGCCCGGGGGTGGACGCGGACATGGACATGGACGGGGACGTGGGCGTGGACATGGACGGGGGCCGTGAGGACGTCGCCCGGCTCGATTCCGTGCTGTTCATGTCCATGCCGGACATGTGATGGCTGAGCTCGGCGAAGACGTCGTCGGGCGTCCCGGTCACGCCGTCAAGCCAGTCGTCGAGGACGACGACCCACTCGTCGTCGTACGACAGCGGCTCCCTGGGATCCTCGATGATCAGCGGCGCGTACAGGGCGCGGTCGACCTGGACACCCACGTGCGGGTGGAAGAAGTACGTGCCGGGTTTGTCGGCGACGAAGCGGTACGTGAAGTTGGAGCCCGCCCGCACCGGGTCCTGCGTGACCGGCGGAACGCCGTCCATGTCGCTGCGCAGCGAGATGCCGTGCCAGTGGAGGGACGTCGTGGTGGCACCGGGCAGCTGGTTGGACAGCTCGGCGGAGAGCGTGTCGCCGGCGGAGATGCGGATCTCCTTGCCGGGAACCTGGCCGCTGAAGGCCCAGGACTTGGCCAGCACGCCGCCGCCCAGGTCGAGCGTGGAGGGCGCGGAGGTCACGTTGACGCTCACGACCCGGCCCGTGGCGCCGCGCTTCTTCTCCGCGCGGGCGACCTGGGATCCGGTGGGACTGAGGAGGGAGGGCGTGTCGGGGGCGTCCTTGCCGCAGGCGGCGAGCAGGCCGGTACCTGCCGCTCCCAGGCCCGCGAGGACGGTGCGACGGTTGATGCTGTTCACGAAGAGACCTCTTCTCGATGCGCGACAGGCGTTTCGGGACGGTCCACACGGCTGGACGGACGGCGTCAGGCGACGCGGAGGGCCGTGGGGACGTGGCCTATGTGCGCTACGGGGAGAGGAACGGCAAACCGGGCGACCGGTCCCGGCAGGGGGTGCGGTGGAGTCGGCCGCATCGCGCCGGCGGTCGTGCCGGGGATGTCGTGACGGAGCGGTACGGCGGCCACGGGGCACGGTGTGACGGCCGGGCCGCGAACCCGGCGGGCGGCGCCGTCGAACCCGGCCCAGGGCAACCTTCGTACCGTCATCAGGGGCGTCCGCACTTCCTGCGAGCTAGGGCCTGCCGTCTGGATCAGGCCCCGCGTCCCGCGGCATGATCCAGACGGCAGGCCCTAGGACCGCCACGATACCCTGGCCGGGTATGCATGCCCCGGAACCGTCGATCAGGAATCGGCCGAATGGGACCGGAGCGGCCGCTACTTCGCCGGGATCTTCTGCTCGAACCAGACGACCTTGCCGCTGCTCAGGCGTGTCGCGCCCCAGCGCAGGGCGAGTTGATTGACCAGGAACAGGCCGCGACCGCTCTCGTCCCCGAAGCCGGCCTGCCGCATCCTGGGCACCTGGGGCGAGTCGTCGGTCACCTCGCAGCGGAGCACGTCGGTGCGCAGCAGCCGCAGCGAGAGGGGCCGCGAGGCGAACCGCACGGCGTTCGTCACGATCTCGCTGACCATGAGTTCCGTCGGGTCGACCAGGGACTCGAGACCCCAGCGGCGCAGGGCCCTGCGGGTCAGCCGGCGTGCCTGGCCCGCGGTCATCGGGTGGGGAGCCAGGTACCAGTAACCGACGCTGTCCGGCGGGAAGCCGTCGAACCGGGCGGCGAGCAGGGCGATGTCGTCGTCGCGGGACCCCGGGCCCAGGGTTCCCAGCACGTGGTCGCAGAGCACTTCCAGCGAGGCGAGTCCCTGGGCGGTGCTCTGGAGACGGATCCGCAGTGCCTCGACGCCGCTTCCGATGTCCGTGTCGCGGGACTCGACGAGTCCGTCGGTGTACAGCACCAGGGTCGCCCCGGTGGGCGCGGCCATCTCCACCGACTCGAAGACGACACCGCCGACGCCGATCGGGGCACCGGGAGGAACGCCCAGCACCTCGGCCCGGCCGTCCTCGTGGAGCAGTACCGCGGGCGGGTGGCCGGCGTTCGCCATCAGCAGGCGGTGCGAGATCGGGTCGTAGATCGCGTAGAGGCAGGTCGCGATGTGGTCGCTGCCCAGCCGTTGGGCCTGCTCGTCGAGATGGTGCAGGACCTCGTCGGGCGGCAGGTCGAGACCGGCCAGGGTCTGCACGATGGTGCGCAGCTGACCCATGATCGCGGCGGAGGTCATGGAGTGGCCCATGACGTCGCCGACGATCAGTGCGACGCGGTTGCCGGGAAGCGGGATCGCGTCGTACCAGTCGCCGCCCACCTGGGCGGTCTTCGAGGCGGGCAGGTAGCGGCTGGCCAGCCGGATCCCGGTGGGTTCGGGCAGCGACGACGGGAGCATGGTGTGCTGGAGGGTGTCCGCCACGGCGGCCTCGTGGCCGTACATCACCGCCTTCTGGACCCCGAGTGCGGTGTGCGTGGCCAGCTGCGAGGCGACGAGCAGATCGTCGCTGGTGAAGTCCGGGCGTCCGGCGCCCCGGAACAGGACGACCGTGCCCATGACGTGATGGCTGCCGCGCAGCGGCGCGATGATCAGACGGTGGCCCGGCGGCAGGGTGCACCGTGGGTCGGTCCCCGCGGCGAGCAGTTCGGCGACGGCGGGCGCGTTGCCCGGCGCGTCACCGAACGCGGGACGCCCGTCCCGCAGCAGCTCCGCGAGCCGGCCACCGCCGGCCGGATCCACGCGCTCGGCGACCTCGGGGAACGGCGGGGGAGGCGGGGCCGAACCGGCCTGCGGGGCCGTGTCGGCGTGCGGCGGCGCCGGCAGCGCCCGTTCGGCGCTGTGCAGGCGGAGTACGACGGGAGCCGTCGACCGCTCCCTGCCCACCGGCAGCGGATCGTCGAGGTGGATGAAGACCGCGTCCGCGAACGCCGGTACGGCCGCCTGCCGCAGTTCCCGCAGCGTCTCGTCGAGGTCCATCCCGCGGGCGATCCGCCGCGTCGCCACGTCGAGATACCGGAGGCGGTCGGTCTGCGGCGGGCCGCCGTCCGCCGCCACGGCAGGTGGGAGCAGGCCCTGTGCCGGGGCGGTGCCCTCGTGGTGGGTGTGATGCTCGGTCACGCGTTCTGTCCCGTCCGGTGGGTGACGCGGGTCCGCGGCTCGGGCTCCGCCTCCTCAGTCGCACCGCCGGCAGCACAGGAAGACCTGTTCCTCGGGCGGGACATCGGTCACCGCGGGGGCGTACGTGTACGAGGTCTCCTTGACGATCTCGAAGCCCGCTTCCTCGATGACCCTGTGCAGGTCCTCCCGCAGATAGCCGGAGACCCTGATCGTGTTCCCGAGGAACGGGATCGCGAAGTCGTCCACATCGGCCTCGACCATGGACAGGACGAACCGGCCGCCGGGCACCAGCAGATGACGGACGGTCTGCAGAGCGAGGGGAATCTCCGCGCGCGGCAGCATCAGCAGCGAGAAGAAGGCGGCGACGGCGTCGAAGCGGCCGAGGTCGCGCGGTCCGCCCGGGCGCAGGTCGGCCAGGTCCAGCTGGTGGAACGTCGCGTCGGGGACGTAGGCGCTCGCGAGCTTCACCATGGTGCCGGACAGGTCGACCCCCACGACCTCGAACCCGGCGTCCGTCAGCTGGCGCGCGGTCGGTACGCCCGTGCCGCAGCCGAGATCCAGGACCCGCGCCCCCTCGCCCAGTGATCCGATCAGCCACTCGCCCGCGGTGACCTGGCCTTCCTTGTGCGGAAAGGCCTCGTCGTAGCGGTCACCGATGGCGTCGAACGCTTCGGCCTGGCCCTCGCGGTCGAGCAGGATGCTCTCGTAATCAGTCCCGGGATTGCTGTTGATCACGAAAGGAACCTTTCATGGGGGGCTGTCGAAGTGGTCCGTGATGCGGATGAAAACGGCCATGACGGGGTCTCCGAGCCATGTAGGTCGCTCAGGAGACGTCAATTCGAGACGATAGTCGTTCAGTGTTCGGCGGGATGCCCAAGTGTCCAAAAATGTTCGGCCCGCGGAACCGTCCCCCTGCCCTCTGCTCCGCCGCTGACAGCGCCCGAACGCGCCGCGAACGGAAGCGAGTCGCCGCACCCGATGACGTCGATACGGCTGGAATCCGTCCGGAGGAAACGGGTGAACCCGATGCGGCTTCTGGCGCCAACTCCTGCCTGTAGTACGTGACATGGCGAAGTCGGCGTTCTCTGCGCGGAGTTGAGGCTCTGAGGCATGCGCGCGTCCCGCTCTTCGGTGCCGGATCGTGCGGCCGTGGCGCGGGCGGCGGGGACCGGTGTCCCCTCGCTCCTCCCGCTCGCGAAGTGGCGCCCGCACGGCGGCTCCCCTCGGTCCGGCGACTCCGCGGGGGTGCCCGGTGCGGCCGGACGGTCCGTCTGCCCGCCGTCTTCCTGTCTGTCCGGCTGTTTGTTTGTCCGTACCGAAATATCGTATTCGTGGAAGGATCGAGTCATGCCCCACGTGGACCTGGAGGTCGCTGTGTCCGTGCACCGTGTCGGCCTGGTCGTCCACCAGGGGCGGACGGCGGCCCGAGATGCCGCCCGCGCCGTGCACGACTGGTGCGACGCGCGAGGAATCCGGTGCACCGAGATCGACGTCTGGGCCAAGGACCAGCGGCGTCGCGGCGGACGTGAGGAAGCGGAGGCGGCCGGCAACCCGGACCTCGTCGTCACGCTCGGTGGCGACGGCACCTTCCTGCGCGGCGCCCGGATCGCCGTCAAGAGCGGTGCGAACGTGCTGGGGGTCGACCTCGGCAAGGTCGGGTTCCTCACCGAGGTGCCGGCGGCCGACGTCACGCGGGCGCTGCAAGCGGTCCACGAGGGGAAGGCCATCGTCGAGGAACGGATGACGCTGACCCTGCGTGCCTCCCGGGTCCTGGAGGTCCCCGGATCGATGGAGTCCGTGCTCTGCTACGGGCGGGGGCCCGCCCTGCCGCCGCCGCAGGTCAGAGCCGATACGACGGAGGGCGACGGCTGGGGGGTGGCACTGGACGTCGCGGCCCTGAACGACGTCGTCCTGGAGAAGCTGGCCCGGGACCGTCAGGTCAGCGTCGGCGTCTATCTCGCCGGACAGCGGCTGGCCTCCTACTCGGCGGACGCCTTCGCCGTCGCCACCCCCACCGGATCGACCGCCTACAGCTTCGCCGCCGGCGGTCCCGTGCTCTCCCCGCACATGGACGCGGTCGTCTTCACTCCCATCGCACCCCACATGACCTTCAACCGCAGCGTCGTCGCCGCGCCGGACGAGCCCGTCGCCCTGCGGGTGCTGCCCCACTCGGGCCAGGCCGCCGTCAGCATCGACGGCCAGCTGCGCGGGGTGCTCGACCCCGGTGACTGGATCGGGGTCTTCCGGGCTCCGCAGCGGGTGCGTCTGATCCGTCTGCACCCCACCGACTTCTACGGCCGGCTGCGCGACCGCTTCCGCCTCACCGACGCACCGGCCACGGCCGCCGACGGTGAACCCGCCCCGTTCTTCCGCCCCGACACCCCGATCCCCCCGGACCTCGCCGAACTGCGCCTGCCGCCCCCTTCGGCGGCTCGTTGACGGAGGGGGCGCGTCGAGCACGGGCGGGGGACTTTCCGGAAAGCCGTCGTCCCACGGCTCCTGGGCCGGGGAGAGCGCCTGTTCGACGACCTCGGGGACGGGATCGACGGGTACCGGGTGGCCGAGCTGGCCGGATCGCCGGCCGCGACGCACGTCCGGCTGGTCCGCCGCTGACCTGGTCGCCTTCCAGGCCCGCCGGGGCCGGCGCCGGGGTCGGGCCCGGGTGCGGTGACGGGCGGTACGGCCGGCCTCCGTGGGCGAGCGGTGGGTTCAGTCCTTCCGCGCGGGCCCGCCCGGTCCGGGCGCGCCGACGCGCAGGCCGTCCGTCACCAGGTCCAGCAGCCGGCGGGCGTGCGCCTGCCAGTCCCCGTGCCGGTCGAGCTGCCAGAGTCCGGCGACGGCGAGCAGGAAGTCGTCGGCGGTCACACCGGGCCGGATGGTGCCCGCTTCCTCGTTGGTCCGCAGCAGGAGTGCCACGGCCGAGCTCAGGGGCTTGTGGTCGAGCCTCGTGAGGACGCCCCGAGGTGTGCCGGTGGTCGTCCGCAGTGCTTCGGCCAGGCCCGCCTTGGCCATGGCGAACCGTGCGAGACGGTCCGTCCACTCCCGCAGTGCCCGGTCCGGCGGCCGGGTGGCGAGCAGGTGTGCCGCCGCGTCGGTCACCTGCCGCACCTCGTGGCGGTGGATCTCCAGGATGAGGGCCTCGCGATGGTGGAAGTTGCGGTAGAAGGTCCCCTGACCGACCCCCGCCTTCCTGGCTATCGCGCTCAGCGGCGTGTCGGCGGAGCGGGTCAGCTCCGCCAGGGCCACGGCCAGGATGCGCTCGCGATTGCGTCGCGCGTCCGAACGCAGCGGTCCGCCCTGATCTTCCGGCGCCCCCGAGCCCGCGGGTGCGTCCTTGTCGGGGTGCACGCCTACTCCTTCCGGAACGACGGCCGGATCTCTCCCGGTGACACGGCCGGACCGCCCCCGGCGAGGGGACGGCCGGCACGAGGCGGGCGATCGCGGACAACCGTGTGCCCAGCGCCTGTCGAAGCGGCCGGCCCGCCCCCGCGGTGGCCGAAGCGCTCCGCGCGGTGTCCGGAACCTCTCGCCGACCGGCATTCTGGCGCACCCGGCGGAATTCCGGCCGGAGACTTCCGAAATGGCCGACGACGGGTTCCGGTTCAGGAACGCGGGGCCCCGCTCGCCAGCCAGTCGTACGCGGCCCGCGCCGTGAACTCGGCCTGGCCGCCGCGCACGAGCAGATCGGCCCGCGCGAAGGCGGGATCGCCGGCCTGCGCCGGGAGACAGGGGACGGCGATGCAGCGCATACCGGCCGCGTGCGCGGCGACGGCGCCCGGCACGGCGTCCTCCAGCACCACACAGTCCGCCGGGGCGGCACCCAGTCGGCGCGCCGCTTCGAGGAACACGTCCGGGGCGGGCTTGCCGTGCGGCACCTCGTCCGCCGACACGACGGTCGTGAGCCGGGAGTCCAGGCCCGTGCCGGCCAGGATCGCCTCGATGGCCTCGGGCGAGGAGCCGGAGGCGACCGCCATCGGGACGCCGGCCGCGGCCAGCAGTTCCACGAACGCCCGCATCTCCGGGTACACACGGGTGGAGGCGCGGGCCAGTTCCAGGTAGCGGCGGTTCTTCTCGGCGAGCAGGCTTTCGAGCGGGGCCGTCAGACCGTAGCGCTCCTTCCAGAGCGCGAGCGTCTCCTGGGTGCTGATGCCGATGTACTTCTCGTGCTCGGCCCAGGTGAAGTCGGTGACACCCTGTCCGGCGAGGGTCCGGCGCCCGGCCTCGAAGTAGTTCGGCTCGCTGTCCACGAGCGTTCCGTCAAGATCGAAGATGACCGAAGTGCCCTCGAGGGTGCTCATGAGGCCAAGGATGCCCGGGAGCGATCCCACCGCGGTGATGCGCGGGCGTGATCGGCCCGGGGTGAGGTGCCGGAGTGATCCGCCCGCGATGACGACCGGGAGCGGTCCGCCCTCGGCGGGACCGGCGGTGATCCAGCCGCGGCGCGGTCAGCCCTGTGCCGCCCGGCCGATCGACTCCACCAGTGGCAGCAGCCGGTGCGGGACCCGTTCGCGCAGTGCCACCTCGGTCCGGGTGCGGACCACGCCCGGGAGGCTGATCAGGGCCTGGATCACATCCTCCAGGTGGGCGTTGTCGCGCGCCGCGACCCGGGTGATCAGATCGCCGCCGCCGGTGATCGAGAACGCCTCGATGATCTCCGGTACGGCGGCGAGCGCGTCGCCCACGTCGTCCAGATGGCCCTGCGTGACCTCGATGTGCACGAACGCGAGCACGGGATGGCCGAGGGCCGCGGGGGACAGCGAGGGGCCGGTCCCGGTGATCACCCCGTCCCGCTCCAGCCGGTCGAGGCGGGCCTGGAGCGTGCCGCGGGCGACACCGAGGACGCGGGCGTATTCACGGACGCTGGTGCGCGGCTGCTCCAGGAGCAGCCGCAGGATGCGGGTGTCGAGCTCGTCCACGGGCATGGTCCGTTGGTCTCCTCGCGGCCGACGATGTTCTCCTTCGACTGTACCAATGGCCCAGTCCGAATCGAGCCGGTTGAGCCAGTTCCGGGCTGCCGCGTACCTTGTCCGTATCGATGGCGCTGCGCAGCGCCGGACGGCAAGGACGCCGTACCGGACCCGCGGCGCCTTTCGCATGTGCGCCGCGCATGCCGAAGCCTGTGTTGAACTGAGAAGTGGGGGCGGGACGCCGAAGGTGAAGAAGATGTTCATGGCGCCGGATCCGGGACTGTTCCGGCTGCGGGTCTCGATCCGGGCGGTACTCGGGATCGGCCTCGCGGTCACGCTGTGCCAGTCGGCCGGACTCTCGCTCCCCGCCTCGATCGCCGGCGGGCTCGCGGCGCTCCTCGCGATGTTCACGGTCGGTGACCCGACCGTACGCGGCCAGGCCGGCACCACCGCGCTGCTCCCCGTGGCCGGTTTCCCGGTCCTCGCGGTGGCGACCTCCCTGCACGGGGCGCCGATGCTGCGGGACACGATCTGGCTCGCCGTGGTCTTCGCCGGGGTGTACGCCCGCCGCTTCGGCCCGCGCGGGCACGCGCTCGGCATCTTCGCGTTCATGATGTTCTTCACGACCCAGTTCCTGCACGCCGTGCCCGGCCAGCTCCCGCAGCTGTACGCCGCCGTCGCCCTGTCGCTCGCGGCGTCCTCGGCCGTGCGGTTCGGCGCCTGGTGCATCGAACGGCGCAGCCCCCCGCCGGCCGCGCCGCCGCCGCTGGAGGGGCGGGGGCTGGCGCGCCCCGCCACCCGTCAGGCCTTCCAGGCGACCGCGGCCTGCGCCTTCGCGCTCGCCGCGGGCCAGTTCCTCTCGCACGACCGCTGGTACTGGGCCGTCGGCACCGCGTGGTGGATCTTCGTCAACACGGCCTCGCGCGGTGAGACGCTGGTCCGCGGCTTCCGGCGCGTGGTCGGTACGTTCGTCGGAATCGGGGCCGGGCTCCTGGTCGCCGTACCGCTGCACGGCGCGCCCGCGCCCACGGCCGTCCTCGTCGCGGTGAGCGTCTTCGGGATCTTCTACACGGCCGCGCCCTCGTACAGCTGGATGATGTTCTTCGTGACCGTCATGGCGGGCCTGCTCTACGGGTTGCTCGGCGTCCTGCATCCGGGACTGCTGGGCCTCCGGCTCGCCGAGACCGGTGTCGGCGCGCTCGGTGCCGCGCTCGCGGTGGCACTCGTCCTGCCGATCACCACGCACACGGTCACCGACCGCTGGATCGAGCGCGCCCTGCGCGCCGTGCACGGCTGTACCTCGGCGGCCGCCCGGCGGCTCGCGGGTGACGACCGGGCCGACCCCGCACCGCTCGCGGGGGAGCTCGAAGCACTCCTGGGGCGGGTGCGGATGGCTCTCGCACCCCTGGTGCACCCGCTCAACCCGATGCGGCAGCGCAAGGAGCGGGCCCGCGCGATCCTCGCCCTGCTGGACGACTGCGCCCGCGAGGTACGAGGTCTCGCCGCTGTCGCCGCCGATCCGGACGCCTCGCACGACGCCCGCCTCACGGCGGCCTGCCGACGGGTCGAGACCGCGATGGAGTCCCTGGTCGGCGCCGTACCGGGGGGCGCTTCGGCAGCCCACCACGGCGTCCCCGGCCACCACCCCGGAGCCGAGCAGGCGCTCGTGCACCTGCACGGACTGGAGCGGGCGCTCGTCGCGATGGCGACACCGCTGCGCGGACCGCGACGCTCGCGGCTCGTCGGCGCCTGACGCCTTCAGGCCCTTCCTCGGCCCCCTGGGACGCCCTCCGGCGTCCCAGGGGGCCGTTTTTTCCTCTGTGGGCACCGACGCCGTGAAGCCCCGCGGGCCACGGGCGTCCTCAAGATCCACAGAGAGGGCGTGGGTGCCCGCTGGACGGCCTCGCGGCGGTCTCCGGCACCCGAACCTCCGGTGCGCGCCGAGGACGCCCGTGGTGGCCGTCTCGCGGGCTCCGCGCACCCCCGTCGTCTCCGTCGGCCGGTCGGCCCGCTTTGGTCTAGACCGCAGCGCCGTGACTGCTACCGTCGCCCCGACGACGCGGGACCGAGAGGGGACAGAAGTGGCGTACGGCGGCAGACGGCGGCAGCGGGCGTTCATCGGGTCGTTCACGTCGGCGGGAGGCCTCGGTGTCCTCACGGCGGCCGTGGACCCGGACACCGGGGCGCTGACCGTGCTGAGCGCCGTCGACGACGTACCCGACCCTTCGTATCTCGCGTTCGCGCCCGCGCACGACGTCCTGTACGCGGTCAGCGAGACCGCCGAGGGCGCGGTGGCCGCCTTCCGGGCGCACGGCGACAAGCCGGAACTGACCGGTCCGCCGACCCGGACCGGCGGCAGCGGCCCCACCCACCTCAGTGTCTTCGACGGACACGTCCTGACCGCGGACTACGGCTCGGGCAGCGTCAGCGCGGTACCCGTCCGCTCCGGCGGCGGACTGGCGCCCACCGCTTCCAGCGTGCTGCGGCACACCGGTTCCGGTCCGCACACGCAGCGACAGCAGGGAGCGCACGCCCACCACGTGCAGCCCGACCCCACCGGCCGCTGGGCGGTCAGCGTGGACCTCGGCACGGACTCGGTCCGGGTGTGCGCCCTCGACGGCGGAACGCTCACCCTGCACCGCGAGATCTCCCTGCGCCCCGGCTCCGGGCCGCGCCACCTCGCTTTCCATCCGCGGGGCGAGCACGCGTACGTCCTCAACGAACTCGCTCCGACCGTCACCGTCTGCCGCTGGGACGCCGCGGAGGGCTCGCTGCGGCCCGTCGGCGAGACGCCGCTCCTCTCCGGCGTTCCGGACGGCGACGCGTACCCCTCGGGCATCGTCGTCTCGCCCGACGGCCGCTTCGTCTGGGCCGCCGTCCGCGGGCGGGACAGTGTCTCCGTGCTCGGCGTCGACGCGGGGGGCGAGGGGCTCACGCTCGTCGCCGAGGTGCCCTGCGGCGGCGTCTGGCCCCGTGCGCTGGCCCTCGACTCCTCGGGGCGCTTCCTCTACGCGGCCAACGAGCGCTCCGGCGACGTGACCTGGTTCACCGTCGAACCGGACACCGGCGTTCCGCGCCGCGGTGGCTCCGTCCGGGCCCCCGCCGCGTCCTGTGTGATCTTCGGCTGACCAGGCCGGCCGCTGCCGGCCCGGGCACCCTCCGGGGCGCGCCCGGCCGGCCCGGCCCGTGCCCCGGAGGGGCTGCCGGGTACGCCCCGCGCCAACGGGAAAGGGCCCCTCCTGATTCAGGAGCGGGCCCTTTCGATGTGCGGGCGGTACGGGTGGTGCGGGTGTGCGGCGGCCGACTAGAAGGCCGGCGCTCCCTGGGTCTGCGGCGGCGCGATGCCCAGCGCCGAGGTGTACTGGGAGAGCGCGAGCTTGCCGATCGCCGGGTACGGGCCGAGGGCCTCGGCGGCGCTGCAGCCGGCCTCCTTGGCGGCCGCGTCGAGCAGACCCGCGTCGAGCTCCGGACCGATCAGGTACGGGGCGAGCGCGAGCTGCTGCGAACCGGAGCCGCGCAGCTGCTCGGCGATGGCCGCGATGGAGCCCTCTTCGTCGAGCGCCGCCGCCATGACCGGCACGGCGAGCCGCGCGGCGAGCAGCATGCCGGTGATCCCGGCCGCCTGCACCGCGTCCTCGCCGCCGACGGTGGCGAGCACGATGCCGTCCGCGGCGGTCGCCACGGTGAACAGCCGGGCGCGGTCGGCGCGGGCCAGACCGGCCTCGGAGAGGCGCACGTGCAGCGCCTCGGCGAGCAGCGGGTGCGGACCGAGGACATCGGTCAGCTCGGCCGCGACACGGCTTTCCATGACCGCCTGGCGGATCCGGCGCAGCAGGGCGCCGTCAGGACCGGCGAGCAGCGGCACCACGATGCCGACGGGGCTGTCGGGCGCGGAGACGTCGGAACCGGCGGCGCGGGCCTGCTCGAAGCGCGCGGTGCGCTCCTCGGCGGCGTGGGTCAGCACGGACTGCAGCGTGGGGAACTCGTCGTTCCCGTCCAGGTAACCGATGCGGGCATCGAGGCCGGGGAGCTCGGAGCGGGCGATGCTCACGACCTCCTCGGCGAGGCTGCGCGTGGCGGCGCTGGGGGTGCCCGGCACCGCGAGGACGAGCGCGGGCGCGCCCTCAGGAGCCGCCAGGGGTTCCGGACGGCGGTGCCGCCCGGCTTGGCGGGGTCGCGGCATTCGTACTGGCAGGCCGGACGCGGGCCCAGTGGGGGAGCTCATGGCGCCGCATGTTACTGGTTTCTCGGGTTCCCCTGTTCGGGGAGGGTGCAGGTGAGCGGTATCCGTCCGCTTTTGTCTGATGAGTTACGTACGAGTCGGAAGTGATCGGTAGGCGTCGGCTTGTCGGTCCTATGGAGAGTTCGAGCCATAGATTTCCCCGTACGGCTTTTCGGTCACCACGTACAACATGCGGTCGTCCGGGGGCAGTGCGAGCCGGTCGTCCGCCAGGTCGGCCGCGATCCGCAGCGCGCCGTCGAGCGGGTCGCCCATGGCCGGTACGCGCCAGGCGTGCGGCAGCCGTACGCCCAATTCCTCGGTCAGGGGGCCGAGGATCGCGGCACCCGCGTTGAACACGCCCCCGGTGAGCGCGAGATGGGGCTCACCGTCGGCGGGGCACACCGCGGCGGCCGACTCGGCCATGTGCCGCGCGGCGGTCTGCAGGATGCGCGAGGACACGGGATCGCGCCCGCAGAGGTCGGCCACCTCGGGGGCGAAGGAGGCGAGCACGGCGGCCCGGTCGGTGCGCGGATACAGCAGACCGGGCAGTTCCGGCATCGGCCCGAACATCTCCTCGGCCCGTGCCAGCAGCGGGGCCGAACCGTCCGGGCGGCCGTCGAAGGCGCGCAGAGCCGCCTCCAGGCCCGCGCGGCCGATCCACGCGCCGCCGCCGCAGTCGCCGAGCAGATGTCCCCACCCGTCTGCCCTGCGCCACGACGTGAGATCGGTGCCGACCGCGATCATTCCGGTGCCCGCCGCGATCACGACACCCGTCCGGACGCCCAGGGCGCCCGTGTACGCGGTCACGGCGTCGGCGGCCAGGGCGAGCCGCCGTACTCCCAGTTCACGCGCCAGGGCGGCCGGGAGCTCGTCCCGCAGTTCGTCGCCGAGCGTGGCCAGGCCGGCCGCGCCGACGGCGACGGCCCCGAGCCGTTCGGCGCCCGCTTCGGCCATCAACCGCCGCGCCATCGGCAGCAGTTGCTCCAGCAGATGGCCGGCCGAGATCCCGCGGGGCCCGGTACGGACCGGCTCCCTCGAGGTCAGCGGGGCGGCGAGCGGGGCCGGGTGAGGGTGCGCGGGGGCTCCTCGGCGTACCGGAGAGCGGTCATCGCCCGGCACCGCGTGCGCGGCGAGAGCCACGCGCAGTCCCGAGCCTCCGGAGTCCACGGCCAGCACCACGGCAGGGCCCGGCCCGCCCCGCCGCCCGCCGTGCACTCCGTCGGATGTCACGGCAGGCGCCAGTCCACCGGCTCCGCTCCTTGCCTCGCCAGCAGGTCGTTGGCGCGGCTGAAGGGGCGCGAACCGAAGAAGCCGCCGTCGGCCGACCTGGGGGAGGGGTGCGCGGACTCGACCGCCGGAAGACTGCCGAGCAGGGGGCGCAGATTGCGCGCGGGGCGACCCCACAGGATCGACACCAGCGGCCGGCCGCGGGCGGCCAGTGCCCGGATCGCCTGTTCCGTGACGTCCTCCCAGCCCTTGCCCTGGTGCACGGCGGACCTGCGGGGTGCCGTGGTGAGCGTCTTGTTGAGCAACAGCACGCCCTGCTTCGTCCAGGGGGTGAGGTCACCGGTGGACGGCTCGGGCGCCCCGAGGTCGTTCTTCAGCTCGGTGAAGATGTTGATCAGGCTGGGCGGCAGCGGACGTACGTCCGGGGCCACCGAGAACGACAGGCCGACCGCGTGTCCCGGGGTCGGATAGGGGTCCTGCCCGACGATGAGGACGCGTACCTCGTCGAAGGGCTGCTGGAAGGCCCGGAGGACATTCGCCCCGGACGGTACGTAGGTGCGTCCCGCGGCTATCTCCGCGCGCAGGAAGTCGCCCATCTGGGCGATCCGTCCGGCGACGGGTTCGAGGGCTTTCGCCCAGCCCGGTTCGACGATCTCATGCAACGGTCGTGGTGCCACGGGCGTCACCCTACTGCCGTACACATGGCCGAGATCAAACTGGTGGCCGTTCCGCGTCCGGGGATGACCGATTCGTTGCCGAATCGGTCATCCCCGGGCACAAGACGCCTGCCGCCGAAGGCCGTTGGAGTCCCCGGGCGACCACGCTCAGGCCATGACCGCCGCGCGGACGCAGAGGACGTCCGGGAGATGCGAGGCGAGCTGCCGCCAGCTGTCGCCGTCGTCCGCGGACGCGTACACCTCGCCGTTGCGGTTGCCGAAGTACACGCCCGCCGGGTCCGCGTCGTCCGTGCACAGCGCGTCGCGCAGCACCGTGCCGTAGTGGTCCTCGGAAGGGAGTCCCGCGGTCAGCGGCTCCCAGGTCCTGCCGGCGTCGTCCGTACGGAAGACCCGGCACCGACGGTCGGCCGGGACCCGGTCCGCGTCGGCGTTGATCGGGAAGACGTAGGCCGTGTCCCCGCGGTGCGGATGCGCCGCCACCGCGAATCCGAAGGTGGACGGCAGGTCCGCGCCGATGTCGGTCCACTGCCCGGCCCCGTCGTCGCTGCGGTACACCCCCCAGTGGTTCTGGAGATAGAGCCGGTCCGGGTTCGCCGCGTCGCGCGCGACCTTGTGCACGCACTGGCCGAACTCGGGGTTCGGATCCGGCAGGAACACGGCGGAGACACCGGAGTTGGCGGGTTCCCAGCTCGCGCCGCCGTCGGCGGTGCGGAAGACCCCGGCCGTGGACACGGCCACCGTCACGGCCCGCGCGTCGCGTTCGTCGGTGAGGATGGTGTGCAGCCCCTCGCCGCCACCTCCGGGGACCCACTTCGAGCGGGTGGGGTGCTCCCACAGGGGGCGGACGAGTTCGAAGGACTCGCCCCGGTCCTCCGAGCGGTACAGCGCGGCCGGTTCCGTCCCCGCGTACACGACGCCCGGTTCGGCGGCCGCCGGATGCAACTGCCACACCCGCTCCAGCGAGGCGCCCGTCTCCTTGGGGAACTTGACCGCGGGGCGCTCGGGTTCGGTCCACGTACGGCCCAGGTCGTCGGAGTGGAACACGGACGGGCCCCAGTGGGCGCTGTCCCCGCCGACCAGCAGCCGCGGCCTCCCGCCCCGCGAGTCGATCGCGACCGAGTACACGGCCTGCGCGTTGAAGTACGGACTCTCGTCGAACTCCCAGGCGCCGTCGCGCCGTCGCCCGATGAAGAGACCCTTGCGGGTGCCTACCGTGAGCAGTACGTCGGCCATGACCGGCCACCTCCGCGACGTCGGTGTCTGCGCTATCGGCCAGTCTGCACCCCGGCACCGACAGTCACCCTTCGGCCTGGCGTTTTCGCAGGTCGGACGTGCCGTGTCGGCGGACGGCAAGGGTGCGCGGTGCTGCTCTCCGGGCCGCTCGCGGGGAAGTCCCCCGGCCGCCGGCACGCCGTGCCGTCGCCCGCGGGCTCCCGTGCCCGACGAGCCGGCGGGCACGGGGAGTGAGCATCGCGCGGAGCGCGCGCGTATGGGAGGGGGATGTGGTGTGTCCGTGCGGTCGTGAGGAGGATGCCCTTGATGGCGGCGTTCCGTGGTCCGAGGGTCTGGCTGTGGCGGTGGCGGCGCAACCCGCTGCGGCGGCGAAGCGATGTCCTGGAGGCCTGGATCATGCTCGCCGCCTGGGTGTTCACGGTGCTCGGCGGTGTGGTCTCGGGCCTGGTGACCGTCGACGCCGTGGAGAACAGCCTCGCGCGGGACCGCGCCGAGTCGCGCACCGTCCCCGCTCGGCTCGTCGAGGACGCGCCGGACGCGGGCACGAACGGGCTCACCGGTCGCGTCGTGTGGACGAAGGTCCGCTGGACGGCGCCGGACGGCACCCTTCGCTCCGGCCAGGTACGGGTCGCGGCGGGCACGTCGGCGGACACCCCGGTCCTGGTGTGGACCGATCCCGACGGGCGCCTCGTCAACCAGCCCACCACGGGGGAGGTGGCCCGGCTGCGGGCCTGGCTGATCGGCGTCTTCGCGGGCGCGGGCGTGGCGGGCGTCCCCTTCGCCGCCGGCCGTCTTCTCGGCGGCCGCCTGGAACGCCGGCGCATGGACCGATGGGACGAGGAGTGGGACCGGATCGGACCGCTGTGGGGCCGGATGACGAGCTGAGCCGGCGTCGGCTCGGGCCGCTCGCCCGCGTCACGCCCCGGCACCCCTGCCCCTCGGCCGCGACCGCGACCGGCGACTGTGGTCCGAGCGCGACCCCGCCTCTCTGCCGCAGGCACCCGGGCCGCGGCTTCGTCGCCCTCGGCGGGCCGTGCCGGCTCCGCTGCCACGGATCCCCGGCGTCGGCCGCTTCACCCTCGGCACCCCGTGCCGACACCACCCCGCGGATCCCCGGGCCCGCGGATCCCCGGGCCCGCGGATCTCCGGGTCCGCGGTCTCGTCACGCGGCCTCCAGCGCCGTTCGGCAGGCCCGCAGGAGCAGTTCGTCATCGAGCACGTCGTGGCTGCCGTGACCGCCGGAGCGGGCCCGGTGCCGCCGGGGCGAGGCCAGTTCCGTACGGACAAGGTCGTGGACGGGCACGCCCGCGACGCCCATCCGGACGAGGCACGCGGCGATGCTGCCCCGGGTGTAAGGGTTTTGGCGCCAGGCTTCACGGAAAACCGGCAGGACCGGTTCCGGATCTCCGGCGATGTCCCACAGGGCGCAGGCGGCGGCCGTCCGCTCCCACACTCCGGCGGAGTCCGTCAGACGGCGCAGTCCGGGGAGCGCGGGCGCGGCCGCCGCCCCCGTACGGCCGAGAGCCTCGGCCGCCGCCCGGCGGCTCCCCGGGTCCCGCTCCGGGGCCAGCGCCCCGAGCAGCACCGGAAGGACGGTCTCCGCGTCCCCCTCCACGGACCGGAGCGCGTCGGCCGCCGCCACGGCGTTCTCGCCCGTCAGCAGGTCCCGCAGCGCCGGTACGGCCTCACGCGCCCGCGGACCGAACGCGCCGAGCGTCCTGGCCAGCGCCTTCACCAGAGCGTCCCGGAGCCGCAGTTCGCGTGGTGTGCCGTGCAGCAGCCGCAGCACTTCCGGTACGGCCGCGGCGTACCGCAGTGTGCCGAGACCGTGGAGCAGCGGCGCGGCGCGGTCGTAGGTGTCCGGGGAGTCGAGCGGGACCTCGGCCAGCCGCTCGCGCAGCAGCGGAGCAAGGGGCGCCGCAGCCGGGCCCAGATGTCCGATCGTGTCACCTGTCTCGTTCGGCACGACCGGGTGGCGCAGCACCTCGGCGAGGGCCGGCACCGCTCGCCCGTCCCCGCAGCGGGCGAGGGCTTTCAGGGGGCGGTCCAGCGTCGCCGTGCTTCGCGTCCGGGAGTCCGTGCCCGACTCCACGAGGGCGGCGAGCCGGTCGGCCGCCGGAGCCGCCAGAGTGAACAGGAACTCCAGGACGGACACCGCGGCGCAGCGCAACCGCTCCTCGTCCGAACCGAGTTGCTCTCCGATCAGCGCGACCGGCTCCTCGTACGCGGCCCGCCATTCACGGAACAGCCCCGCCGACATCCACACGGCGTTGCACCGGTCGGCCGTGTTCCGGCTGCTCAACTGTCCCTCGAGGAGGGCGATCCGGTCCGTGGTGCGGGCGCCGAGCGCCTTGTGGAGCGTCCGGAGGAGCTGAGCGCCCTCCTCGTCCGCGGGGCGCATACGGCGCAGACTGCCGATGAGGGTGTCGGTGGACGTCCGGACGGGCTCCGCGGTCGGCCGGATCCGCTGTGACCTGGTGTGGAGCAGTGCGACGACGGTGGGGACGAGGTCGGCGGGCAGCCGGTCGGGGGCGCACGAGGCGAGCTGTCCGAGCGCCGCGAGCCGCAGTCCCGGGTCGTGCGGCGAGCCGCACAGCGACACCAGACAGCCCACCGCGGCGGCCGTGGAACCGCTGTGCAGCCGGGCGAGGAGCCCCAGGCTCTCGACCAGTGCCAGCCGGACACCGTCCTCCTGTTCGTCCCGCAGCCGCTCGCTCAACAGGCCCAGGACGTGCGGCGGTTCGTCGTGGAAGCGTACGAGCGCCGACGGCGCGGCGCGGCGCACCTCCGGGTCCGCGTCCGTGACGAGGCCGAGGAAGACAGAGGCACCCGCCCGGACCGCCGCCTGCGCCATCGCGTAATTGTCGTTCTCGGGGTCCTCCGCGTCCTGTCCGCCTCCGGCCCCGTCGTCGCCGCCCCCGAAGGCGTCCCCGGGGACCTCCCCGTCGTCCGATCCCCCGATGCTGGCGAGCAGCTCCACGATTCCGCCCCGGTCGGGAAGCCCGGGGTGTCCGGCGAGCGCGAAGAGGAAGGGGATGGACGCGAGCGTCGAGTCGTACACATCGCCCTGGTGGTGCACGGCTCCGTACATCCCGTCGAGCGCGGTCTCCCGGTCCTGGGGGAGCGGCGAGGCGAGTCCCCGCAGCAGCTCCGGCACGTCCGCGGCGCTTCCGTAGGCATGCTCCATCGAGGCCCAGTCGACCTCGTCGATCCCCCTGAACACGGTGTCCTCCCCAGGCGTACGGCCATTGATCGTGAGTGTGCACCACGGCACTGACAGTGACGCCCGGGAGCCGTCCCGTCGATGGCGTCGGTCCGGCCAACTACGGAGTGAACGGCCGTTTTCCGACGGTCGCCTGGTCGCGCGGTGTGGACTGGGTGCGGACTACAGGGGGCGGCCGGAACCGGCCGAGGACGCCGCCAGGGGCGGTTCGGGGGGCCGCGGGGCCGGGTGCGCCGGGCGCCGGGAGGCGAACCGGGGCAGGGCCGGCGGGGCGAGGAAGCCCTCCGCGCGGGCCGCCGCGATGCCGATACGGGGAAGGTCGGCACTCTTCTCGAACAGGAGATAGCGGGGCTCCCAGACCGGCCGGTACTTGGCGTTGGCCCGGTAGAGCGATTCGAGCTGCCACCAGCGCGAGAGGAACGTCAGCACCGAACACCACAGCCGCAGCACGGGTCCCGCGCCCAGCCGGGTGCCGCGTTCGAAGACGGACCGGAACATCGCGAAGTTCAGGGAGATCCGCTCGACGCCGAACTCCTCGGCACGTAGCAGCAGTTCGATCACCATGAACTCCATGAGCCCGTTGTCGGAGTTCCGGTCGCGGCGCATCAGGTCCAGTGAGAGCCCCCGCTCGCCCCACGGCACGAAGCTCAGCACGGCCCGGGGCTCGCCTTCGCTGTCCTGGCACTCCAGCATCAGGCACCGTCCGTCGGCGGGGTCTCCCAATCGGCCGAGCGCCATGGAGAAGCCGCGTTCGGCGGACCCGTCACGCCACTGGTCCGCCTTGTCGGTCACAGCGGCCATCTCGGCTTCGGGGATGTCCTCGTGCCGTCGTACGCGGACCGTGTGACCGGCGCGCCGGATCCGCTTGTGCGCCTGTCGGACGCCCCGCATGGCGCGTCCCTCCAGGGTGAAGTCGGACCGGTCCACGATGGCTTCGTCGCCGAGCTCCAGGGCGTCCAGGCCGTGCCGGGCGTAGACGGTCCCGGCCTCCTCGCCGGCGCCCATCACGGCGGGTGTCCACGCGTGCCGCCGTGCCTCCCGCAGCCACGCCTCGATCGCGCCGGGCCAGGCCTCCGGGTCGCCGATGGGGTCGCCGGAGGCGAGAGTCACGCCGCCGCCGACGCCGTACGCGATGGCCGCCTTGCCGCTCGGGGACCAGATGACGGCCTTGTCGCGGCGCAGCGCGAAGTAGCCGAGCGAGTCGCGTTCCCCGTGCCGGGCCAGCAGGGCTCGCAGCCTGGTCTCGTCCTCCTCGCCGAGGAGTTCGAGACCGCGCGGCGAACGGAAGCACGCGTAGAGCACCAGCAGGAACGTGGCGGCCACCAAGGCGTTGACGAGGATGTCGACCCAGCGGGGGGCGACGACGCTGTCGAACCGGTCGGCGAGCGGGCCGACGCTGATGCCACGCAGCAGGGTGTACGCGATCCGGTCGCCCAGCGGTGTTCCCGTGACGCGGTTGGTGGCGCTGACGAGCAGGGTGCCGAGGGTGGCGCTGACGAGCAGACCGCCCGCGCCGACGGCCAGCGCGAGACGCGGATTCGAGCGGTCCCCGACGGCCTGGAACTCCTTGCGCCCCAGGAGGAGGGCGAGGACGAACAGGGCGGTGAGCAGGGCCGAGATCCAGTTGAAGACGTGCTGTCGGTAGCGCTCCTGGGTCAGCGCCACGGCGTAGAGCGCCAGGAGCGGTCCGGCGAGCAGCAGGTTGAAGATCCAGGCGGCTCGTTTGCGGCGCCGCATCACGAGCGCGAGAAACAGGGCCAGCGCCGCCGAGATCAGCCCGGCGGTGGCCAGATAGGGCGTGAAGAACTCGCCTCCGTTGTGTTCGTGCACCTCTTCGCGGAAGGGCAGTGAGACCACGGCGACGATGTTGAGGACGGCGAGCAGTCGCAGGTACCAGACCGTGAACGCGGCGGCTCGTGGCCGGATTCCTTCCCCTGCTCGTCCGGGCCGGGCCCCGCGGCGCGGGCTCGCGTTCCGCTGTTCCGGGATGAGCGCTGACTGTTGTACGGACACCGTGGAGCATCACCTTGGGGAGAGGCCGGGAGAACCGGTGGGGACAGAGGCCGGGACACTACATCTTGTAGGGAAGAGAGAGGTCGTGGCCAGTCGGAGACGGGGTGAAGAGGTAAGGAGGTGTTGAGAATGCGGGGAGCGGGTTCGCGCCGGGCCTGCCCGGCGGACGTCGTTCCGCGCCGACGGCGGGCACGGTCCGGCCGCGGACGCGGAACGACGGACTCCGGCCGTGGGCGCAGAACGACGTCCGTCGGCCGTGGACGCGGAACGGCGGACTCCGGCCGTGGGCGAGGAACGGCACCGGCGGGCCGCGGCTCGGTCTTGACGGCGGTCGAGCCGGTGTCGGCGGGGAAGAGTTCGGTCTCGGCAGGGGAACCGGTCTCGGCGGGGAGAGTTGGTTCGGCGGAGGAGAACTGGTGCCGGCGGAGGAGGGCCGGCGCCGGGGCGTGAGCTGGCGTGGGCAGGGGTGAGCCGGGTGTCCATGGCGCTCGTCCCTCTCGACGGCGCCCGTCGCGGTTTCCTCAGCGGTGGTGCGAGACGCCCCGGTCGCCGCCGGAAGTTCCGAACGGTCCGTCCGGACGCGGCTTTCCGTCGTCGCGGTGCGGGCGGTCGCGCGTGGTCGCCCGCCACAGGAGGTCACCGAGCGCCGCGCCCGCCGAGACCAGGGCCGCGATCACCCCGGCCATGGTCAGTCCGTCGCCGAGGTGCGGGCGGCCGTGCAGGGCGTGCACGTCGAAGCCGCACAGGTGGTAGACGCCCAGCGCGGCGATCCCGAGGCTCGGCACGAGCAGTGCCAGCACGGACGCCGGCCCGCGTGCCGCGCGCCCGGTGTCGCGGTCCTTCACGGGCTCCCCCTGCCGTACGACGCTCACCGCCGGGACCCTACAGTACGTAGGGTCTCGCTGTCCTGGCCGTGCTTCCACGGTGCTGCGGCGACTACCCCGGACGACGGCCGCCATGCGGGGCAGGGGCGCCGGGACCGCGTGATCCGGATCACGGGTGCGCCACCCGTCCCGCGCCCGCGGATTTCCGTACCCGTTCATGACGTCCGGGCCCCGGATGCGAGGATGAGGCCGTCATGACTGCCGGGTGGTGTACGCGCGTGCTGCGGGCCGTGATGTTCGCGGCCGTCTGTGTGGTGCTCGCCGCCCTCGGTCACGTGATGATGTCCGGCTCCCCGGTGGCCTGGTGGGCGCTGGCGGGCGCGGGAACGGGGACGGCCGGAGCGGGCTGGTGCCTGGCCGGCCGTGAGCGCGGGCTTCCGTTCGTCGTGTCCGTCGTGGTGCTCGCCCAGGGCGCCCTCCACGGCGCGTTCTCGATGGCCCAGTCCCTCGCGTTCGCCGCGGACGCGGGTACGGGCTCGGGTGCCGGACCGGCTCGATCCGGCAGGGGCGCCATGGACGCCATGGACGGCATGTCGATGGACGCCATGGGCTCGATGGACATGAGCTCGATGGACGTCATGGGTATCGGGTCCATGGGCATGGGCTCCATGGGTTCCCTGAACACGGATGCCGGGACCATGGGTTCAGGGGCCATGACGCATCTGTTCCCCTGGGGAGCCGACGCGGGCTCGCCCTCGTCGTTCGGCATGTTCGCCGCCCACCTGCTCGCGGCGCTGCTGTGCGGCCTCTGGCTCGCGCACGGTGAGCGCGCCGCGTTCCGTGTCCTGCGGGCGGTGGCCGGCCGACTGGCCGCGCCCCTGCGGCTGTTGCTCGCCCTTCCGGTGCCGCCGTACAGGCCGACGCTCCGGGTGCGCCGACGCTCGTCGGACCGCGTCCCGCGCCTTCTCCTTCTCGTTCACGCGATCACTTCCCGGGGTCCGCCGGTGGGGACCGCTGTCGCCTGAGACAGCCCGCTCCCCGAAGCGCCACCTGTGCGCTTCGGGCACCGGTCGTACCTCCTGTACGGCCGCACCCCACCACCGGACCCATGGGCCTCGCGCCCGTCCGGATCACGGATGACCCGAGAAGGACACCTGGTGATCACTCCTGCCCTGCCTGTTTCCCGCCCCGGACACGAGAGGCGGAACGAAGTCGGCCGAGCGGTGTCGGCCGACGAGTCGGCGACCGCCTGGGCACTGGCCGCCCGCGCCGGTGACCCGGTCGCCGTCGAGCGCTTCGTCCGCGCGCTGCACCGCGATGTCGTGCGCTATGTCGCCCATCTGTCCGCCGATCCACAGGCCGCCGAAGACCTCGCCCAGGACACGTTCCTGCGGGCGCTGGGCAGTCTGCACCGGTTCGAGGGGCGCTCGTCGGCGCGGACCTGGCTGCTGTCCATCGCCCGCCGGGCGGTGATCGACAGCCTGCGGTATGCCGCCGTCCGGCCGCGGTCGACCGGCGCCGCGGACTGGCAGACCGCGGTGGAGCACGCGCAGCCGACCGGCCTGCCGGGCTTCGACGACGGCGTCGCCCTGCTCGAACTCCTGGCCGCGCTTCCGGGCGAGCGGCGCGAGGCGTTCGTCCTCACCCAGATGATGGGTCTGCCCTACGCGGACGCCGCCCTGGTCAGCGGCTGTCCTGTGGGAACGGTCCGCTCCCGCGTGGCACGTGCCCGCGCGACCCTGATCGCGCTGCTCGCCGAAGCGGAGGCGGAGGTGACGGCCGAGGGGGCGGCCGGCAGGGCCGTGCCGAGCGCCGCCTGACCGGGCGGGGGAGGGGTCCGGCCTTCGGTACGGGCGGTGGCGCGGCACGGCGACCACCCTCGACGAAGGCCGTACCCCGCCCCCACCGTCTCCGCACCGGACCCCGCCCCGCCGTTTTTGTGCCGGACGGCGCCTACACGGACCGGTGGTACTGATCGGGCACGTGGACCTCGGCCCCGAGTTCGCGTGCCGCGAGCCGGGCGAAGGACGGGTTGCGCAGCAACTCCCTTCCCAGCAGCACCGCGTCGGCCTCCCCGTTGGCGACGATCTTCTCGGCCTGCTCCACCCCGGTGATGAGACCGACGGCGGCGACGGCCAGCGGGGTCTCCCTCTTCACCCGTGCGGCGAACGGGACTTGATAGCCGGGTCCGACGGGAATGCGCACGCCGGAGGCGTTCCCTCCCGTGGAGACGTCG
Source organism: Streptomyces sp. NPDC002698 (assembly GCF_042888945.1). Taxonomy (NCBI): domain Bacteria; kingdom Bacillati; phylum Actinomycetota; class Actinomycetes; order Kitasatosporales; family Streptomycetaceae; genus Streptomyces; species Streptomyces sp. NPDC002698. The sequence continues at coordinate 295,668 of NZ_JBIAQM010000004.1, forward strand.
AGCAGGTCCACACCGTGCTCGTGCAGTTCGGCGGCGAAGCGGACGGTGTCGTCCGCGCTCCAGCCCGCGTCCTCCAGCCAGTCGGTCGCGGAGACGCGGAAGAAGAGCGGCTTGTCCTGCGGCCAGATCTCCCGTACGGCGTCGACGACTTCGAGGGCGAACCGGGTGCGGTTCTCGTACGAGCCGCCGTACGCGTCGGTGCGGTGGTTGGAGTGCGGGGAGAGGAACTCGTTGATGAGGTAGCCGTGGGCGCCGTGGATCTCGACGATCTCGAAGCCGGCCGCCAGGGCGCGGCGTGCCGCCTCGGCGAACTGGCCCACGATCTCCCGGATCCCGTCGACCGTCAGCTCGTCGGGAACCGGGTGCCTCTCGTCGAACGCGACCGCGCTGGGGGCGAGCGCCCGCCAGCCGTAGGCGTCCGGGCCGACGGGGGCGCCGCCCTTCCAGGGGCGGTCGGTCGAGGCCTTGCGGCCGCCGTGGCCGAGCTGCACGGCCGGCACCGTTCCCTGCGCGGAGAGGAAGCGCGTGATGCGACGGAAGGCCTCGACCTGGGTGTCGTTCCAGATGCCCAGGTCGTACGGGGAGATCCGGCCCTCGGGCGAGACGGCGGTCGCCTCGACGATGACCAGCCCCGTCCCTCCGGTGGCGCGGGCCGCGTAGTGGGCGAAGTGCCAGTCGTGCGGGGCGCCCGCCGAGGGGCCCTCGGGCGCGGCCGAGTACTGGCACATCGGGGGCATCCACACCCGGTTGGGGATGGTGACTTCGCGCAGGACGCAGGGCTCGAAGAGAGCGCTCACGACCGACTCCATTCGTGGCGGGACCGGTGTATGCCTCGTACGATAAGCCTCGTAGTACGGCGAGTGTCAAACTACGACGCCTCTCGTACAATGGCGGTGTCGGGTGAAGTCGCCGGACGATGCCGAAGGTGACGGGGCGAAGACCGAGGTCCCCGGACGAAGTGGAGCCGCCGTGACGACCGCCGCCACCGCCCCGAGCGGCCGTGATCTGCCGCATCCCGCACGTGAGGAGATCCGGCTGGAGTCGGTGCTGCACGCGCTGTCCGACCCCATGCGGCTCCGGATCGTCCGTGAGCTCGCCGCCGAAGGCCGTGAACTCTCCTGCTCGGACTTCGTCCTGCCGGTCACCAAGTCCACGACGACGCACCACTTCCGGGTGCTCCGTGAGAGCGGGGTCGTCCGTCAGGTCTACCGCGGGACGGCGAAGCTCAACGGCCTGCGGACGGACGACCTCGACGCACTCTTCCCCGGACTCCTCGGCCGTGTCCTGGAAGCCGCCGCACGACAGGCCGCGCGCCCGGCGCCGTGACGCCTCGCGGAGCCCGCCTCCGATGCCCTCGCGGCGCCGCTTCCGGCACCTCACGGAGCCGCTTCCGGGGCTTCCGGGTTCCGGGCAACAAGAAAGGGCAAGGGGGAAATCCATCCCTTGCCACTCTCAACTTATAGCGCACCGGGGGGCTTGCGGCAAGGCCCCCGTCGTCCCGCAGAATCACTGGCCGAAGCCAGGACCTGCGGAAAGTTGACATGAGCCCTCTGACCACCGGCGCGTTCCGCCTTCCCGACCGGCTCTCCGCCAAGGCGGACCCGGCACTGATCGCCGCGGACGAGCGGCACTTCGCGGCCGTCGCGGAAAGTCTCGACCGCGCGATCGCCGAACTGTCCGACCGCCTCGACGCCGAGCGCAGGGCGCCCGGCGGCCTCGGCCGCGAGGCGATGGAACGAGACCTGGAGATCCACCGGCTGACCGGCCGGCTCCGCGCGCTGCGCCGCTTCGGGCTCGACCTGTGCCTCGGCCACATCGTCGCCGCGGACGGCTCCGGACCCCTGTACATCGGACGTCTCGGCCTCACCGACAGCGAGGGCCGCCGGCTGCTCACCGACTGGCGCTCTCCCGCCGCCGAGCCGTTCTTCGCCGCGACCCACGCCCGGCCGATGGGCCTGACGAGCCGACGCAGGTACCGCTGGACCGGCGGCCGGATCAGTGACTACTGGGACGAGGTGTTCACCGCCGACGGGCTGGAGCGGCACGCCGCGCTCGACGACCAGTCCGCCTTCATCGCCGGCCTCGGCGGCAGCCGGTCGGCGCGGATGAGGGACGTGCTCGCCACCATCCAGGCCGACCAGGACGCCGTCATCCGCGCGGGATCGCGCGGCGCTCTCGTCGTCGACGGCGGTCCGGGCACGGGCAAGACGGTCGTCGCACTGCACCGTTCCGCCTACCTCCTCTACTCCGACCCCCGGCTCGGCCACCGACGCGGCGGCGTGCTGTTCGTCGGTCCGCACCAGCCCTATCTGGCCTACGTCGCCGACGTGCTGCCCAGCCTCGGAGAAGAGGGCGTACAGACCTGCACCCTGCGCGACCTCGTCGCCGAGGGGCCCGGAGCGACGGTCGAGTCCGACCCGGACGTGGCCCTCCTGAAGTCGTCCGCGGACATGGTGAAGGCGATCGAGACGGCCGTCAGGTTCTACGAGGAGCCGCCTGCCCGGGGGATGACGGTCACGACCCCGTGGGCCGACGTCCGGCTGAGCGCCGACGACTGGGCCGAGGCGTTCGAGGCGGCGGAACCGGGCACTCCGCACAACGAGGCGCGCGACCAGGTCCGGGAGGCGCTGCTCGCGATCCTGACGGACAAGCACGACGACGGCGTTCCGCCCGAACTGCTGCGCAGGTCGCTGCTGCACGACCAGGAACTCGTCGGCACCCTCGACCGCGCGTGGCCACTGCTCGACGCGGCCGACCTGGTCGCGGACCTGTGGTCCGTACCCGCCTACCTGCGGTTGTGCGCCCCGTGGCTCGGCCCCGACGACGTCCGCAGACTCCAGCGTCCCGACGCCCAGGCCTGGACGGTGTCCGACCTGCCCGTCCTGGACGCGGCACGGCAGCGGCTCGGCGACCCGGAGACGTCCCTGCGAAGGCGCCGCCACGAGGCTTCCATGGCCGCGGAACGCGAGCGCATGTCAGGCGTCATCGACAACGTGCTCGCCGCCGACGACGACGGCGAGGGCGCGGTCACGATGCTGCGCGGACAGGACCTGCGGGACAGTCTGGTCGACGAGGGCGGACTGCCCGTCGCCGAACCGGACCTGCTCGCCGGGCCGTTCGCGCACATCGTCGTCGACGAGGCCCAGGAACTGACCGACGCGGAATGGCAGATGCTGCTCCTGCGCTGCCCTTCCCGGAGTTTCACCATCGTCGGGGACCGCGCCCAGGCCAGGCACGGTTTCGCCGAGTCCTGGCAGGAACGGCTCGGGCGGGTCGGACTCGACCGGATCGACGTGGCCTCGCTGACCATCAACTACCGGACGCCGGAAGAGGTCATGACGGAGGCCGAGTCCGTCATCCGGACCGCGCTGCCGGACGCCAACGTGCCCACCTCCGTGCGCAGTTCCGGCATCCCCGTGGTCCACGGCTCCGTCGCGGACCTGGAGTCGGTGCTCGACACCTGGCTGCTCGGACATGCGGAGGGGACCGCCTGCGTCATCGGCGATCCCACGTTCCGGGCGACCTCCCGGATCCGTTCGCTGACACCGGAGTTGTCGAAGGGGCTCGAATTCGATCTGGTCGTCCTCGTCGACCCGGAGAAGTTCGGCACGGGCGTGGAAGGCACGGTCGACCGCTATGTCGCGATGACCCGGGCGACGCAGCGACTCGTCATCCTCACGAGTACCTGAGGCCGACGGACACGTTGCCGACGGACACGCCGCCGACGGACACGCCGCCGACGGGCCTCGGGCCGGCGCGGACGGTGAAGGCGCGGGGTGCGGCTGAGGCCGTGCCCCGCGGTCCCCGCCCGTCGCCGGGGCGCGTCACGCCCCGCGACGGCGGTCGGAACCCGGCCGTTCCCGTCCTCGTGAAGGCGCGTGCGTCCGCGGTCGTGAGGCGCCGCCGTCCGTGCGGTCGTCGTCGGGAGTCGGCCGTACACGCTGCTGTCGGGAGTCGGCCGCACGGCGAGCCGCCGGGAGGCGTCCGCCCGGGCCGCGTCAGAACCCGTCCGCCCGGGCCGCGTCAGAACCCGTCCGCCCGGGCCGCCGTCCAGAGTGCGTCCCAGTCGGGGAGCTTGACCACCTCGCGGCCCAGCCGTGCTCCCAGTTCCGCCTCGGCTCGCTCGATCGCCTGCCATCCGGCCCATTCGACCGGCCGTGTCCCCTCGGCCCGCAGCGCCGCGAGCGGATCATCGACGGCCTCTCGCTTCACGAGGCCGGGGGCGTCCTCCAGCAGGGAGGTCACCGTCTCCTTGGCGCACGGGCGATTGGTCCCGATGACACCGGTCGGGCCCCGCTTGATCCAGCCCGCCACGTACTCGCCCGGCGAGACGGCGCCGTCCCGCAGGACCCGTCCCGCCCGCTGCGGGACCGTGCCGCGGTCGGCGTCGAACGGCAGTCCGTCCAGCGGCACCCCGCGATAACCCACCGAACGCAGCACCAACTGGGCCTCGATCTCCTCGAACCGGCCGGTCCCCGTCACCCCGCCCGCCCCGTCCGGCACCGTCCGCTCGAAACGCACCGCGCCCACCCGGCCGCCGTCAGGGAGGAGTTCGACGGGCCGCAGGAAGAACCGCGGGCGGATGAGACGCGGCCGGCCCCGCGGCGCGGCCGCCGCCCAGCCCCGGAGGACCTCCACGTTGCGGCGCTGCGCGGCGGGCAGCCCCGACGGATCGAGGTAGGCCGGATCGAGCGCCAGCTCCGCCTCGTCCACGCTGATGTCCGCCTCCGGCAGGCCGCCGAGCTCGCGCAGTTCCTTCGTGGTGAAGCGGGCCTGCGACGGTCCGCGCCGCCCGACCATGCTGATCTCGGTGACCTCGCTGGCGGCCAGTGCGCCGAGCGCCGCCTGCGGTATGTCGGTGGGGCTCAGCTCGGGCGCGGTGCGGGCGAGGATCCGGGTCACGTCGACGGCGACGTTCCCGACACCGATGACGACGGCCGAGCGTGCGCCGGCCACGAACGCTCCGGCCGCGGAGTCGGGGTGCGCGCTGTACCAGGAGACGAACTCGGTCGCCGACCAGCTGCCGGGCAGATCCTCGCCGGGCACGCCGAGACGCCGGTCGGTGGAGGCGCCGACGCAGTACACGACCGCGTGGTACAGCTCCCGCAGCCGCGCCACCGGCACTCCGCCGGGTCCCACCTCGACGCCGCCGAGGAAGCGCACCCGCTCGTCCTCCAGGACGGTCCGCAGATTGTTCTGGAGCGACTTGATCTTCTCGTGGTCGGGCGCCACGCCGTAGCGCACCAGCCCGTACGGGCAGGGCAACCGGTCCAGGACATCGACGCGGACGTCGGGAGGTCCGCTCCGCTGGACAAGACCCTGTGCGCTGTAGACCCCACTGGGCCCCGAACCGACGACGGCGACACGCAGCACTGCGGAACTCCTTACCCGAGGGATCAGGAAGATCGCTGACAGGACATCGCTGGTGCTCCCAGGATCGCACCACCCGGTGCTCCGCTGACAGGGTGCGGAGCGTGCCGGTCGCGCGCGTGTCCGTTCGTAGCGAATGTGATGATGCGGTTACGTTCCGTTCGTGCTAGACGCATCGTTCCTCAATCTGTCCGACCGCTGCCGCGCGGACGGCGACGTGTCCGTGTGGCCCGCCTGGGAAGTGCGGGAGTCCGCGTCGGGCGTCACGTCCTGGTTCAACGTCCGGCTGGCCTTCACCGACGGTGCCCGGGTCGATCTGCTCGCCGTGCTGTCGGAGGAGGCCCTGTCGATCGAGGACGTACGAGCCGAGCCGCCCCTCTCGCTGGACGACCTCGCCGTGGTCGCCGAGTGGATCGAGGAACCGCTGTCCGAGGCGTGCGGCAGCCGCCTCGGCTTCGGCCGCGACCAGGACCGGGAGAGCCAGGCCCGGCGCGCCCGCCCCGCCTGGCCGCGCGGCGCCGAGGGCCGTCTGCTGGTGGCGGAGGAGTACCGGGCGGCCCAGAAGGAGGGCGCGGACCCCGTGCTCGCCGTCATGGACGCCACCGGCCACAGCCGCCGCAAGTCCCTCAGGCTGATCGCCGGGGCGCGGGACGCGGGGTTCCTGACACCTCGGCACGCCCGCCGCTGACCCCGGACCGGACGCCCGCTCGTGCTTCCCTCGCGCGAGCCCGGCGTCCGGACCCGGCGGCGCACCGCGCTCGGCGCCCCGCGGCCGGCTACCTGGACGGATCGGCCCCGGGTTCCGGATCGGTCGCGAAGAAGCGGGACAGATCCGTCTCGCGGGGGCCGTCCGACGCCTCGGCGTCCGGCGGCACCCCCATCTCCCAGTCCAGCCGGTAGCGCTTGAAGAGTTCGGCCCGCAGCACCGGGACCCTCATCGGCACACCCGGCACCAGCGCCGCGTAGACCGCGCCCATGAGCAGGGCGCGCAGCATCGGGTAGTCGGCCGAGACCTGCTGCGACCCGTAGCGTGCCACGGTGTCCCCGAGCAGTTCGGACAGCCGCACCTGTTCGGGGCACTGGACGAAACCCTCGGCCTGGAGCAGCCCGGCCATGTGCTGCCGCATCAGCACCGGCTGATCCCGGGTCAGGCCCAGGATCGCGTCGATGACCCGCGCCATCCGCTCCCGGCCGTCCTCGCTGCGCGGTTCGCGTTCGAGGGCTTCCTCCAGGGTGCGATGCATCAGCCGGTGCACCGCGGACTGGAGGAGCTGGCGTTTGCCGGGAAAGTAGTACGAGACGAGTCCGCGCGCCGATCCCGCGCGATCCGCGATGTCCCCGAGCGTCGTGGCGTCGTAACCACGCTCGCTCACCAGCTCGACCGCGGCTTGCAGCAGACGTTCCCGGGAACGCCGCCGCAACTCTTCATTGACCGAGGCGCTTCGCGGGGACATGCTGTAACTCCTGCGTTGACTGGCTGCCAGCCAACTATACTCAACGCGTTCGGATCCAGGCCCTTCGCGGGTCGGTTCCGGGCTGCCGCCGACCTGGGGCGACGCGGGGGATCGCCTCAGGTCGGACGTGCGGCAGCGGGCGCCGGTGGAGTGCTGTCCGCTCCGCGGCCGTCCGCGGGCTTCATGGACCGTGGTTCCCGGTCTCGGGCGTCTCGCTCAAGACGCCCTGACGCGGGCGCCGGTGCGCGGAGCGGTAGGCGCGTCGCCAGTTGGTGACCATGTACCAGCCGACCGACAGGCTCAGCAGCACATTGCCGACGAGGGTCTCCCTGTCGTCGCTGCGAACCGTGTTGAGGAGACCGGCGGCGGTGACACAGGTGAGGAAGCCGGCGAGGAGGATCCAGAGCGCTGTCTTCATTACGGACCTCGGGACTGTATGACGGGGGCGCCAACCTAGCCATGGATCCCGAATTGCGAGGCGTTTGGCCCGTGTTGGCCAAAACTTGACCACATCGGCCCGCCTGGGACCAGAAGCCATCAGCCTGGCGAAGCCCGTCCGGGCCGGCGGGTGTCCGGAGCCCGTGGCGCCGGCACGTCAGTCCGTGTCCACCAGGTCGAGCACCGGCCGCAGTCCGTCCGGGCGGTCCGTCGCCGGCAGGTGGTCGACGAAGTACAAGGCGCAGCCCAGGGCCGCCGCACCGCCGTCCGCCGTGCGGTCGTCGCCGACCATCAGGGTGTCCTCCGGGGCGATGCCGAGTTCGGCGCAGGCGGTCGCGAAGAGCCGCGGGTCCGGTTTCTGGACGCCGTGCTCGTACGACAGGACATAGGTTCCGACGAACGGGTCGAGGCCGTGTTCGCGGAAGACGGGCCGCAGGTCCCAGCCGATGTTGCTGACCACCCCGACGGCGAGACCCCGCTCGCGGAGCGCGCCGAGCACCTCGGCGGCATCGGGGTAGGGCTTCCAGGCGGCGGGCCGCATCTGGCGCTCGTACAGCGCGTCGTGCAGAGCGGGATCGGGCAGCGACACCTGCCGGGACAGACCGGTGAACGCCGCTCTGTGCTGCTCGGCACCGCGGTCGCGGTTCTTCCACAGGTCGACGAGGTGATCCGGCACCGGCCGCGCCGGACGGGCTCCGCCCGCGAGCGCGCCCGTCGCCTCCAGGGCGCGCGCCTTCTCGGCCAACTCCGGCTCCGGGAGCGGGTGACCGGTCTCCGCGAGCACCGCGCGCAGCCATGATTCCGTGTTCTCGACGCGGAAGAGGGTCCCGGAGAAGTCGAAGAGCACACCGTCGAAGGTCATGCGGGAGATCTTTCGCGGGGTATCCCGCGGTGGTCAAGGAGCCCCGGTCCGGCGAACCCCGCACGGGAGTCCGAGGTGCCGCCGACCGGGCCAACGCCTTGGCGGGACTGACGGGGCCGGCCTAACCCAGTGCTCGCAGGCCCGGTACGAACGCCACGAGGACCGGGACCACCGGCACCAGCGCGGCTGCCGCCGTCAGCCGCAGCCGACGGGCTGCCGTGAGGCGGTCCCGGGGGGTGAGGAGGCGGTCCACGCGCTGGGGGACATGGGCGCCCGGGGCCTGTCCGGGTCCGAACACGCCCCGGTCCTCGTTGAGTTCGACCAGGGCGAGAGCGATCGTGAGCCGGCCGAAGCGACGTGACGCCACGTCGTCGGCGGCGAGTTCGACCAGCCGGTGCATCTCGTCGCGGAACGCGGCGAACACGGGAACCTGCGGGAACCCGTTGGCCAGCGCGGCCGAACAGTGCAGCAGCCAGTCGTGCCGGGCCCGCGCGTGTCCCTGCTCATGGGCCAGTACGGCATCGAGCTGACGTCCCTTGAGGCGGCGCAACGCGGCGGTGGTGATCACCAGTTGGGGAGCCGTGCCGGGCAGCCACCAGGCGTCGGGGCGCTCTCCCTCCAGTACCACCAGACGATCCGCGCCGGACTCCTCGCCGGGCAACAGCGGTGCCCGCACCTGGAGTTCGGACCGGCTCTGCCGACGGCGCAGCCGCGCCCGTACGATCTCGCGCGCCAGCATCGCCGCGGTCCAGGCGCCGCCGCACGCGAGTGCCACGGCCGTGACGGCGGCCCAGGGACCTCCGGCGCCCGGGGCGTAGGCGTCGACGACCGACGCCGGTGCGCCGCCGAAGACATGGCCGCGCACGGCCACCCAGGCGGCGGACGCGCTCAGCGTCATCGACAGGGCGCAGCACAGCAGGACGGCCGCCACCACGCACTGCCACACCCACAGGGCGACCACGGGTTCCCGGTCCGGCCAGTCGGCCCGTGCGAGCAGTCGCGGAGCGACCACGGAGGCAAGGGCGCCGAGCAGCAACAGTGCCGCGGGGACCATCATGGCCGAAGCCTATGAGCGGGGCCCGCCGCTGGATACGGTCAGCGACCCCAAGTGACGTACGCCACGGGTTCGTACCGCGCCCGGGCTCCCTCCCGGGCACCCCCGGCCTCGGAGCGTGGCCGCGCGTCAGGGGCGCGGCCCCGGGCCTCCGGAAGCCGGAGCGTGACCGGCGTCAGAGCGTGACCAGCATCGCCAGCATCGCGATCCCCATCGACAGGCGGCAGGCCTGGGAGAGTTCGGGGCGGTCGCCCCAGCCGGCGACGCGTGCCGTCGGGCCCGACGTGGCGGCCGCCGGCAGGAGACGGACGCCCGAGCGGAGTACGTAGCCGGTGAAGTACAGCAGGAGCACTCCGGTGAGGACGGGGGCGCCGGTGCCGCCGTGGACGTGGTGGGCCGGGGCGGTGGTCATCACCGCGGCCATGTAGACCATCGCGAGGGTGCCCATCAGATGGTGCAGATGGTGTCCGCCGCCGCGGGCCGTCCACAGCGCGCGCAGCGCGGCGACGCCGAAGACGGCCGCGCAGGCGAGCCAGGCCCAGCGGGGCGGCGTCACCGCGGCCGCCGGTACGGCCATCGCGGCCATGCCGAACCCCATGAGCGCCTCGCCGCCCGCGGTGCGGCGCTGTTCCTCGACGGGGCTGCGCATGCGCAGCAGGCAGTAGGCCCCCGTCGCCGCGCACAGCGCGACGAGCAGCCAGCCGGGTGAAGCCGGTCCGTGCACCCGCGTACCTCCCCGCAAGACGATGTCGGACGCGCGACGCGCGACGCGGGACACGCGATGCCGAGGCGGAGGGTGCCGGGCAGCGGTGCCGGACATCGGACAGTCGGTCAGGGCATGCCCCGGGCAGCCGGTGCGCATACGAGCGCAGGGTTGTACACGGGGGAGCGTGCGGGAGTGCACCGCAGGTGGGAGCCGCTTCGAGAAACTATTTTACAGATAAAACACCTGTTAAGGTTATCGTCATGAGCAGTGCGACCCCCCTCCGTCCCCCGCGCGCCCGGCGGCTTCCGCTGGCCGGCGTGCTGCGCCTCGGCAGGCCCTCCGACATCTGGTTCAAGCCCGCCCTGAGCGTCGTCGTCGCGGTCGCCCCGCCGAATCTGACGCTGCTGGCGCTCGGCCGGCTGGACCTGGCGATGTACACCATGGCGGGGTCCCTCTGCGCGCTCTACGCCCACAGCCGCCCGTACGCCGCACGGGCAGGAGCCCTCGCCCGGGTGGTCGCCGGAATGCTCGGCGGACTCGGCGTCGCGCTCGTCACGGCCTCGCTCACCACGAACGCCGTCGTGCTGGTCACCGTCGGCGCGCTGCTGGCCGCCGCTCAGAAGGCCCTGTGCGACGCCACGCGCATCGGCCCGCCGGGGCATGTCGTCCTCGCCTTCATCTCCTCGGCGTCCCTGTTCGCGCCGCAGAGCCTCGGCCAGGTGCCCGGCCACCTCGCGCTGGGCGCGGCGGCGGGAGTCTGGGCCTGGATCGTCGGCATGGCCCCCGGGCTCGTACGCCCGCACGGCCCGGAACGGCGTGCCACCGCGCACGCGCTGAAGGCCGCCGCCGTGTCCGTCGGGACCCCGGACGACGCCCGTGCCCGCGCGGCCGCGGCCGCCGCCGTGCACACCGCCTGGCAGTCGCTGCTGTCCACGGGAGCCCGTTCCGCGCCCCGGCGCGCTCTCGAACGGCTCGTCGTACGGGCCGAGGTCGCGCTCGCCGCACCCGCCGACACGGACCCCGAACGGCTGCGCGGCTGGGCCCGCGAACTGTCCGGCACCGGACCCGTCCCGCGCCCCGACGGACTCGGCGACGCCGCGGACGAACTCCTCGGCGTCGAGGCCGCCCTCGCTTTCGGGGAACCGCCCCTGTTCGCCCGGCTCGGCCCGCTCGCCCCCGTCGCCCTGCGCACCGCGCTCGGCTGCGCCCTCGCCGGATACGCCTCGCTCGCGCTCGGCGTCGGCCGCCCCTACTGGGCCCTGGTCACCGCCGCCTCCCTCTACCAGGCCAACGTCACCCTGACCTGGAGCCGCGGCGTCCAGCGTGTGACCGGCAACCTCGTCGGCGTCGCGGCCTTCGCCGTCCTCCTCCCGCTCGCCCACGCCGGCCGGGCGGCCCTCGTCCTGTGCTGCCTCGCCCTGAACTTCGGTGCCGAGGCGCTGATCGGCCGCAACTACTGGCTCGGCAGCGTCTGCGTGACCCCCATGGCCCTGCTGATCACCGAGTTCGCGCACGCCCAGCAACCCGGGGAGCTGATGACCGACCGGGTCCTGGACACCCTCGTGGGAGCGCTCGTCGGCTTCCTCGCGGCCGTCGCCGTGACCGACCGGCGGGCCGTCGACCGGATCGAGGAGGCGCTCGCCGCGGTGGGGCGGGCCCAGGAACACGCCGCCGGACTGCTCGCCGAGAAGCGGCCCGAACCCGGCGCCCTGGAGTCGGCCCGCCGCGGTCTGTCCGCCGCCGTCGTGCACCTGCGCTCCGCCGCGGACACCGCGTCGGGCGAATGGCGGAGGCGCGCCCTGCCGGAGGAGCGGGTGATGCGGGCCGAACAGGCCGGACACCGTACGCTCGCCGCGACGGTACGACGCCAGGGACTGCACTGCCGGGAGGGCGCACAGGCATGACGACAGCGGACGGGCGGAGAGCGGCGGACGGCGACCCGACGCCGGACGGTGATCCGACGCCGGCGCCCGGCGACAAGGTGGTGGCCGACACGGTGGCGGCCGTCGTCCGCCAATGGGGGAACGTGCGGCCCGATCTCGACACCGGGCCCATGGAGGTGATCGGGCGGGTCAACCGCTGTGCCGCGCTGCTCCAGCAGGCCGAGGACGCGCCGCTGCGCCGGGCCGGGCTCACCCGCCCCGAGTTCGACGTGCTCGGGACGCTGCGCCGCACCGGGCACGAGCTGACCCCCAGCGACATCGCCCGCGAGACCTTCTCCTCGGGTGCCGCCGTCACCAAGCGGCTCAAGCAGCTGACCGAACGCGGCCTCGTCGAGCGGCGCGGCGACACCCGTGACCGCCGTGTCGCACACGTCCGGCTGACCGATGCCGGACGGGACCTGGTCGACTCCGTCCTTCCCGACCAACTCGCCTACGAGACCGGGGTCCTGTCCGGCATCGAGCGGGAACGCCAGCGTGAACTCGCGGTTCTCCTGGGCGAGTTGCTCGGGCAGTTGGAGGGCCGGCTGAGACTGCCGCGCGCCTGACACCGACCGGGGGGATCGTCGGCCCGGCCGGGGTCAGCCCTTCGCGCCCTCCGAGTAGATGCCGAAGGCCGCGCCCTGTCTGTCCCGGGCGACGGCCAGGCGGCGGTGGCCGCCCGGCTGGGAGACGGGCTCCATCAGCAGGTGGCCGTCCGCCATGAGGACCGCGTTCGCCGTGGCGTCCACGTCCTCGACGGCGAAGTAGGGCAGCCAGTGCGAGGGCACCTCGTGCGCGAAGTTCTCGTCCATCGTGACCATGCCGCCGAAGTCGGCGCCGTCGACGCCCCACTGCGGGTAGTGCTCCGAGGGCCTCACGGTCCAGCCGAACACCGTCGTGTAGAACTCGGTCACCCGGTCCGGGGCCCGGGTCAGGAGTTCCACCCAGCCGAGCGCGCCGGGCGCGTTGAACAGCCCCGCACCGGGGAAGGCCCGCGCCTGCCGCATCTGGAACACGGCGCCGCCCGGGTCGAAGGCGACCGCGAAGCGGCCCACGTCCAGCACGTCCATCGGGGTCAGGGCGAGGGTTCCGCCGGCGGCCTGCACGGCCGCCGCGGTCGCGTCCACGTCGGTGGCGGCGAACGACACGTTCCAGGCGACGGGCTGCGACTCCTGGTAGATCGGGGTGATCGCCGCGACGGCCGCGTCCCCCAGGTACGCGACGGTGTACCCGCCCGCCTCCTGACGCGGGTCCGTCTCCGGGCGCCAGCCGAACAGATCGGCGTAGAAGCGCTTGGCGCCCTCCAGGTCGTCGGTACCGAGCTCCGTCCAGCAGGGTCCGCCGGGCACCGGCCTGTCGAGCTTCATGACGTTCCTTCCGCAGCGTGCCCCCTCAGCACGCTAAGCCTGCGGTGGAGCACCGGCCATCCGGACACACCGCCCCGGGGGCTTCAGGGCCGGTAGCGCAGGGGATGGTCGGCCGGGATCTCGACGATCACGATCTCGGTCCCGTCGGGGTCCGCGATCCACATCTCGATGAGCCCCCACGGCTCCCGTACGGGCCCGCGCACCACCTCGACTCCGGCGGCCGTCAGCTCCTCGTGGGCCGCCGTCATGTCCGCGACCTGGAGCCACAGTTTGAGCGCCGGGGAGGGCGGCGCCTCGGAGCGTCCGGCGACTTCCAGGAAACCGCCGCCGAGGAAGTACACGGTCCCGCGCTCGGGCCCCGTGCCGAACTCGCGGTAGACGGCGAGGCCGAGCTGTTCACCGTAGAAGCCACGCGAACGTTCCGGGTCGGTCGGACGCAGAAGGGTCCGGCTGCTCAGTACATGCACCATGCGCACGGAGCCTAGGGCCTGCCCGACAGGTCCCGGGGGAGCGTTACGCTCGGGCGTGCCCCGCCGCGCCACCGATCGGAGAACCGCTGCCATGGAAACCGCCGCCGCCACCGGACTGACCTTCCGCGACGCCGTCGACAGCGATGTGGACGCGCTGGTCGCGCTGGTCGAGTCGGCGTACCGAGGTGACTCCAGCCGGGCCGGCTGGACCACGGAGGCGGACATCCTCGAAGGCCAGCGGACCGACGCCGACGCCGTCCGCGCCATCGTCGAGGCACCCGACAGCCGGCTCCTGGCCGTGGAGCGGGACGGCGCGCTCGTCGCCTGCTGCCAGCTCGAGCACCGCGGTGACCACGCCTACTTCGGCATGTTCGCGGTCAGCCCCGCGTTCCAGGGCGGCGGGCTCGGCAAGGTGATCATCGCCGAGGCGGAGCGGACGGTCCGCGAGGTGTGGGGCGCCACGGAGATGCACATGACCGTGATCTCCGTACGCGAGGACCTCATCGCCTGGTACGAGCGGCGCGGTTACCGCCGTACGGGCCGGATGACGCCCTTCCCGTACGGCGACGAGCGCTTCGGTGTCCCCCAGCGCGACGACCTGCGCTTCGAACTGCTGGTCAAGCCGCTCGTCTAGGACCTGTCCGGACCGGCCCGGGCCTCGGTGGGAAGGCACCCGCCGTCGGCCGGGCCGTTCGGCGCGTCCTCGCCGAACGGCCCGTGCGTGTCGCCGCGGACGGCGCAGCGCGCTTCGTCGGGCTACGCCGTGAAGCGGCCCGTGCGCTTGATCTCGGGGTAGTCGGTCGTGGCGCCGTCCAGCTCCAGAGCGCGTACCAGCCGGAGGTGGTCCTGGGTGTTCACCACCCAGCCGATGATCTTCAGGTCGGCCTTGCGGGCGTGTTCGACGACCTCCAGGCTCAGCCTGCGGATGTTGAGGCAGACGGTCGCGGCGCCGGCCTCGACGGCGCGGTCCACCACGTCGGTGCCGTAGCGGCTGGCGATCAGCGCGGTACGGACCCCCGGCACCAGCCGGGCGGTCTCGGCGATCGCCTCGTCGTGGAAGGACGACACCTCGACCCGTCCGACCAGGTCCTTGCGGTGCATCACCTCGGCCAGAGCCCTGGCCGCCGCCACGTCCTTGATCTCGGCCTGCAACGGCGTCCTGACCGCTTCCAGGACCTCCTCGAAGACGGGGACGCGCTCGCCGTGTCCCGCGTCCAGCGCGCGCAGCTCCGCGAGCGTCTTGTCGGCGATGGGCCCCGAGCCGTCGGTCGTACGGTCCACGTCGGCGTCGTGCATGACGACGAGGGCGCCGTCCTTGCTCAGATGGAGATCGAGTTCGATGAGGTCGAGGCCCGCGTTCTGGGCGGCGGTGAAGGAGCGGAGGGTGTTCTCGGGCTCGACACCCATCACTCCGCGATGACCGATGGTGAGGAAGTTCAAGATTCGACTCGCTTCCGTCGACGGCGGCTCGGCGCGCGCGTGGTTCCGGCGGGGCGGCCACGCGCCAGGCCGCAGCCTAATGGCCTGGCTGTGCTGTGTACCCGTTCCTACGCCGTCCAATGGGAGTGTCGGATTCACACGGCGCGGTGAGTGCCGCCCCCGGGCGCCGTACCGGGGGTGCGGACGCGCGAAGCGACCCCGCGGTCCCCTTCGTGACGAGGGCCACGCGTGCGCCGCCGGGGTGAGGGCAGGCGGAGGACCGGGCGGCGACAGCCGCCGGCCGACGGGACGCTGTGGTGCATGTCTCGCATCGAGAGTGTCAGGCAGGAAAAAGTGCGGTGAAGGCGGGGGGTGCGCAGGATAATCTCCCGGGTTCCCACTTGCGTAACGGAACCTCGGATACATACGGTGTCCATACGCGAGGTTTTCCTGTGGAGGATGGGACATGACGGAAGTTCTTGTGCAGGTGGGTTCGGAGGAGCGGGTTCCTCCCGTGGCCAGGGTGGTGGAGCACCCGGCGTGGCCCGTGCTCAAGGCTGCCGTGGAGCAGATCCGGCCCTGGCAGTCCAAGGACGGCTCCATCGACTTCGAGGCGGACGGCGCCCCCGCCGCCGCCGACGTCGAAACCGTCGTGCGCCGTGCGACGGAGGCGATAGACGAGCTCTCCCCGCTGGTGCCCCACGACGTCGCCTACCACGAGGCGCTCGTGAAGGACCTGCGCCGCTGGGCCGACAGCGGCTTCCAGGTGCCCGACTTCCTCGACTCGCTGCTGGCCTTCCAGCCCGCCGCGAAGCGTGAGGACGGCCTCCAGCACCTGGTCGTCTTCCCGATGTACACCCAGAACGGCAACCTGGACCGCAACTTCGAAGCGGTCGTGCTGCGCATGGTGTGGCCCGAGTGGCTCGCCGAGCTGGAGGCCACCCGCTACGACAACCCGCTGTTCTGCGGCATCACCTTCGAGGACTTCACCGCGGGGTACGACACCAACTCCGCCGTCCTCTTCCCCGAGACGATCGCCGTGCGCGAGGCGCCCGAGCGCTTCACCTGGGGCGGCATCTTCTGCGACCGCGAGGCCGCCCGCTTCCGTGCCGTCACCGACGCCGCCGTGGACACCCTGGGCCTCGAACTGCCCGAGGACATCGCCGCCATGGTCCACGACCAGGAGCGCTGCGAGAAGGCCTTCGTGCTCTGGGACATGGTCCACGACCGCACCCACAGCCACGGCGACCTGCCGTTCGACCCCTTCATGATCAAGCAGCGCCAGCCGTTCTGGATGTACGGCCTGGAGGAGCTGCGCTGTGACCTCACCGCCTTCAAGGAGGCCGTGAAGCTGGAGTCCGAGGGCAACGAGCACGGCCGCGACGTGCAGTACGCGGTGCTCTTCGACCGGATGTTCCGCTTCCCGCTCACCGGCGACCGCGTCCGCAACTACGACGGTCTCGGCGGCCAGCTCCTCTTCGCCTACCTGCACAAGCACGACGTCGTCCGCTGGACCGACAACAAGCTGCACATCGACTGGCAGCGCGCCCCGCAGGTCACCAACCAGCTGTGCTCCGAGATCGAGGACCTCTACCGGGCCGGCATCGACCGCCCCAAGCTCGTCCACTGGTTCAAGGCCTACGAGCTGGTCTCCACCTACCTCGCCCCGCACCCGGGCTCCCGCTGGGCCAAGGGTCCGGACGCGCTCGACCTGTCGCAGCCGCCGCGCAAGCTCGTGGACGACGTGCTTCCGGACGAGTTTCCCCTGAGCATGTTCTATGAGGCGCTCTCCAAGAAGCTGAAGAACGTGATCGCCTCCACCAAGGGCATCACCGCGGCCGGCTCCGAGCGGGTCGCCGCGTGACCGACCGCGGTAGCGAGAACATTGCTCAGGAGGCGAAGACCATGGGGAACGGGGCTCTCAGCGGTGCGGTGATCGCGGTGGCGGGTGCGGGTGGACCCGCCGGCCGTGCGGCGCTGCTCAGGCTCGCCGAGGCGGGCGCGACCGTGATCGGCGCGGACAACGACCCGGAGCGGCTGGCGGAGGCCGTGGACGCGGCCCGTTACGCGCACGGCGGCTCCACCGTCGTCGGTGACACCGTCGACCTGCTGGACCTCCAGTCGACCCGCGACTGGGCCGCGCGCATCCAGAAGGACTTCGGCCGGGTGGACGGGCTCGTCCACCTCGTCGGCGGCTGGCGCGGCAGCGAGACCTTCACCAAGACGGTTCTCGACGACTGGGACCTGCTCGAACTCCTGCTGATCCGCACGGTGCAGCACACCACGCTCGCCTTCCACGAGGCGCTGCAGGCCAGCGACCGCGGCCGGTACGTGCTGATCAGCGCCGCCGGCGCGAGCAACCCCACCGCGGGCAACGCCGCCTACTCCGCGGCCAAGGCCGCCGCCGAGGCGTGGACCCTGGCCATGGGGGACTACTTCCGCAAGGCCGGCATCGCCGAGGGCGCGCAGGGCGCGACGTCCGCCGCTGCCATCCTGGTGGTGAAGGCGTTGGTGCACGACGCGATGCGCGCCGAGCGGCCGAACGCGAAGTTCGCGGGCTTCACGGACGTCACGGAACTGGCCGAGGCCATCGTCGGCGTCTGGGACAAGCCCGCCGCCGAAGTGAACGGAAAGCGCCTGTGGCTGACCGAGAAGCCGTGAACCCTCCGAAGACCGACGCCCGCCGTCATCACGACCCGGCCGTCCGCGGTTTCGCCAGTGACAACTACGCGGGGACCCACCCCGAGGTGCTCGCCGCCCTGGCCCTGGCCAACGGCGGGCACCAGGTCGCGTACGGCGAGGACGCGTACACGGAGAACCTCCAGGGGATCATCCGCAGTCACTTCGGTGCCGGAGCGGAGGCCTTCCCGGTCTTCAACGGCACCGGCGCGAACGTCGTCGCGCTCCAGGCGGTCACCGACCGCTGGGGCGCGGTGATCTGCGCCGAGAGCGCGCACATCAACGTCGACGAGGGCGGCGCCCCCGAGCGCATGGGCGGCCTCAAGCTGCTCACGGTGCCCACGCCCGACGGCAAGCTCACGCCCGAACTGATCGACCGGCAGGCGTTCGGCTGGGACGACGAGCACCGTGCGATGCCGCAGGTCGTCTCGATCACCCAGAACACCGAACTGGGCACGCTCTACACGCCCGGCGAGATCCGCGCGATCTGCGACCACGCCCACGCGCACGGCATGAAGGTGCACCTGGACGGGTCCCGGATATCCAACGCCGCCGCCTCCCTGGACGTCCCGATGCGGACGTTCACCAACGCGGTCGGCGTCGACATCCTGTCGCTGGGCGGCACCAAGAACGGCGCGCTGTTCGGCGAGGCGGTCGTCGTCCTCAACCAGGACGCCGTCAGCCACATGAAGCACCTGCGCAAGCTGTCCATGCAGCTCGCCTCGAAGATGCGCTTCGTGTCGGTGCAGCTGGAGGCGCTGCTGGCCAAGGACCTGTGGCTGCGCAACGCCCGGCACGCCAACGAGATGGCCCAGCGCCTCGCCGAGGGCGTCCGCGCCGTGCACGGAGTGGAGATCCTCTACCCGGTCCAGGCCAACGCGGTCTTCGCCCGGCTCCCGCGCGACGTCAGCCTGCGGCTCCAGAAGCGCTACCGCTTCTACTTCTGGGACGAGAGCGCGGGCGACGTCCGCTGGATGTGCGCCTTCGACACGACCGAGGACGACGTCGACGGTTTCGTGGCGGCGCTCAAGGAGGAGATGGCCCAGCAGTAGCGGGGCCGGCACCGAACAGAGTGCATAGATATGCGGCCATCCGAAAAGTCATTGACTCTCGGGTGGTCGCATTCCTATGCTCTACGGGCATGGAGCTGATCCAGGAGACAAGCGACCTGTCCGCTTATCTGGCCGCCGACGAGGTGGTCGACCATCATCATCCACTCGTCCGTGAGGCGGCCGCACGGCTCGCCAAGGAATCCGTCGACTCGTATGCCTATGCGCGGTCGGCGTTCGAGTTCGTGCGGGACACCATCCCGCACTCGATCGATTCCGGTGACCCGAGGGTCACCTGGCGCGCCTCCGACGTCCTGGAGCAGCGCACCGGCATCTGCCATGCCAAGGCGCACGCGCTGGCCGCGCTCCTGCGGGCCGAGGACATCCCCACCGCGTTCTGCTACCAGAGGTTCGAGGTGCTGCACGGTCTCGTCGCCGTACGTCTCGACGGCGCCTGGCACCGGCAGGACCCCCGGGGCAACAAGCCCGGAGTGGACGCCCGGTTCTCGCTCGACGGCGAACGGCTCGCCTTCACGCCCGACCCGGACCTCGGCGAGCAGGACTACCCGGGGTTGTACGCCGAACCGCACCCCGCCGTCATCGGCGCCATGAAGGCCGCCCCGGACAGGGAGGCACTGCTCCGGACGCTTCCCCTCGCGCTGTGAGGCGGGGGGAAGCGTCCCTCGCGGTGAAGGGAAGGGGTCAGCGGGCCTCGGCCGCGCGCACCTCTTCCGGGGTCGGCGCGGTGCCGCCGAGGTGGGCGGGCATCCACCAGGTGTCGTCCGGCCCCTTGGGGCGTACGGGATAGGCGCGCTGGGCCGATTCGAGCAGCTCCTGGACCCGCTCGCGCAGCCGCCGGGTGATGGCGCCCGCGTACTGGTCCTTCGGGGCCTCCACCGGCTCGCCGACCCGGATGGTGATCGGGGTGTGGCTGCGCTTGAAGTTGCGCGGGTGACCCTTGGTCCACAGTCGCTGCGTGCCCCACAGGGCCACGGGGATGAGGGGGACGCCGGCCTCCTGGGCCATGCGCGCGGCACCGGACTTGAAGCTCTTCAGCGTGAACGACTGCGAGATGGTCGCCTCGGGGAAGACGCCGACGATCTCACCGGAACGCAGCGAATCCAGCGCGTGCTGGTACGCCGTCTCGCCCTGGGCGCGGTCCACGGGAATGTGCTTCATGCCCCGCATCAGCGGACCGGAGATCTTGTGCCGGAAGACCGACTCCTTCGCCATGAAACGCACCAGGCGCTTCTGCGGCAGGGCGGCCAGGCCGTCGAAGATGAAGTCCAGATAGCTGATGTGGTTGCTGACCAGCACGGCGCCGCCCGAGCGCGGAATGTTCTCCGATCCCTTGCAGTCGATCTTGAGGTCCCACGCCTTGAAGAGCGTTTGGGCGAGGCCGACGACGGGACGGTAGACAAGCTCTGCCATGGACGGGGTGGACCCTTCTCTCTGCCTGGGAAGGGGTCTCCCGGCGGGAAAGTTACGCTGCCGTAGGTTTACGGCAATGCGCAGATCGTGCCCGAAGAACGGACGGGTGGCCAGCCCTGGTGCCGTGGAACGGCGAGATCCTCGTCACGTCGCCCCTTGATCCACCTCGGGGTTTTAACTCACCTTTACTTTGCTCGTACCGTCACGCGTCGTACGACCAGGTACATCTCACACCCGAGGCAGTACCCGAACGCGGCATTGAGAAACGCCGCGCCGAGGGCGCACGCGGTTGCCGCCGAACCCAGCCAGGCGGGCCCCGCGGTCCAGCCGATCAGGCCCACCACCGCGAAGGCGAGGCCCACCGCCTGCGCGAACCGCGGGGGCTCCGGCGGCTCGAACTCCGTCGGCGGGCCGAGCCGCGGCCGCACGGCCTTCCTGAAGACCCAGCCGTACGGCGAGCGCGTCACGCCGCCCGCCGCGCCCAGGGCGAACGCCAGCGTCTGCCAGGCCAGCAGCCAGACGCTCCCCGTGATCAGCGTGACCGCCAGTACGACGGTTGTCACCGCCGCGCCGAAACGCGGCCCTCTCGCATCGATGTCCATGAATCAAGCATTCCGCACGCAGGGCGCCCCCGGGCCCGGGAATCTTTGCGGTCTCGTGAATGCTTGTGCATGTGATGAGCGGACTCGTGGTGTGCCTGGTCGTGCTCGCGGCGGCGAGCGTCTACGGAGTGCTGCACCGGTGGCGGAGCGGGAGGGTGCGGGTGAGCGGGCGCGACGGCGGAAAGCGGCTCGGCGCGGCGGAGCTGGGTCAGGCACTCGGGGAACGGGCCACGCTCGTGCAGTTCTCCAGCGCCTTCTGTGCCCCCTGCCGGGCCACCCGGCGGGTGCTGGGCGAGGTGGCCGGCATGGTCCCCGGCGTGTCGCACGTGGAGATCGACGCCGAGGGCCACCTGGACCTCGTACGCGATCTCGGCATCCTCAAGACACCCACCGTGCTCGTGCTCGACGCCGGCGGGCGGATCGTGCGGCGGGCGACGGGACAGCCGCGCAAGGCGGACGTCGTCGCGGCGCTCGGCGAGGCCGTCTGACCGGCGGCGATCATGGTGAGCCATCTCCCACATGCCGGTACGCCCTTGACTGCGCCCGCCGCCTCTCGTCAGCCTGACCGTATGTCACCGCACAACCTTCTTCCCGAGTTCGCCCGCATGGACCCGTCCCGCGCCGCGGGCGCGCGCGGTCCGGGCTGTTGACCGGTCAAGGACCGTCTCCCGCCCCCGGTTCCGCCCGCGCGGCCGGAACCTCACGTCGGCTCTCGCAGAAGGACAGCTCCATGACGGCCACACCCGGCCTCGGCACCCCACGGCCCGCCTCACCGGATCTGCTGCGCTCCGTGTTCCGGCGGCACGCGGCCGGTGTGGCCGTGATCACCGCCCCGGGCGCCCGCGGTCCCGTCGGTTTCACCGCCACCTCGCTCACCTCGGTCTCGGCCGAGCCCCCGGTCGTCTCGTTCGGCATCGGCACCGGCGCCTCCAGCTGGCCCGCGATATCCGAGGCCGACCATGTCGGCGTGCATGTGCTCGGCGAACACCAGCGGGAGCTGGCCGCCACCTTCGCCCGCAGTGGCGCCGACCGGTTCGGTGCGCCCACCCGTTGGCGTAAGGGGCCCGAGGAAGTTCCCGTGCTCGACGACGTCCTCGCCTGGCTGGTGTGCCGTGTCGTGGCCCGGGTACCGGCGGGCGACCACCGCATCGTCCTGGCGGAGGTAGTGCTGGGCGATCACTCGGGCGCGGGCGGCCCTCTCCTGTACCACCAGGGCCGGTTCAACGGCCTGCGCGACTGAACCCGCAGGCCGGGGGCAGTGGATTTGCTACTCGCCGGTTCTACTCGCCGGTTACACAGCGTTGCGAAGGTCACAGTCCAAAGCGCTTGCTTAGTGTGCGCCCAGTGGGTGTACTGGTGAGTAATATTTCGTTCGGAGCGCGGGCCGCCCCGACCGGGATCGGCCGCTTCAGGCGCCTATGCTGCCTGAAAGAAGGCAGCCCAGAAATGACGATGCAGTAGGAGAGCCGGCGTGAGCTTGAGGATCGTTGTCACTGTGAAGTACGTGCCCGACGCCACCGGCGACCGGCACTTCGCCGATGACCTGACCGTCGACCGTGACGACGTGGACGGCCTGCTGTCCGAGCTCGACGAGTACGCCGTCGAGCAGGCGCTGCAGATCGCCGATGACGCGGACGACGCGGAGATCACCGTGCTGACCGTCGGCCCCGAGGACGCGAAGGACGCGCTGCGCAAGGCGCTGTCCATGGGTGCCGACAAGGCCATCCACGTCGAGGACGACGACCTGCACGGCACCGACGCCGTGGGCACCTCGCTGGTGCTGGCCAAGGCGATCGAGAAGGCCGGCTTCGACCTGGTCATCTCGGGCATGGCGTCCACGGACGGCACCGCGGGCATCGTCCCGGCGCTGCTGGCCGAGCGCCTGGGTGTCCCGCAGGTCACGCTGCTCTCCGAGGTCTCGGTCGAGGACGGCGTGGTCAAGGGCCGCCGTGACGGCGACACCGCCTCCGAGCAGCTGGAGGCCTCCCTGCCCGCGGTCGTGTCGGTGACCGACCAGTCGGGCGAGGCGCGTTACCCGTCCTTCAAGGGCATCATGGCCGCCAAGAAGAAGCCGGTTCAGTCCTGGGACCTGGAAGACCTGGAGATCGAGGCGGACGAGGTCGGTCTCGAGGGTGCCTGGACCAAGGTCGAGTCGGCCACCGAGCGTCCGGCGCGCACCGCCGGAACGATCGTCAAGGACGAGGGCGAGGGCGGCAAGCAGCTCGCTGAGTTCCTCGCGGGCCAGAAGTTCATCTAGTCGCCGAGGGTCCGGGGCTCTGTCCCCGGCCCGGCGCAGTGATCACGGCCACCCCGCTTACCGCCCCTCAGACTTCGCAATCCGCAGGAGTGCATTCCCATGGCTGAAGTTCTCGTCTACGTCGACCACGTGGACGGTGCCGTCCGCAAGCCCACCCTCGAACTGCTGACGCTGGCCCGCCGTATCGGCGAGCCCGTCGCCGTCGCCCTCGGCTCCGGTGCCGAGAACACCGCCGCCGCGCTCGCCGAGCACGGCGCGGTGAAGGTCCTCACGCACGACGCCGCCGAGTACGCCGACTACCTCGTCGTGCCGAAGGTGGACGCTCTCCAGGCCGCGTACGACGCCGTCTCCCCGGCCGCCGTGCTCGTCCCGTCCTCCGCCGAGGGCAAGGAGATCGCGGCCCGCCTCGCGGTCCGCATCGGCTCGGGCATCATCACCGACGCCACCGACCTGGAGGCCGGTGACGAGGGTCCGGTGGCCACGCAGTCCGCGTTCGCCGCCTCCTTCACCACCAAGTCCCGTGTCTCCAAGGGCACCCCGGTCATCACGGTCAAGCCGAACTCGGCCGCCGTGGAGGCCGCCCCGGCCGCCGGCGCCGTCGAGGCCCTCGCGGTCACCTTCTCCGACAAGGCCACCGGCACCAAGGTCACCGCCCGCACCCCGCGCGCCTCGACCGGCCGCCCCGAGCTGACCGAGGCCGCGATCGTCGTCTCCGGCGGCCGTGGCGTCAACGGCGCCGAGAACTTCTCGGTCATCGAGAACCTCGCCGACTCGCTCGGTGCCGCCGTGGGTGCCTCGCGTGCCGCGGTCGACGCCGGCTGGTACCCGCACACCAACCAGGTGGGCCAGACCGGCAAGTCCGTCTCGCCGCAGCTCTACATCGCCTCCGGCATCTCCGGCGCCATCCAGCACCGCGCCGGCATGCAGACCTCGAAGACGATCGTGGCGATCAACAAGGACGCCGAGGCGCCGATCTTCGACCTGGTCGACTACGGAGTGGTCGGCGACCTCTTCGACGTCGTCCCCCAGCTCACCGAGGAGATCAACACCCGCAAGGGCTGATCCCCGCAGCGCTGACGAAGGCCCCCGCGACCGCACCGGTCGCGGGGGCCTTCGCGCATCCCGGGAGCGTCCCGCCACCGGCCCCCTTCATCTCATCCCAGGGTCAGCGAGGCCCGTACCGGCAGATGGTCGCTCGGGAACTGGCCGTGCAGCGAGAAGGTGTCGATCGACGCCCGGTGCACCTCGACGCCGGGGCCCGCGAGGATCCAGTCGATGCGGTCGCCGTCCGGCGTCAGCGGCGCGTAGCCGTGGAAGGTCGCGTAGAGCCTGCTCCGCCCGGCGGCCGTGTCCCAGGTGTCGGTGAGCCCGGCGCCCAGCAGGATGTCGTAGACCTCGTTCCGGTGCGCCGCCGCGTTGAAGTCGCCGGTCACCAGGCACGGCAGGGACGGATCGAACTCCGCGATCCGCTCGGCGACGAGAGCGGCGGCCCGTACCCGCGCGTACTGGCTCGCGTGGTCCAGGTGGGTGTTGAGGACGTGGAACCGCCGTCCGCCGTCCGCCAGGTCGCGGAAGCGCACCCAGGTGGCGATGCGGGGGAGCGCGGCGCCCCAGGTGTTCGAGCCGATCACCCGGGGAGTGTCGGAGAGCCAGAACGTGTCGTGCTCCAGCGGGGCCAGACGCCGGGTGTCGTAGAAGAGCGCCATGGACTCGTCGCCGCTGCCGCCCTCCCTGCCGGTGCCGATCCACTCGTAGTGCGGCGCGAGGTCGGCCTCGATGTCGAGCAGCTGCTGGTAGAGGCCTTCCTGGGTGCCGATGACGTGAGGCCGCGTACGGCGCAGCAGCTCACGCATCACCGGACGGCGCACCGCCCAGCTGTTGGGCTCCACGGCGCTCGCGAAGCGCAGGTTGTAGGTCATGACGTCGAGACGGGGACGGGGGCGTCGGGTGGCGGAGGCCCGTGCGGTGGTGAGCAGGGGCAGGGCGACGGCGGCGGCCACCGCGTTTCTGAGCCCCGTGCGTCTGGTCACTCTGCTGGAGTCGGGCACGTGTGCTCCTTCGCTCGCGAGTCAGGATGGGGCGCGCACCACGGGAGGGGAAGAAGGAACCGGGAACGTCTGTCCCGGGCGGCCGGGACGGGATTCTGTCCCGGGAGACCGGGACGGGAGTGAACGTGGCGGGGCCGCGGCGTGTCCCGCGGTCCAAGAAGGTGTTGACCCGCGGGAAGCCCGCCGGATAACTTCATTCAACGGATTGTTGATTCCGTACTGCGGAAAACAGGAGGGTGCCGGATGGGTCAGGGTCAGCAGGAGAAGGTGGCGACGACCCTCCCGGGCGCCGTCACCGAAGCGGTCGGCGCCTCCCTCGCCCCCGTCGACGCCGAGCTGGAGCGCCGCTATCCAGGAGACCCCGGCACCCGTCAGCCCGTCCATACCGTGTACGTCCCCGGAGACGCGTTCGCCGCCGACACCGTCCGAGCCTGGGGCGACCGCGCCCTCGCCGCCCTCGACGAACACGCCCCCGACGCCGCCTCCTTCGCCGCCGTCCTCGGCCTCACCGGCGAACTCGCCGGGCCCGTGTACGACCGCGTACGCGCCAAGCTGGAGCGCGAACCCGTCGAGGACCTGCGCGTCGACTTCGAGGACGGCTACGGCCCGCGCCCGGACGCCGAGGAGGACGCGACGGCGGCCCGCGCGGCCCGGCTGATCGCCGAGGCGTACGAGAACGGCACCGCGGCCCCGTACATGGGCATCCGCATGAAATGCATGGAGGCGCCGGTCCGCGACCGGGGCATCCGCACCCTCGACATCTTCCTGACGGGCCTGATGGAGGCGGGCGGCCTGCCCGAGGGGCTCGTCCTCACCCTGCCCAAGGTGACGTACGCGCGGCAGGTCACCGCGATGGTCAGGCTCCTGGAGGAGTTCGAGAAGGCCCGCGGTCTGGCACCCGGCCGGATCGGCTTCGAGATCCAGATCGAGACCAGCCAGGCCATCCTCGCCACGGACGGCACGGCCACCGTCGCCCGCATGATCCAGGCCGCGGAGGGCCGCGCCACCGGACTGCACTACGGCACCTTCGACTACAGCGCCTGCCTCGGCGTCTCCGCCGCCTACCAGTCGAGCGACCACCCGGCCGCCGACCACGCCAAGGCGATCATGCAGGTCGCGGCCGCCGGCACCGGCGTACGCCTCTCGGACGGCTCCACCAACGTCCTGCCCGTCGGCCCCACCGAGAAGGTCCACGACGCCTGGCGCCTGCACTACGGCCTCACCCGCCGCGCCCTGGCCCGCGCCTACTACCAGGGCTGGGACATGCACCCCGCCCACATCCCGACCCGCTACGCGGCCGTCTTCGCCTTCTACCGCGAAGGCTTCGAACAGGCCGCGGCCCGCCTCTCCCGCTACGCCGGCCACGCCTCCGGCGACGTCATGGACGAACCCGCCACGGCCAAGGCCCTCAGCGGCTACCTCCTCCGCGGCCTGGACTGCGGCGCCCTGACGCCGACGGAGGTGACCCGCGAGTCGGGCCTGACCCGACACGAGCTGGAGGGGTTCGCCCGGCCGCGTCGGGGGGATCCGACCGCGCCGGGCCGGTAACGACACGCCCTGGCCGGTGACTCGTCCCGCCGTTGGGGTTCCCGGAAACGCGCGTGGGGCTCAGGCACTCCCCGGGCCGAGCGGGCGGGGTTCCCCGGGCCCGAGCGGGCGGGTCCGTCCCCCGTTCGGCCGGAAGCCGTCGCTCAACGCGCCGGCGGCAGTTCCCCCGAGCCGCGGGTGATCAGGCGGGTCGGGAGTTCGATGCGTTCCGGGGCGATGAGGCCGCCGTCGAGCTGGCGGAACAGGCGCTCGGCGGCGGTGCGGCCCAGGGCGGCGGCGTCCTGGGCGACGACGGTGACCCCGGGCTCCAGGAGGTCGGCGAGCTCGATGTCGTCGAATCCGACGAGGGCGACGGGGCGGCCGCGCTCGGCGATGACCCGGACGACGGTCACGGTGACCCGGTTGTTGCCCGCGAAGACCGCGGTGACGGGGGAGGGGCCGGACAGCATGTCCTCGGCCGCCTTGCGCACCCGCTGCGGATCGGTGACACCCAGGGACATCCAGTCGTCCTCGACCGGTATCCCGGCGTCCTCCATCGCGGCCCGGTAACCGCGCAGCCGCTCGGCGGCGGTGTGGATGCGGGGCATGTCACCGATGAAGCCGATCCGGCGGTGGCCGTGGGCGATCAGGTGGGCGACACCGTCCCGGGCGCCGCCGAAGCTGTCCGACAGGACGACGTCGGCGTCGATCCGCCCGGCCGGGCGGTCCACGAAGACCGTGGCCACGCCCGCCTTTATCTCCGGCTCCAGATAGCGGTGGTCGTCGCCCGCCGGGATCACGACCAGCCCGTCCACACGGCGCGCGCACAGCGCGAGGACCAGCTCCTGCTCGCGGTCCGGGTCCTCCGCGCTGGAACCGTTGATCAGCAGGGCTCCGTGCGCCCGGGCCACCTCCTCGACCGCGCGGCTCAGCGGCCCGTAGAACGGGTCCGCGAGGTCCTCCAGGACCAGCCCGATGCTCGCGGTACGGCCCTTGCGCAGCACCCGGGCGCTGTCGTTGCGGCGGAAGCCCAGCGCCTCGATGGCCTCCTGGACGCGCCGCTCCGTGTCCGGGGTGACCCCGGGCTCGCTGTTGACCACGCGGGAGACCGTCTTGAGGCCGACTCCGGCACGCGCCGCCACGTCCTTCATGGTCGGACGGTTTCCGTAGCGGTTCTCGGATCGGCGGGTGGTCTCGGCCACGATGTGCTGTCCTGTCCTGTCGTCCACGGGGATGCGTAGGTCCATGGGGTTGTATGAGGATGTGGCGTCGAGCATAGAGCCTGGACAACGTTGTCAGATGCGGGAGACACTGTCCACCGCAATCTCCGGCCTGCGTCTTCCCCAGGGCGCACGGTCCCCGTGGTCCGTCGGCGCACCCCGCGCGGCGTACGACGGGGCCCGATCCTGAACCCTTCCCGGCCGGAGACCCCGGACCCGCGGCGCGGCGGGCCCGTCACGACACCCCATGGGAGACCTGAAACTGATGCACACCGACCTCGTGGCCGCGCTCGACATCGGCGGCACCAAGATCGCCGGAGCGCTGGTGGACGGCCACGGCCGGATTCTCCTGCGCGCGCAGCGCCCGACGCCGGCCAAGGAGGACGGCGACACCGTGATGCGCGCCGTCGAGGACGTCATCGGTGAGCTCGCGGTCTCCCCGCTGTGGAGCGGGGCCGGAGCCCTGGGCATCGGCAGCGCCGGGCCGGTGGACGCCTCCGCGGGCACGGTGAGCCCCGTCAACGTCCCCGGCTGGAGGGGCTACCCGCTGGTCGAGCGGGCCTCCGAGGCCGCCGGCGGACTGCCCGTCGAGCTGATCGGCGACGGCGTCGCGATCACCGCGGCCGAACACTGGCAGGGCGCCGCCCGCGGCCACGACAACGCCCTGTGCATGGTGGTGTCCACCGGCGTGGGCGGCGGGCTCGTCCTGAACGGGCAGCTCCACGCGGGCCCCACCGGAAACGCGGGCCACATCGGGCACATCAGTGTCGACCTGGACGGCGATCCCTGCCCCTGCGGCTCCAGGGGCTGCGTCGAGCGCATCGCCAGCGGCCCGAACATCGCCCGCCGTGCGCTGGAGGCGGGCTGGCAGCCCGGTCCCGACGGCGACACCTCGGCCGCGGCGGTCGCCGAAGCGGCCCGCGCCGGTGACCCGGTCGCCGTGGCCTCCTTCGAGCGGGCCGCGAAGGCTCTCGCCGCGGGCATCGCGGCGACCGCGACCCTGGTCGAGATCGACATCGCCGTGATCGGCGGGGGAGTGGGCAAGGCGGGCGACGTGCTCCTCGCACCGCTGCGCCGGGCCCTGGCCGACTACGCGACGCTGTCCTTCGTCCAGCGGCTGACCGTGACGCCCGCGCTGATGGGCACCGACGCCGGGCTGGTCGGCGCGGCCGCGGCCGCGCTCACCCGCAGGTCGCGCTCGGCTGCGGCCCGCGTCTGATCCGGTGGGGTCGGGCCTGTCACGCGTCTGATCCGGTGGCCTTGAGCTCGTCACGCCTGTGGTGCGGCGGCCTCGGGCCTGTCACGCGTGCGTGTGGTGCGGTGGCCTCGGGCTGCGGCCCGCGTCTGATCCGGTGGGGTGGGGCGTGACCTGGTGGTGTCGGGTTGGGCTCGGGCGTGAGCGGGAGGAGTCGGGTTGGGCTCGGATCCGACCTGGAGGTGTCGGGTTTGGCTCGGGTCTGATCTGGTGGTGCCCGGGCACGGTTCGCGGTGGAGATGTCCGGATGAACGTGGCCGGTGCACCGTGACTCCGTCCGGCCTTCGTAGTTGAACCGGGCATGAAGAAGCGCAGCATGCTCGCCATCGCCTCCCTCGCCACCGGGTTCGTCGTCGCGGCGATCACCCCGTCCCACGCCCTGAGCGTGGACACCCTGAGCGATCTGAACGCCAACGACACGCTCAGCTCGGTCGATCACACCGCCGGTACCGACGGCCTGGCGGTCGCCGAGGGCACCCTCGGCGACCAGAACGGCTGAAGGACCGCCGCGTCACGCCGGTGTCCCCGTCACGGGGGCACCGGCGTCGCCTTGCCGGCGCCCTCATCAGCGGCTGGTTTCCGTGGCAGGGTGGAGCGGGCAAGCCTCAGGGGTCCAGCAGAAGAGGGGGAATCGTGATCGTCTGGATCAACGGTGCGTTCGGTGCGGGGAAGACCACCACCGCACGGGAACTGATCGAGCTGATCCCGAACAGCACGCTCTTCGACCCCGAGGTCATCGGGGGCACACTCACGCAGTTGCTCCCGGCCAAGCACCTCGCCGAGGTCGGCGACTACCAGGACCTGCCGATCTGGCGCCGGCTCGTGGTCGACACCGCGGCCGCCCTGCTCTCCGAGCTCGGCGGCGTCCTCGTCGTCCCCATGACCCTGCTGCGCCAGGAGTACCGCGACGAGATCTTCGGCGGGCTCGCCGCGCGCCGGATTCCCGTACGCCATGTGCTTCTCGCCCCGGCGGAAACGATCCTGCGGGAGCGAATAGCCGGGCGGGAGGTGCCTCCGGACCTGCCCGACGGAGAGATGCGGGTGCGCCAGTGGTCCTACGACCACATCGAGCCCTACCGGGCCGCGCTCCCCTGGCTGACGGCCGACGCCCACCCCGTCGACACCAGCACGCTCACCCCGTACGACACCGCCCTGCGCGTCGCCGAGGCCGTACGCACCGGGCAGGCACCCGTGTGCGACATCGTGCAGACTCCCGAACCCACCGCCGAGACGGTCGCCGCCGGAGTGCTCCTCTTCGACGAGAACGACCGGGTCCTGCTCGTCGACCCCACCTACAAGGCGGGATGGGAGTTCCCCGGCGGGGTCGTCGAGGCCGGGGAGGCCCCCGCCCGCGCGGGCATGCGCGAGGTCACCGAGGAGACCGGCATCACCCTCGACGAGGTGCCCACGCTGCTCGTCGTCGACTGGGAATCGCCCGCACCGCCCGGTTACGGCGGTCTGCGGCTCCTGTTCGACGGCGGACACCTCGACGAACAGGCCGTCCGGGGGCTCCTGCTACCGGGACCGGAACTCCGTGGCTGGCGCTTCGTCACCGAGCAGGAGGCGGCCGACCTGCTGCCGCCCGTGCGCTACGAACGGCTCCGCTGGGCTCTGCGGGCCCGTGAGCGCGGCGCGGCGCTGTACCTGGAGGCCGGTGTGCCGCTCGGCTGACACCGGCCCGTACCGCCGGTGCGACGGCTTCCCGCACCGTAGCTTCCGTACCGCGGCTTTCATCGGCATGACCCCGTCGGTCCCGTCGGTCCCGTCGACGGACGCCGAGCCGACTTCCGCCGAGGTGACCTCCACCGGGCCGATTTTCGCCGAGGTGACCCATGGGTCCTTCATGGGAGCTCTCGCGGTGAACGACCGGACAGGGCAAGGGCCCTCGCACGCCGACGAGGGCCCTTGCCTCGTCCGGGGACGATCAGCTCGCCGCGTAGTTCCGCAGGAACAGCGCCTCGGCGACCGACAGACGCTCCAGCTCGTCCGGCGAGACGCTCTCGTTCACCGCGTGGATCTGCGCCTCCGGCTCGCTCAGGCCGATGAGCAGGATCTCCGTCTCCGGGTACAGCGAGGCCAGCGTGTTGCACAGCGGGATCGAGCCGCCCATGCCCGCCGACTGCATCTCCTGGCCCGGGTAGGCGACCGCCATGGCCTCGGCCATCGACGCGTACGCGGGGCTGGACGTGTCGGCGCGGAACGCCTGGCCCTGTCCGATCCGCTCGGTGCTCACCCGCGCGCCCCACGGCGTGTGCGCCTCGATGTGCGCCTCCAGCAGCTTCGTCGCCTCGACCGCGTCCATGCCCGGCGGCACCCGCAGGCTGATCAGCGCACGGGCGCCCGCCTGCACCGACGGGGTCGCGCCGACGACCGGCGGGCAGTCGATCCCGAGCACCGTGACGGCCGGACGCGCCCAGACGCGGTCGGCGACCGTGCCGGAGCCGATGAGTTCCACCCCGTCGAGCACCTTGGCGTCCTCACGGAACGCCTGCTCCTCGTACTGAAGCCCGTCCCACGCGGCCTCGCCCGCCAGACCGTCCACGGTCGTCGAACCGTCCTTCGCCCGCAGCGAGTCCAGGACGCGGATCAGCGCGGCCAGCGCGTCGGGCGCCGCACCCCCGAACTGGCCCGAGTGCAGGTTCCCCTCGAGGGTGTCCACCTGCACCCGTACGAGGGTCATGCCGCGCAGGGTCGCGGTGACCGTCGGCAGGCCCGCCCGGAAGTTGCCGGCGTCGCCGATGACGATGGTGTCGGCGGTCAGCAGCTCCGGGTGCTCCTCGGCGTACCGCTCCAGACCGCCGGTGCCCTGCTCCTCCGAACCCTCGACGATGACCTTGACGTGCACCGGGACGCCGCCGTTCGCCTTCAGGGCGCGCAGCGCCAGCAGATGCATGACGACACCGCCCTTGCAGTCGGCGCTGCCGCGTCCGTACCAGCGGCCGTCGCGCTCCACCAGCTCGAACGGAGGCGTCGTCCAGGCCGCTTCGTCCAGCGGCGGCTGCACGTCGTAGTGCGCGTACAGCAGGACCGTCTTCGCGCCCTCGGGGCCCGGCAGGTAGCCGTACACCGACTGCGTGCCGTCCGGGGTGTCGAGCAGTGCCACGTCCTGGAAGCCCTCGGAGCGCAGCGCCTCGACGATCCAGTTCGCGGCGCCCTCGCTCTCGCTCCTCGGATACTGGTCGAAGTCCGCCACCGACTTGAAAGCCACCAGCTCGGTGAGTTCCGCCTTCGCCCGGGGCATGAGCGAGGCGACGGTCTCGGCGACCGGATTCGACGACATGGGCACGCTCCTTGTAGGTGCGACGTTGTACTTCTGTGTACAGATGATCGAGTGATGCGGACTGGTGTACAGGACGCATCCGTTGCCGATCCTCCCACAGCGGCCTGCGGCGACGCCCGCCGTAGGATGCGGGGGACAGGTGCGGCAACGGCTGGACTGGGAGCAGTAGACCAACGTGAGCAGCGAGAACTCTTCGGCGGACGACGAGCGGCGTACGGCGGACGACGAACAGCGGGTGTGGGACGTCGTGGTCGTCGGTGGAGGGCCGGCGGGTGCGTCGGCCGCCTACGCGGCAGCGGTCGCGGGACGCAGCGTCCTGCTGCTGGAGAAAGCCGAACTGCCCCGCTACAAAACATGCGGCGGCGGCATCATCGGCCCCTCGCGCGACGCGCTGCCCCCCGGCTTCGAGCTGCCGTTCAGGGACCGGGTGCACGCGGTCACCTTCTCGATGGACGGCCGGTTCGCCCGCACCAGGCGGTCCCGGCACATGCTGTTCGGGCTGATCAACCGTCCGGAGTTCGACCAGCAGCTCGTCGAGTTCGCGCAGAAGGCGGGTGCCGAGCTGCGTACGGGTGCCACGGTCTCCCGCGTCGAGCAGCACGGTTCGGCGGTGCCGGACCGGCGCACCGTGGCCGTGGTCCTTCAGGGCGGCGAGACCGTCCTGGCGCGGGCGGTGGTGGGTGCCGACGGCAGCGCCAGCCGGATAGGAGCGCACGTCGGCGTGAAGCTCGACCAGGTCGATCTCGGCCTGGAGGCCGAGATCCCGGTGCCGGAGACGGTCGCCGAGGACTGGCGGGGGCGCGTCCTGATCGACTGGGGCCCCATGCCCGGGAGTTACGGATGGGTCTTCCCCAAGGGGGACACGCTCACCGTCGGCGTGATCTCCGCGCGCGGTGAAGGCGCCGCCACCAAGAGGTACTTGGAGGACTTCATCGCCCGGCTCGGCCTGGCCGGCTTCGAACCGTCCATCTCCTCGGGCCACTTGACGCGGTGCCGAGCCGACGACTCGCCGCTGTCGCGGGGCCGGGTGCTCGTCTGCGGCGACGCGGCGGGACTGCTCGAACCCTGGACCCGTGAGGGCATCTCGTTCGCGCTGCGCTCCGGTCGGCTCGCGGGCGAGTGGGCGGTACGGATCGCCGAGTCGCACGACGCCGTGGACGCGCGGCGGCAGGCACTGAACTACGCCTTCGCGATCAAGGCGGGGCTCGGTGTCGAGATGAGCGTCGGCAAGCGCCTGCTCGGCGCCTTCGAGCGCCGCCCCGGCATGTTCCACGCGGGGCTCACCGGCCTGCGCCCGGTGTGGAAGGCCTTCACCGGGATCACCCGGGGCTCCACCACGCTCGGGGAGATCATCCGGACCCACCCGACGGTCGGGCGGGCCCTGACGGCCCTCGACCGCCGGCCCCAGGCGGCTGAAGGAGCCGGGGACTAGTGCCGCGGCAGGCAACGTTTGCCCGTCAAGGAGCGACGTCCGGTGCGTGCTCTCGGTGTGCCGGCCGGAAGTCCTCGTACTGGACGTACTTGGGCTTTCGGCCGGTGCGGCGAGTGGGGGTGCCCCCTGCTCGGAGAGCTTGGGGGAGCGTGCCGGGCGTCGCGACGGGGCGAACGTTGCCTGCCGCGGCACTAGCCCAAGGCCCCGTCCGACGATTCCCGTCGTCGCCCGAAGGGCATCGCGAAGCCGAAGGGCATCGCGAAGCCGAAGGGCATCGTCGGACAGGTCCTGAGGGCGTGGCGGTGTCAG
Source organism: Streptomyces sp. NPDC002698 (assembly GCF_042888945.1). NCBI lineage: Bacteria > Bacillati > Actinomycetota > Actinomycetes > Kitasatosporales > Streptomycetaceae > Streptomyces > Streptomyces sp. NPDC002698. The sequence goes on from NZ_JBIAQM010000004.1 coordinate 329,819, forward strand.
CTCGTGACCGTGATCCGGAAGACCGGGTGGTCGGGGGCGATGCGCCGCAGTTCCTCGTCCGGCGAGTCGGGGCCGACGCCGCCGAAGAAGACGCCGACCTCGGCCTTCCAGCGCTTGAGGTAGGCGCGCAGCAGCGACACCTTGTCGTCGTCGGTCACCTCCACGGCGGTGAAGGTGTCGACCTTCTTGCCGAGGCGCAGCTCGCCTCCGCCGGCCGCCCGCATGTTGTGCGTCCACTGGACATGGCCGCGGGGTGCGACGAGGTACTGCTCACCGTCCACGATGAGCAGATTGACCGGGGTCGTCCGCCATTCGCCGCTCTTGCGGCCCCGGACGGCCAGGACGCGTGAGCCCCAGACACTGAGTCCGCGCCTGGTGATCCAGGCCACGGCACGGTTGAAGACGTTGACGGTGAACCAGCCGGGCTTCTGGACGTGTGTGGACACGGTTACCTCTCGGGGCGTGTGTTGAGAGCGCCGATCTGTTTTGTGAGCACCGCTCTCGCTTGAGAAGAGTCTGCATCGGATCGGTGATCCAATGCAAGAGCAGTGCTCTCGTTTTTGTTCGCTGCTCTCGTTTGTTGCTGCCGATCATGAAGTGGAGCATCGATCCACTTTCGGATCGCTGCTCTCGTTTGTGTGCACTGCTCTGAAAACATGGGACACTGCACCGTATGAGTACCGCGCGAGGGGCACGTGCCCGAGCCAGGATCGAGGTCACGGCGGCCATCAAGGACGAGGCGCGCAGACAGCTCGCCGCCGAGGGCGCCGCCAAACTCTCCCTGCGGGCCGTCGCCCGCGAGCTGGGGATGGTCTCCTCCGCGCTCTACCGGTACTTCCCCAGCCGGGACGACCTGCTGACCGCGCTCATCATCGACGCCTACGATTCCCTGGGCGAGGCGGCCGAGTCGGCGCACGCCGAGGTGGCCGCCGCCGGCTCCCGGGAGCGCTGGATCGCCGTGTGCACGGCGGCGCGACGCTGGGCGCTGGAGCATCCGCACGAGTACGCGCTCATCTACGGCTCGCCCGTCCCCGGGTACGTCGCACCGCAGGAGACCGTTCCGTCCGCCTCCCGGGTCGGCCTGCTCCTGATCGGGGTCGTCCGGGACGCGTACCGGGGCAAGGGTGTGGCCCGTACGCCGCTGCCCGTCGGACTGAAGGCCGAGGCGCGGCGGATGGCCGCCGACCTCGCGCCCGATCTGCCGGCCGAGGTGGTGGTGGCGCTGGTGGCCTCGTGGGCGCAGCTCTACGGGCTGATCGGGTTCGAACTGTTCGGCCAGTTCAACCGGGTCGTGGAGGACCGCGAGCCGTTCTTCCGCCACGCCGTGGAACGGCTCGCTCACGAGGTGGGGCTGGTGTACCCGGAGCCGGGCGGGACCGCCGCCGGGCCGCCTTCGGCGTAGAGGGGCCTTCTTCGACGTTGCGGGGCCGCCGTAGGTGCCGGCCGGGCCGCCCTCGACGGAGGCCGGGTCGGCCTCGCTGTGGTCCGGGCCGTCGCCTTCGGCGTGGCAGGCCGCCCTCGGCGCAGCCGGGCCTCGACGGCGTCGTACTCCGTGGGGAGTACGGGTGATCACCTCGCCCGGTGGACGCCGCCGCCGCGGTCGGCCGTCTAGCGTGACGGCCATGGAAGAGCAGCACACACCCGCGGCACCGGCGTGGGGCGGTCCGTCGCGATGGTGGCACGGGCCGCACGGGCGGGACCGCTGGGACGACGAGGGGCGCCGCGCGCGATGGCCGTGGCGTTCCACGCTGCTGCTGACCGCCTTCGTGCTCATCGGATCCACCTTCGCGGCCCACGCCCAGCACGGCGACCGGCTCGCGCTGGACGCCTTCTCCCGGACGCTCCTGCTGGTGGGCTCCGGCCTGCTGCTCTGGCGACAGCGCCACCCCGTGTTCGTCGTGTTCGGCACGGCGGCGGTGGCCCTGGTCTATGTGGCCGCGGGCTATCCCTACGGGCCGGTCTTCCTCCCCGTCGCGGTGGGCTGCTTCGGCGCCGTGGTCGCCGGGCACCGCAGAGCGGCCTGGACGGCGCTCGGCCTGCTGTGGGCGGGGCACCTCCTGGTCGCCCACTGGCTGTACCGCCGGCTGCCCCCGACGGGCGACCACCCTCCGTCCTGGATGCAGGAGATCGGCATCGCCACCTGGGTCGTGGCGGTGGTGGCCCTGTCGGAACTGGTGCGGGTGCGCCGTGAGCAGTGGAGCCGTGAGCGGGCCGAGCGCGCGCAGGCCGCCCGGCGGCGCGCCGACGAGGAACGGCTGCGGATCGCCCGCGAACTGCACGACGTGCTGGCGCACAGCATCTCGGTGATCAACGTCCAGGCGGGCGTCGGCCTGGCACTCCTCGACTCCGACCCCGAACAGGCGCGCACGGCGCTCACCACCATCAAGGCGGCCAGCAAGGAGGCACTCGGCGAGGTCCGGCAGGTGCTCGACACCCTGAGGACACCGGGGGAGGCACCGCGCGCGCCCGCTCCCGGGCTCGACCGGCTTCCCGAACTGGTCGAGCAGGCCGCGAGCGCCGGTCTCACGGTCGAGATCGAGGGTGAGGTTCCGGCCCCGGCGCCCGGTACGGACCTCGCCGCGTTCCGCATCGTCCAGGAAGCACTCACCAATGTCGTACGGCATTCGGGGTCGCGCCGGGCACGGGTGCGGTTCGATCACGAGCGGGGTGTGCTGCGGCTGCGGATCGACGACGACGGTCCGGCCACCGGCGCGGACGCGGGCGGAAGCGGGAACGGGCTCGCGGGCATGCGCGAGCGGGCGGCCGCGCTGGGTGGCACGATCGAGGCCGGTCCGCGTGACGACGGAGGGTTCCGGGTGCTGGCCGTACTGCCGTGGAAGGCCAAGGAGGAGAACCGGTGATCCGCGTACTGCTCGCCGACGATCAGTCATTGGTCAGAGCCGGTTTCAGGGCGCTGCTCGACGCGCAGCCGGACATCGAGGTGGCCGGGGAGGCCGCCGACGGGGAGGCGGCGGTGGGCGCGGTGCGTGAACTGCGCCCGGACGTCGTCCTGATGGACATCCGGATGCCCGTGCTGGACGGCCTCGCCGCCACGCGCAGGATCACCGGCGACGCGGCTCTCGGGGACGTGAAGGTGGTCATGCTCACCACCTTCGAGCTGGACGAGTACGTCTTCGAGGCCATCCGCTCCGGTGCTTCCGGCTTTCTGGTCAAGGACACCGAGCCCGAGGAACTGCTGCGCGCGGTACGGGCGGTGGTCGAGGGCGACGCCCTGCTCTCGCCCGGGGTGACGCGCCGGCTGATCTCCGAGTTCGCGGCGCGCTCGAAGGAGCCGGAGTCGGCCGCGACCCTGGCCGAACTCACCGAGCGGGAAAGGGAGGTGATGGCGCTGGTCGGCATCGGGCTCTCGAACGACGAGATCGCCCGCCGCCTGGTCGTCAGCCCGCTCACGGCCAAGACCCACGTCAGCCGGACGATGGTGAAACTCGGGGCACGCGACCGCGCCCAACTGGTGGTGCTCGCCTACGAGTCGGGGCTGGTGCGGCCCGGCTGGCTGGGCTGAGGAACGATCGGGTCGACAGCCGTGTGCCCGGCGGGGCAAGGCCCCGCCGGGCACACGTCGGAGGTGTTCACCGATCGTGGACGCCGACCCGCTCCGCCCCCGGCTCGCCCACCGTCCGGCCGGACCGGTCGGAGCGAACGGGCTGGCTGGACGGGCTCGTCGGGTCGGACGGGCCGACCTGGTCGGCCCGTTCGGACCGGGCGACGACGACGGACTCCCGCGGCCGCCGGGCGCGCAGGCCGGGCAGTGTGATCAGCAGTCCCGCCAGGGCGATGCCGGTCACCACCATCAGGCCGGTCCGGTAGCTGTCGAGGACGTCCTGGGGCGAGGACCCCTCGGAGGAGTTCGCGGTGACGACGGCGGTCACGACCGCGAGGAAGATCGCGCCGCCGACCTGTACGGAGGTGTTGAGCAGGCCCGAGACCATGCCCTGCTCGTGGTCGTCGACGCCGTTGGTGGCCTGGATGTTGAGCGACGGGAAGACGAGGGCGCACGCGGCGCCGATGAGCAGCATGGTCGGCAGGATGAGCGTCGCGTAGACCGGGTCGAGATCGACACGCAGGAAGAGCGCGTACCCGGTGACCATCAGGGCGAAGCCCGCCGCGATGAGCCGCGGTGTGCCGAACCGGTCGACGACGGCCCCGACCTTGGTCGAGGACAGCGCCACCAGCGCGCCGGCCGGCAGGAAGGCGAGCGCGGTGTGCAGGGCCGACCAGCCGAGCAGCGACTGCATGTACAGCGTGACCAGGAACTGGAAGCCGACGTACGAGCCGAAGAACGCCATCGCGCCGAGCTGGGCCCGGATCTGGCTGCCGGAGCGCAGCACGCCGAGCCGGATCAGCGGGCTCGGGCTCCGTCGCTCGATGGCGGTGAAGACGCTGAGCAGCACGGCGACGGCGAGGAAGGACAGCAGGGTCCGGGCCGATCCCCAGCCGGCTTCGGGCGCCTGGACGACGGTGAAGACGAGCAGGAGCATCGAGGTGGTACCGACGACGGCGCCGGGGATGTCGTAACCACCGTGGTTCTTCTCGCGCTCACTGCGCGGGATGAGCTTCAGGCCCGCGAACAGGGCGGCGACGGCGATGGGCGCGGGCAGCAGCATGGTCAGACGCCAGCTCGCCTCGGTGAGCAGACCGGACAGGACCAGGCCCATGGAGAATCCGGTGGCCGCGCAGGTGGTGTAGATCGAGAGCGCGCGGTTGCGCAGCGGACCCTCGGCGAACGTCGTGGTGATGATCGACAGGCCCGCGGGTGCGGTGAACGCGGCGCTCAGACCCTTGATGAAACGGCTGGCGATCAGCAGCGGGCCGGAGTCGACGAGTCCGCCGAGCACCGAGGCGAGCGCGAACACCGCGAGGGCCACCAGGAAGACCTGGCGGCGGCCCAGCAGGTCGGCGGCGCGTCCGCCGAGGAGGAGCAGCCCGCCGTATCCCAGGATGTAGCCGCTGACGACCCATTGGAGGGTCGAGGTGGAGAGGTCGAGTTCGGAGCCGATGGACGGCAGTGCCACGCCGACCATCGACACGTCCAGCGCGTCCAGGAACATCGCGGCGCAGAGCACGAGCAAGGTGCCCCACAGCCGGGGGGTCCAGCGTCCCGGCACGGGGTGGGTGAGCGGAGAGGTCATGCCGCCGACAGTACATGCACATGCATTGATTGCAAGCGCATTTAATTCTGATGCAACAAATTTGATTCTTTGCTACGGTGCGTGCATGGCGGCCGAGAATGCCGAGCGAGGGCTCGTGGACCAGTGGCGCGACATCCTGACGGTGCACGCCCGTACCCTGTGCGAGCTCGATCGCGAGCTGCATCCCCATGGCCTGGGAGCCAGTGACTTCGAGGTCCTGGACCTGCTGGTGGCGGGCACCGCGGCGGACGGCGGCCCCAGCTTCCGGGTCCAGGAGATCTCCGAGCGCGTCCACCTCAGCCAGAGCGCCCTGTCCCGGCTGATCGGGCGCCTGGAGAAGGACGGTCTCGTGACGCGCGGGATGTGCGCCGAGGACCGGCGGGGTGTACGCGTGTGCCTCACGCCGAAGGGGCGCGAACTGCACGGCGAGGTACTGCCGTTGCAGCGTGCGGTCCTGTCCCGGATGCTGGCGGGCGGCCCGGCGCCGTCCTGCGGTCGACCGGGTTGACGGACCGGCCGGCCGGTCGTGTCCTCAGCTCCAGGTGATGGCGGACTTCTCCCGCCACAGGGTGGCGAGCGAGGCGTCGCCCGTCACGCCCGGGAAAGGCGCGCGGTTCCACAGGGCCAGGTAGAGCCCCGCGGCCGGTCCCGCCAACTCGCAGTCCACGTCCGTGTTCTCGTCGGTGTCCGGACCCGCGTGACCGCCGCGTTCACCGAGCGGCGCTCCGGACGACAGGCGTACGGTCCACACGGCGTCCGGGCGGTCCGTGGCGCGCACGCGCAGGACACGGGGCTCCTCGGTCCGGACCTTGCTCCTGTCCCGCGCGTGGAATCCGAGCAGCAACTCGTCGATCCCGTCGACCGCGAAGTCCGGCGGGACGGCGCTGGGTTCGACGCCGAGCGCCGACTCGGCGTCGACCCGGTGCACCGTGGTCTCGTGCGCCTGACGGCGTGCCCAGAAGGCCAGCGGCGAGGGTGCCGGCAGGAAGCTCCAGCACCGCACGTCCGGCGAGGCGCCGGCCAGGGTGTCCACGAGCCGGGCGTGCCCGTCGCGGAACCAGGTGAGCAGTTCGTCGTGGTCCAGATCCGGCAGACCGCCGTCGGGGTGGTACGAGGTGTGCTCCTCGGCGACGAACGCGGTGGCCCAGCGGTGGACCATGCCCGTGTGCCGCACCAGATCCCTTACCCGCCAGCCCGCGCAGGTCGCGACCTCGGCGTCGACGCCCGCCTTCTCCGCGGCCGCGGCCAGCGACCGGCCCTCCCTGTCCAGGGTTTCCACGAACTCCCGAATCTCCATGCCGGGAATTGTGCCCGACGCGGGCCGGGCACGCGGAGTGCGAGGCCGAAGCGTGAGGTCGAAGTGCGAGGGAGAGGGGCCGAGTTCGGGCCGGCCGCTCCTCACCCCCACCGCTGTCCCCCCGTCAGCCCACGCTGTCCCCTGTCAGCCCACCGCGGCCCGGCGCGTCGCGAATCCGATCAGGGCGGCCACGGCCGCCAGCGCCGCCACGCTCGTGAGTGCCGTCGGCAGGGAGTACCAGTCGGCCATGAACCCGATCGCGGGTGGCCCGAGCAGCAGGCCCCCGTACCCGAGGGTGGACGCGACCGCGACCCCGCTCGCTCCGGCGAGCGCGCCGGCCCTGTCGACCGCCACGGGGAAGTTGTTGGCGAGGCCGAGCCCGGTGACGGCGAAGCCGACGAGAGCCAGCCAGACGGAAGGCGCGAGGGAACCGAGCAGCATGCCGAGCGCGGCCGTCGTGCCGCCCATGACCAAGGTGCGGGTCCGGCCCAGCCGTTCGAGCAGTGCCGTCCCGCTCAGCCGGCCGACCGTCATGGCGAGGGCGAAGCACGAGTATCCGGCGGCGGCTGTCCCCGGGTGTGTGGCCAGGTCCTGCTGGAGATGGAGCGCGCCCCAGTCCGCGAGCGCGCCCTCGCCGTACGAGGTGCACAGGGCGATCAGCCCGAAGACCACCACCAGGCCACGGGTGCGGGATCCGACGAGGGGGCGTCGGCCCTCGGGGGCGTCACCCCGTGGGCGATCCGGTGACACCGGGGCGTCCTCACGAAGCAGCGCGCGTCCCGCGACGCCGGTCGCGAGGAGGCCGATGACGGCGATGCCGAGCAGGTGGCGTGTCGGTGACAGATATCCGGCGACCAGCCCGCCGAGGCCCGCTCCGAGCATGCCGCCCAGGCTGTAGGCCGCGTGGAAACTCGGCATCACGGGGCGTCGCAGCGCTGCCACGAGATCGACGGCCGCGCTGTTCATGGCGACGTTGATGCCGCCGTAGCCGACGCCGAAGACCAGCAGGAACAGTCCGAGAACCGGTACCGAGCCGGCGAGCGGGGGCAGGACGATGCTCAGGGACAGCAGCACCCCGCAGACCACGGTCACCTGGTGACTGCCGAACCGTCGGCACAGCCGCCCCGTGAGCATCATGGTGATCACGGCACCGGCGGAGACGCCGAGGAGCGCGAGGCCGAGAGCGCCGGCGGAAGCGCCGGTCTGGTGCTTGATGGCGGGGATCCGGACGACCCAGCCGGCGAACACGAAGCCGTCGAGGGCGAAGAAGGCGGTGATGATCACGCGGAGTCGGGTGAGGGAGCGATCCGGCACGACGCTGTGCGGAACCATTTTGTTTATTTGTGGCACAAACTCACGTTAGACGGCTGCCACGCTCGGGGCAAGGGGGCGTCGGGGGCGGGACGCGAGAGGCGCCGCCGTACGAAGGTGCTGGTGGGAGCGGGGTGGAGCCCCGCTCGGACCTCCGCCGAGCCCCGCTCCGGCCCCGGTCGAGCCCCGTTCGGACAGGCGTGGAACGGTGCGGCGGGCGCGGGTCGGGCGAGGGGTGCGTGGGGCGCCCCCGCGGCGGCCGGTGCTCAGTGGCCGGCGTCGCGCAGGAGGGATGCCGCGCAGGATGGATGTCACGCGAACGAGGGGCGACCGGGGTCCGGTGGGACGGGATTCCCCGTCGCTCTTTGGTCGGCTGGTCGGCTGGTCGGGTGTGCGTTCGGGGCGTCTGGAACGATGCGACTGTGCATGCTGATGATCAGGTTGGCGAAGGTGTCCCCGCCGAGCTCGCGGCGTTCTTGCGGGAGGCTGTTGACGGCCGCCCGGTGAGGATTGCTCCTTCCGTCTGCCAGGGGTGCGGCGGCCGGGTGTTCTCCGTGTCGGCGAATGCCTCCGGAGCGGAACGGGAGTGTTCTGGCTGCGGCAGTCGTGCGTTCATCGCGGACAGCGAGGAGTACTGGAACGAGGAGTCCTGGGAGGACGACGAGCCCGGTGCCGCCGGCTGCCCCTGCGGGAGCGAGGAGTTCGAGGCCGCGGTCGCGTTCTCGCTCGGCGGTGACGGATCGGTCCGCTGGGTGACTGTGGGCTTGCGGTGCGTCGAGGACGGATCCTGCGGGGTCTGTGCGGACTGGAAGATCGACTACAGCCCCACGGATCACCTCTTGACCATGGTCTAGGTCTGTTGGGGGACGCGCTCGCGACCTGTGAAGCCACTTCCTTGCGCGACGTCGCCTCCGACTGGTCGAGCACCGAGGGCACCTTCCGCCACCCGGCTGATCCAGGGGATCTCGCCGGCTTCCTGGAACGGCTGTCCGAGCTCGCCGGCCGAGCGGTCCCGCGGGATGCCCGCCTCTACTGCTGGATCTGTCCCTGACCCCGTCGCCGCGCCGCTGAGGGCCGCCACCCGGAACACGGATGGCGGCCCTCAGCGGGTCGCGGCCCTATGGGCCGCGCTGGTCGAGCGCGAGCCGTGAAAGCCCGGGCGTCCCTCGCCGACCCGACGGGAACCTCTGGGCGGATCGGCGGCTCAGGCCGCCGGAGCCGGGAACGTCGGGTACTCCACGCCGGAGACGTGCTGGACGACGCGGATGACCTGGCAGGAGTAGCCGAACTCGTTGTCGTACCAGAGGTAGAGGATCGCGTTGTCGTCCTCGACCTTGGTGGCGCCGGCGTCGACGATCGAGGCGTGGCGCGAGCCGATGAAGTCGCTGGACACCGCGTCGGGGGCGCTGATGAAGTCGATCTGGCGCTTGAGCGGGGAGGTCAGCGAGACGTTGCGGAGGTAGTCGAGGACTTCCTCGCGGGTGGTCGCGCGGCCCAGGCGCAGGCTGAGGATCGCGATCGAGACGTCCGGCACCGGGACACGGATCGAGCTTCCGGTGATGGGCGCCTTGAGGTCGGGCAGCGCCTTGGCGACCGCGGAGGCGGCACCCGTCTCCGTGATGACCATGTTCAGCGGCGCGGAGCGGCCCCGGCGGTCGGAGCTGTGGTAATTGTCCAGCAGGTTCTGGTCGTTGGTGAACGAGTGGACGGTCTCCACGTGGCCGCGCAGAACGCCGTACTCCTCGGCCATCGCCTTCAGCGGCGGCACGATCGCGTTGGTGGTGCAGGAGGCGCAGGACAGGATCTGCTCGTCCGGCTTGATCGTGTCGTGGTTGACGCCGTGCACGATGTTGGGGACGTCGCCCTTGCCCGGAGCGGTGAGGACGACCTTGTCGATCCCGGGGCGCAGGTGGTTCGAGAGGCCCTCGCGGTCACGCCACTTGCCGGTGTTGTCGACGAGGATGGCGTCCTTGATGCCGTACGCCGTGTAGTCGATCTCGGACGGGGCGTTGGCGTAGATGACCTTGATCTCGTTGCCGTTGGCGATGATCGTGCTGTTCGCCTCGTCGACGGTGATCGTGCCCTGGAACTGGCCGTGGATGGAGTCGCGGCGCAGCAGCGAGGCGCGCTTGACGATGTCCTGGTCGCCGCCCTGGCGCACGACGATGGCGCGCAGGCGAAGGCCGTTGCCGGAGCCGGTCTTCTCGATCAGCAGGCGGGCGATGAGGCGGCCGATGCGGCCGAAACCGTAGAGGACGACGTCGCGTCCCTCGCGGCGCTCGATCTTGTTCTCGCCGGTGGCGCCGGAGACCGCCTCGGCGGTGAACTCCTCGACGGACAGGCCGCGGTCGTCGGCCCGGTACGTCGCGGCCAGCATGCCGATGTCGATCTGGGACGGGCCGAGATCGAGCGTGGTGAGCGTCTGGAGGAACGGCAGCGTGTCGGTGACCGAGAGCTCCTCGCCGGCGATCTGCCGGGCGAAGCGGTGGGTCTTGAGGATGCTCACCACCGACTTGTTCACCAGGGAGCGGCTGTGCAGGAGGACGGTGACGTCCTGCTCCCGGTGAAGCCTCCCGATGATGGGGATCATCGACTCCGCGATCTCTTCGCGGGTCTTCCAGTTGGTGAACGCGTCGTCGTTGACAGTCACAGGAATCATCTTTCGAGCTAGGTGGCGCTCATATGGTAACCGGACCCTCCTTTTGATGTTCATGCGGTGTCCACTTGTGGGGAGGTGGGCGTCCGCCAGGCCTCCAGGGCAGGGGGTTCCGACCCTTCCGGCCCTCCAGAGGCGCGTGCGCCGTCGGTTCAGGCGCGGGTGACCGGCAGGAAGAGGTGCCGGAGGGTCATACGGCCCTGACCTCGAGCCCGGCGTCCTCGAACCGTCCGATCATCTCGGGCCCGGCCGCCGCGTCCGTGACGAGTGTGTCCACCGACTCGGCCGCGCAGATACGGGCGAACGCGCGCTGCCCCAGTTTGCTGGAGTCGGCGGCGACGATCACGCGTTCGGCCCGCTCGCACAGGAGTCGGTTGATCGCCGCCTCCGCCTCGTCGTGGGCGGCGGCACCGTGCGTGGCGTCGAACGCGACCACGCCGAGCACGGCGACGTCCAGGGTGATCTGTTCGAGGACGCCGTCCGCCAACGGCCCGATCAGCTCGTACGACTGAGGCCGGGCGACCCCGCCGGTCACCACGATCTTGAACTGGGGGCGCACGGCGAGCTCGTTCGCGATGTTCAGCGCGTTCGTGACCACGGTCAGCGCGGGGGAGCCCGACGCCAGGTCCGGGCGTACGGCGAGAGCGCGGGCCACTTCGGTCGTCGTGGTGCCGCCGGTGAGGCCCACCGCCTCGCCGGGGGCGACGAGGTCCGCCACCGCCTTCGCGATGCGCTGCTTCTCCGAGGCGTGCCGGGCGGTCTTGTAGCGCAGGGGGAGTTCGTAGGAGACGCCGTGCACGACCGCTCCGCCCCGGGTGCGCACGAGCATCTGCTGCTCGGCGAGCTGGTCGAAGTCGCGCCGGATCGTCGCCGCCGAGACCTCCAGCCGTGCCGCGGCCTCCTCGACGTCCAGGCGGCCCCGCTCCACGAGCAGTTCCAGCAGTGCCTTCCACCGGGCGTCCCGCGACATCAGCGCCCTCCATTCCTCGGTCCTTCGCGACCTTAACGCACCCCCAGCACGTTCAAATGCTTGATTGTGCTCGAAACCTCGCTATATCTTGCAGAAACAAGCATCAGCGGGAGGGGTACGGCATGACGCATGTCGAGGAAGAGCTGAGCAGCCAGCCCGAGTGCTGGATCCGCGCCGCCGACGAGGCGGCAACGCACGAAGCCGCGCTGCCGACGGCGGGGGAACGCGTCGCGATCGTGGGGTGCGGCACCTCGTTCTTCATGGCACAGGCCGCGGCCGCGCTCCGTGAGGAGTCCGGGCAGGGGGAGACGGACGCCTTCGCCGCCTCGGAGTTCCCCGCGGGCCGCTCGTACGATCGCGTCGTCGCCCTGACACGCTCCGGGACGACCACCGAAGTGCTCGACCTTCTCGGGCGACTGCGCGGACACACGCGTACGACCGCGGTCACCGCCGATCCGCACACGCCCGTGATGAAGTCCGCGGACGACGTCGTCGTGCTCGACTTCGCCGACGAGCGCTCCGTCGTGCAGACGCGTTTCGCGACGACCGCGCTCACCCTGCTCCGCGCCCATCTCGGCCTGCACGGCGAGACCGTCGTCGCGGACGCGCGCACCGCGCTCGGCACCCCGCTGCCCGAAGGGCTCGTCGACTGCTCGCAGTTCACCTTCCTCGGCCGCGGCTGGACCGTCGGGCTCGCCAACGAGGCCGGGCTCAAGATGCGGGAGGCCTCTCTCGCCTGGACCGAGGCCTACCCCGCGATGGAGTACCGGCACGGCCCCATCAGCATCACGACCCACGGCACCGCCACCTGGATGCTCGGCGAAGCACCCGAGGGACTGGCCGAACAGGTCCGGGAGACCGGCGGGCTGTGGGTGGACGGCGGCCTCGACCCGCTCGCCGAACTCGTCCGCGCCCAACGCCTCGCCGTCGCCGTCGCCGCGGCGCGCGGCCTCGACCCCGACCGGCCCCGCCACCTCACCCGCTCGGTGATTCTCGGCCACTGAAGCCACTGAAGCCACTGAAGCCACTGAAGCCACTGAAGCCACTGAAGCCACTGAAGCCACTGAAGCCACTGAGTCGCTGAAGCCGCTGAGTCGCTGAAGCCGCTGAGGTCGCTGCACCTCTGAACCCGACGCCGACGCCGACGCCGCTCACGCCGCCGAAGCCGCGGAACCGGCTCGATCCCCCATGGAGCAGGAGGAGTTGTGCCCCTCGCCGCAACCGGTGAGCTGGTCGCCCGGACCGCCGAGGCCCGGACCGCCGTCGCCGCGTTCAACGTCATCACACTGGAACACGTAGAAGCCGTCATAGCGGGGGCGGAATCGGCCGGCGCGCCCGTCGTCCTCCAAGTCAGCGAGAACGCGGTCAAGTTCCGTCAGGGACGACTGCTCCCGCTGGCCCGTGCCGCTACCGCCGCCGCCGAACGGGCTTCCGTGCCCGTCGCGTTGCACCTCGACCACGTGCGGAGCGACGAACTGCTGCGCCAGGCGCCCGAAGCCGGGTTCAGCTCCGTCATGTACGACGCCTCGCGCCTGTCCTACGAGGAGAACCTCGCCGCGACCCGGGCCGCCGCCGACTGGGCGCACGCCCAAGGCCTGTGGATCGAGGCGGAGTTGGGAGAGATCGGCGGCAAGAACGGTGAGTCCCCGCGGGACGCGCACGCGCCCGGTGCCCGTACCGACCCGGGGGAGGCCCGCGCCTTCGTGGCCGACTCCGGTGTGGACGCGCTGGCCGTGGCGATCGGCAGCTCGCACGCGATGACCACCCGGACCGCGGCACTCGACCACGACCTGCTCAAGCGCCTGGCGGCCTCGCTCGGCGTCCCCCTCGTCCTGCACGGTTCCTCCGGGGTGCCCGACGCGGAGCTCCGCGCGGCCGTCCGAGGCGGTATCGCCAAGGTCAACGTCGGTACCGCGCTGAACATCGCGATGACGGGCGCCATCCGGGAGTTCCTCACGGCCAGCCCCGACGCCGTGGACTCGCGGAAGTACCTGGGCGTGGGACGGGAGGCGATGGCGCGGACGGTGGCGGGGCTCATCGGTGTGCTGCGGGGGTGAGCCGTCCAGGTGCCGCTACGGCCGGATATGCGCCCCAAGGCGGTCGCCCGGCGGGTACCGGGTCGCGTGGAAGCCGGTTTCCACGTATGTGCTTTTGCACCGACGGCAGTTCGAGCGGGTGACAAGGTGGCTAGGGTGAACCACCATGAGGAGGCCGAAAGGGCACGGTACGCTCGCGGGTGAAGCTTCGCCCCGGAGGTCACTCGGGCACGCGTCCGTAGGCCCCATGGACGCGGGGAGCAGGGGTTCGCGGTGTTTTCGGGGCAGGGCCGGCACCGGGCCGGGCGCAGGACGGAGAAGGCCTTGAGCGGTCAACTTCTGGCTGGTATCCGTGTGTCGGCGCGCGACGACGGGGTGTACGCCCCGGTGAACGAGTCGCTGTCCGGAACCGGTCGGCACTCCGGCTCGCGCCGGGGGCCGTGCCCGTCCCCCGGCGCGCACCGGGAACTCGGCCCACGCGCACCTCTGGGCCCGATGTGAACGGACTGATCTACTACCTGGCCGCGGCCGTCCTCTGGATGGGACTCGCCGCCCAGTTGCCCGACCTGCGCCGCCATCGCAGAGACCCGCTCAAGCGGTCGTTCTGCGCCGTCATCCTGCTGTCGGGACTCTGTTTCGTGCTCGGTGCGCCGCCCACCGTCATTCTCGTCAACAGCCTCACGGGCATTCCGAACATCGCGGCGCCGCTGACGTACGGCGCGGTGACCGCCTTCGGCGCGGCCTCCCTCATCCTCATCGTGCACTGGCGGGGCAACGACCCCGCCCAGGTCCGGCGCACCGCCCGGGCCTGGCTGTTCAGCTATCTGGGAGTGATCGCCGCCGAGGGCGTGCTGTTCTCGCTGGGCGACGCGCCGGTCGAACGCCGGGCCGACTTCGACACCTACTACGCCTCGACGCCGTTCATCCGGGAGATGATCGTGCTGTATCTGGTGGCGCACATGGTGGCCGCGGTGACGACGACCCTGTTGTGCTGGAGCTGGATACGGAAGGTGAAACGCTGGACCCGGGGCTCGCTCGCCCTGCTCGTGCTGGGCTGGCTGTTCACCAGCGCCTACGGCATCGTCAAGTCCGTGGCGCTGAGCGCTCATTGGCTCGGGCACCGCTGGGACAGCCTCAGCACCAGCGTCGCACCGCTGGTGGCCGTCGGTTCCTGTCTGGCCTCGGCCGGCTACATCCTTCCCCTCGTCGGCCCGCGCATCGACTCGGCCGTCGCGTTCGTGCGGTTGCGTCCGCTGTTCCGTCTGCTGGCGGGACCGACCAGCCGCCGGCGCTGTGTCACCGCGCTGTCGTGGCGGATGATCGGCGACGTCGAACTGCGGCTCACCACACGGGAAACCGCCATCCGTGACGGCCTCAAACGGCTTGCCGGGCAGCTCGACGACCAGGTGCGCAGCCGTGCCTGCCGGGACGCGCTGGCCGCCGGGTTCTCGGCGGCGGAGGCCGAGGTGATCGGGATGGCCGCGATGGTCGCCGTGGCCGCTCTGGCCGAGACGCCGGCCCCCATGGCGGAGACCGGCACCATCGGCATCTCGGTCGGCGACGTCGACGTGGTGGTCTCGGTCAGCGCGCGCGTACGACGGCCGGAGGGCGGTTCGCGGTCGCTGGACACGGGTCAGCCGTCCTTGCTGAGCCTGTCCAAGGCGGTGCGCACGCCGATCGTCGACGCCGCGGTCCAGTCCCGGAGGACCGCGGTGCGACAGCTGTCCTGACCACGCCCGACGCGGCGGGCACTCCGGGCACTCCGGGTGCTCGTACGACGGCAGGACGGAGGCCGGGAGCGCGGGTCCGGTCGGACCAGCGCCCGCACGGCACCCGCTGTCACACGGCGAGCGGGCCCACGGAGTCGAGGAAGGCGCTCTCCTCGGCGGTCAGCGGAGGCCCGGTCAACGGCTCCATGACGGGGCCCTTCAACGTGGCCATCAGCAGCTCGGTGTGCAGCAGACTGCTCGTGTCGGCCTGGAGCGTCGCGACCTTGCACTTGGCCGCGGACACGGAGTACGAGGTGGTCGCCACACGTGCCATCCGGCCCATGTACTGGCTGAGGAGCCGGTCCGCGAGGCTCGGAGCCCTGCCGACGACCTCCGGGAACCACTGGTCCTGGGACGTGCTCATCGTGTAGGCGGCCGAGACGGACTTGGCGGCCGCCCGCTGGACGTCGCGGGCGAAGCCCGGGGCGGTGACGTCGGTCTGCCGCAGCTGCCGGCTCAGCGCCTGGGCACCCAGGGCCGCGACGGACATGCCCTGCGCGTACACGGGGTTGAAGGTGGCGACGGCGTCCCCGAGCACGATCAGGCCCTCGGGCATCACGGCCTTCTCGAAGTCACGGCGTCTGTTGCGGGTGCTGCGGCTGAGGAACACCTCGCCGAGCGGCTCGGCGACGGAGACGAGCCGGCCGATGAGAGAGTGGCGCAGGCGGAGGGCGAAGTCGGTGAAGTACTCGGGGTCGGCGGTGGGTTCGCCGCCGCGGGTGCCCGCGAGCGTGACCAGCCAGCGGCCGTCCTCGATCGGCACCAGAGTCCCCGAGCGCCCCGGCCGGGAATCCGTCGGGTCCGCCTCGACCTGGGTCAGCGGGAAGTCCTCCGCGCCCCACGGGACGCGGAAGACCCGGCTGGCGCAGACGAGCCCCGAGTCGACCTCGTCGGTGGGTATGTCCGTCACGCCGAGCCCCTCGAGCCAGTGCTCGACACGTGAACCCCGTCCGCTCGCGTCGACGACGAGATCGGCGCGCAGTTCCTCCTCGAGGCCTTCGGAGAGGACCCGTACACCGGTGACGCGTTCCGCCGTTCCCACCAGGGACAGTGCCTCGGCACGGCGGACGACGACGGGAGTGGTGCTCAGGACCGCGTCACGCAGGGTCCAGTCGAGCAGGTCACGGCTGCAGCAGGTGAGCAGGAGGTCGTCGGTCACGGTCGGCCAGCGTCGCTGCCAGCCCTGCGGGCCAAAACCCAGTATGTCGGTCATGGGCTGCTCGCGCGCTCCCGCGGCGAGCAGGCGCCGGTGCACGTTCGCCACCGGAAGCAGTTCCTGGATGGCGTCACGTCCGCTGGGCAGCAGGACGTGGGCGTGCCGTGCCTGGGGGATCCGCTTGCGCGGGGACGGTCTGTCGGGCAGTTCCTCGCGCTCCAGGACGATCACTTCGTCCATGGACCGGAAGAGGGCCGCGGCGGCGAGCATGCCGGCCACGCTCCCGCCGATGACGACAGCGCGGCGCGACATGATTCCCCCAGTTGTCATTGGTGATCGGCATCACTTTACGGTTGTAGGCGCAGGTGTCCAGAGGTGATCAAAAAGTGAGCGGATTCTGTCCGCGGGGTCGAGCGCGGGCGTCCCCCGGGACAGCCCCGCCCTGGTCGGACGGCCTCGGACGAGCCCTATCGCCCGGCGTCCTTCTTCACGGCCCGGAGAATCACGAACTTGGCGTCACCCGCGACCAGTTCACTGTTGCCGAAGAGGCGGCGCAGCTTCAGGTGGTAGCCGAGATGGCGATTCCCGATCACCCACAGCTCGCCACCCGGCCGCAGCGCGCGCCGGGCGTCCGAGAACATCCGCCAGGCGGTCGTGTCCGTCATCGCCTGGTGGGAGTGGAACGGGGGATTGTTCAGGACGAGGTCGACACTCCCGGAAGGCACTCCCTCCAGCCCGTCAGCGACGAGGAACTCGGCCTTTCCGTCAGCGTTCGCCCGGTACGTCGCCTCCGCCGAGGCCACCGCCTGGAACGACTCGTCGGCGAACAGCACCTCGGCCTCGGGATTGGCGAGCGCCATGGCCGTACCGACCACGCCGTTGCCGCAGCCCAGGTCCACGACCCGCTCGGCGCCCCGGCTGCGCGGCAGATGCCCGAGGAAGAAGCGGGTGCCGATGTCGAGGCGGTCGGCGCAGAAGACTCCCGCGTGGTTGACGACCGTACGGCCGGAGACCGGGCCGACGTCGTCGGGCAGCAGATAGCTGTACGGCCAGGGGTTGGCCCTCCGGGCGATCCCCTGGAGCGGGGTGCAGAAGATCAGGCGGGCCTTCTTCTCGGCCAGCGACGTGCGGGTCGGACCGAGGATCCGCTCGAAGAGGTGCAGCGTCGAGGTGTGGATCTCCTTGACCATCCCCGTGCCGATCACCACCGTTCCCTCGTGCACGCCGGGTGCCAGCCGGTGCAGCTGGTCCTCCAGCAGGGCGAGACTCTTCGGCACCCGTACGAGCAGCACGTCGATCCGCCCGGGAGGCGGGTCCAGCGTCGTGAGGAGCCGGACCGAGGACTCCTCGGCACCGGCCCGCGCCAGATTGGAGCGGGTCGCCTCCCGCGCCAGGTGGGAGTCGGTGATCTGCGTCGGCCGTCGCTCGGACAGCGCCGTGGTGAGGGCGCCCCAGCGGTCGCCGACGATCACGACCGAACCCGTCAGCGGGGTGCCGCTCTCCGCGAGGTGCCGCAGCAGATAGGTGTCGGCGGCGTCCCAGGCCCGCAGCCGGTCGCGCGGGTCCTCGGGGAAGCGGGCGAGTTCGTACTCGCCCCAGGGTGTCGTCATCCGGTCGTTCATCGTGGGTCAAGGCTATGCGACCCGGGGTGCCTGAGGTGCGCGAGGATGGGGGCATGTCGATGGACGCGGAGCTGTTCCCGCGCGGCAGGACGGAGATCGCGCCGGGCGCCGTGCACCTTCCGGACTGGCTGGACGCCCGAAGCCAGCGCCTGATGGTGGAGGCCTGCCGCGGCTGGGCCCGGCCCCCTGCGGGCCTGCGCACGGTCCGTACGCCCGGCGGAGGCACGATGACCGCACGCCAGGTCTGCCTGGGCCGGCACTGGTACCCGTACGGCTACGCGAGGACGGTGGTCGACGGTGACGGTTCGCCGGTGAAGCCCTTCCCCGACCGGCTCGGCGACCTGGCCCGCGAGGCGGTCACGGACACCCTGGGCGTCGACGCCCTCGGCTCGGATCCGTCCGCCGTGTACGACATCGCGCTGATCAATTTCTACGACGCCGAAGCCCGTATGGGCATGCACCGCGACAGCGACGAATCGTGCGACGCCCCGGTCGTGTCGCTGAGCCTGGGCGACACCTGTGTCTTCCGGTTCGGCAACACGGAGTCCCGGACACGGCCGTACACCGACATCGAGCTGCGCAGCGGCGACCTCTTCGTGTTCGGCGGCCCGTCACGGCTCGCGTACCACGGAGTGCCGAAGGTGCACGCGGGCACGGCGCCCCCCGAGTTGGGACTGACCGGGCGGTTGAACCTCACGCTCCGCGCCGGCGGCTTCCCGCCGGAGCCCACGCGATAGGGCCTGTCCGGCGATTCCCGTCCGCCGTGCGACGGGCGACGGGCGAATCGTCCGGGGGCCACGGGCGGCGGCCGCCGTCACGGTCGCGCGGCGGCGGCCGCGACCGGACGGGCCCCGCGGGAGCGGATCATGGGAGACTCGCCCTCATGAACGGCAAGGCGGGCCCCCGGACGGCGGGGGATGGCAGCACGCGGACACGGCTCGACCGGGGGCGCGGAGCGCTCGGACCGGCGCTGGAACTTGTGCACACCGGGCGCGCGCCGACGCGTGCCGTGCTCACCGCCGAACTGGGAGTCACCCGGGCGACCGCGGGCGCGGTGGCCGCGGAGCTGGAGGCGTTGGGGCTCATCCGCGTCGACGCGCGGCCCGGTGCCGCCGCGGGTTCGCAGGGGCGGCCCTCGCACCGGCTGGAGGTCGCCGACGACGGGCCCGTCGCGCTGGCCGCGCAGGTGCACGCCGACGGGTTCCGGGCCGCCCTGGTCGGCCTCGGCGGCCGGATCGTCGCGACCGCGCCCGGTTGCGAGACCGTCGACGCCGATCCGGCGAAGGTGCTCGGCTCGGTCGTCGACGCGGGCGCCGAACTGCTCCGCGAGACCGGGCGCCGCTGTGTGGGCGCAGGGCTCGCCGTACCGTCGGCCGTCACCGAACCCGAAGGGCTCGCGCTCAATCCGCTGCACCTGGCCTGGCCCGCCGGGGCCCCCGTCCGGGAGATCTTCGCGGAGCGGGTGCGCGCGGCCGGGATCGAGGGGCCGGCGTTCGCCGCCAACGACGTCAACCTCGCCGCCCTCGCCGAGCACCGGCACGGAGCGGGGCGAGGCGCCCGCGACCTGCTGTGCGTGGCCACCGGACACCGTGGCGTCGGCGGTGCCCTGGTGCTCGACGGGCGTCTGCACACCGGCAGTTCGGGGCTCGCCCTCGAAGTCGGCCACCTCACCGTCAATCCCGAGGGCCGCCCCTGCCACTGCGGAAGCCGCGGCTGTCTCGACGTCGAGGCCGACCCGCTGGCCTTCCTCACCGCGGCCGGCCGGGCCCCCGGCCCCGAGGTGTCGCTGCTCCAGCAGTCCAACGAGCTGATCCGCGACGAGAGCCACGATCCGTCCGTCCGTACGGCCATCGAGGCGCTGATCGACCGCCTCGGCCTCGGCCTGGCGGGTCTCATCAGCATCCTCAACCCGGACCGCATCATCCTCGGCGGACTGCACCGCGCCCTGCTGGACGCCGACCCGGACCGGCTGCGCGCCGTCGTCGCCGACCGCAGCCTGTGGGGACGCAGCGGCGGGGTACCGATCCTCGCCTGCACCCTGGACCACAACAGCCTGGTCGGAGCGGCCGAGTTGGCCTGGCAGCCGGTCCTGGACGATCCGCTGAAGGCGCTGCCCGTCTGACCCTCGGGAGCACCGGGGGACGGCGAGGCCGCGGCCGGCGGTACGGCAGCCCCGGGCCGCCGCCGAACGAGCGAGCCGCTGCGGGAAGCAGCCCGGGGCGCCCGGCGTACTCCCGCGGAGGTAGGCGCACGGCCGCTGGCCGTACGACGACTTGACCCCCCTGCCGGGGCGAGTCTCGAGACATCACCAAGAGATCCCGCGCAGACGCGTGGTTCCACCGAGGAGATGACTCGAGATGCAGACCCTGGCGAACTGGGACGGCGGCCCCGGCCCGTGGATCCTGTTCTTCCCGCTGATCTGGGCGGCCGTCGTGATCGGCGTCGTGACCGTGCTGCGGCGCACCGCCTGGCGCGGACGCCGCGGCCCCTGGCGGGCGACGGGCGGCTTCGGCCCCGGCGGGTCCCTGCCGGTGGGTGACTCGCCGATCGCCGTGCTCGGCCGCCGCTTCGCCTCCGGAGAGATCGACGAGGACGAGTACTGGCGCCGGCTGTCCGTCCTGGACGAGCAGTTCGGACGTACGGGCAAGGGCGGTGCGGCATGACCACCGCGACCGCCCGCCCGGACGCGGCACGTGTCGTCGACGCCGTGAAGGTCTACGGCAGCGGCGACACCGCCGTCCGGGCCCTCGACGGGGTGAGTGTGGGCTTTCCGGCCGGCCGCTTCACCGCGATCATGGGACCCTCTGGCTCGGGCAAGTCCACCCTCATGCACTGCGCGGCCGGTCTCGACACCCTCACCTCGGGAGCCGCGTACATCGGCGGCACCGAGCTCGGCACCCTCGACGACCGCCGTCTGACCCTGCTGCGCCGGGACCGCATCGGCTTCGTCTTCCAGGCGTTCAACCTGATTCCGACGCTCACGGTCGCCGAGAACATCGCCCTGCCCATGGACCTCGCCGGGACCAAGGGCTCCCGCGCCTGGACCGACGCCCTCGTCGACGTCGTCGGTCTGCGCGACCGGCTCCACCACCGGCCGAGCGAACTGTCCGGCGGACAGCAGCAACGCGTCGCCGTGGCACGGGCGTTCGCCGGAGAACCCGACGTCGTCTTCGCCGACGAACCCACCGGCAACCTCGACTCCCGCTCCGGCCAGGAAGTCCTCGGCCTCCTCGGCCGGGCGGTGCGCCGGATGGACCGTACGGTCGTCATGGTCACCCACGACCCGGTCGCCGCCGCGCACGCCGACGAGGTGGTCTTCCTCGCCGACGGACGCCTCGTGGACCGGATGGAGAACCCGACGGCCGACAAGGTCCTCGACCGCATGAAGGCCTTCGACAGCAAAGGCGCGGCCGTATGAACGCCGCACTGCGCCTCAGCCTGTCGTCGCTGCGCGGCCACGGACGCCGCTTCGCCGGGACGTTCTTCGCCGTGTTCCTCGGCGTCGCCTTCCTGGCCGGCACCCTCGTCATGGGCGACACCCTGCGCGCCGGGTTCGACACGATGTTCGGCGACGCGACCAAGGGCACCGACGCCGTCGTCCGCAGCGCCGGCGTCATCACCACCCCGGGGGAGAGCCAGGGCGTCCGCGCGCCCGTCGGCACCGATCTGGTCAGGACGATCGAGCACGTCCCGGGAGTCGCGGCCGCGGCGCCCGACATCCAGGGCGCGGGCCAGCTCGTCGGCTCCGACCGGAAACCCGTCGGCGGACAGGGCCCGCCCACCCTCGCGGGCAACTGGATCGACGACCCGAAGCTCAACGCGTACCGGCTCGCCGAAGGCCGCGCCCCCTCCGAGTCCGGTGAGGTCGTCGTCAACCGGGGGGCCGCCGAGAAGGGCCACCTGAAGATCGGCGACACGACGGTCCTGCGCACGCCCGACCCCGTCCGGGTCACGATCGTGGGCCTCGCGACCTTCGGCGGCGAGGACGGCATGGCCCAGGTGACCTTCACCGGGATGACCCAGGCCGACGCGGAGAAGTACCTGACCGCGAGGCCCGGCGAGGCCGCCGGCATCCGGGTGCGGGCCGGTCCCGGGGTCGGTCAGGACGAGCTCGTCTCCGCTCTGGCTCCCGTACTCCCGAAGGGGGTCGAGGCCATCACGGGACAGGAGTCCGCGCGGGAGAACACCGACATGATCTCCAGTCAGTTCCTCACCCTCTTCACCACGCTCCTGCTCGTCTTCTCCGGCATCGCGCTCCTGGTGGCGACCTTCTCCATCCACAACACCTTCGCGATCGTCGTCGCCCAGCGCACCCGTGAGAACGCGCTGCTGCGCGCCCTCGGCGCCTCGCGCAGGCAGGTCACGGCGTCGACCCTGGCCGAGGCGAGCGTCGTCGCCGTGGCCGCCTCGGCGGTGGGGATCGCCGGTGGCATCGGGATCGCGGCCGGACTCCAGGCCCTCTTCCCGGCCATCGGATTCCCCTTCCCCGAGGGGGGCCTGGTGATCAGCGGCCTGTCCATGCTGCTGCCCCTGGGTGTCGGCGTCGTCGTCTGTCTCGGCTCGGCCCTGCTGCCCGCCGTCCGTGCGGGACGCACCGCTCCGCTCGCCGCCCTGCGGGAGACCGCGGTCGACGAGTCCGGTGCCTCGCGGGTACGGGCGACGGCGGGCGGGGGACTGGTCGCCCTGGCGGTGGGCGTCACCCTGACCGGTGTCCTGCTGACCCCGTCGCTGTGGCTCGCCGGACTCGGCGCCGTACTGGCCCTCGCCGCCTTCGTCGTCCTCGGTCCGGTCGCGTCCTCGGCCGCCGTACGGGTCCTCGGCGCGCCCCTCGACAGGCTGCGCGGCGTCACCGGCGGGCTCGCCCGGCGCAACGCGCTGCGCAGTCCCAGGCGGACCGCCGCCACCGCGGGCGCCCTGATGATCGGCGTCGCCGTCGTCTCGCTGTTCACGGTCTTCGGCGCCTCGCTCAAGGCCACCATGGACCAGACGGTCTCGCGTTCCTTCGCCGGTGACGTCGCCGTCAGCACACCGTCGTTCGGAGCGGGCGGCAGCGGTCTCAGCCCGAAACTGGCCCCGGCCCTCGCGCGTCAGCCGGCGGTCGAGTACGCCGTGGGACTGGGCAAGGGGGTCGCCGAGGTCAACGGGCAGGGCCGTGCGCTGACGGTCACCGACCCGGTCACGCTCGGCAAGGTCTTCGACCTCGGCCGCATACAGGGCTCCCTGAACGGCCTCGGCACCGACGGCATCGCCATCACCCGTACGGAGGCCGACAAGCAGCACCTGGTGACCGGCGACACGGCCCGGCTCGCCTTCACCGACGGGCAGAAGGCCGACTTCACCGTCCGTGCCGTCTACGGCCGGTCGGAACTGGCGGGCGACTACGTCATCACCCGCGCCGCCTGGGCCCCGCACCGCACCCAGGACGCCGACACGGTCGTCGCCGTCTCGTTCGAGGACGGCGTGAGCCCGGCGGAGGGCAAGGCCGCGGTGGAGACGGTCGCCGAGCGGTACGGCAACCCCGAGGTGCAGACCCGGGACGAGTACGCGCGGTCCTCGGCGGCCGGCATCGACATGATGCTGACCCTGGTCTACGCCCTGCTCGCCCTCGCGGTGCTCATCGCGCTGCTCGGCATCGCCAACACCCTCACGCTCGCGGTCCACGAGCGCACCCGGGAACTCGGTCTGCTGCGGGCCGTCGGACAGACCCGGGCGCAGCTGCGCGCCATGGTCCGCTGGGAGTCGGTCCTCGTCGCCGCCTTCGGCACGGCGGGCGGGCTCGCCCTCGGCGCCTTCCTCGGCTGGGTGCTGGTCGAGGCCTCCGACGGAGCGTCGGACAGCGCCTTCGCCTTCGCGGTCCCGCCGTTGCGTCTCGCGGTGGTGGCGCTGGTGGGTCTCGCGGCCGGGGCCCTCGCGGGACTGCGTCCGGCACGGCGGGCGGCCCGCCTCGACGTGCTGCGGGCCATCGCCACGGAGTGAGCCACCCGGTGCCGTACGACGCCGGTGAACAAGCGGCGTACGGGCGGGGGGTCACCGCCCGGTCAGCCGGCAACGGCCGACCGGGCGGGAGCGTGTTCCGGCCTGAGCACGTCGACGGTGTGCCGGAGCGTGACCTCGGCGGTGGTCTCGTACGGCGGACGCAACGAAGCCGTCACCACGGGGGTGGACGCCGGAAGTGTGAACCACACGACCTTGCCCGACTCGCCGTCGGGGCGCACACCCCAGCTCTCGCTGACCGCCGCGACCATGGCGAGGCCGCGTCCGCAGGTGGAGCCGGGGTCGGCTTCGCGTATCACGGGAAGCCGGGGGTCGTGGTCGTGCACCGAGACCGTGAGCCGGTCGAGCAGCAGCTCGATCTCCACGGTGCAGAGTTTGTCCGGCTGGGCGTGCCGGTGGACATTCGACAACAGCTCGGTCACGCCGAGCGCGGCCCGGTCTATCAAGGGGTCCAGATGCCAGTAACGCAACTGTGCAGAGACGATTCTGCGGACCTGGCCGATCCGCGACGGCAGGGCTTGGAGCTCCACCGTGCAATGCCTGCTTGGCTGGCTGATCACGGCTGCGACTCCCCGAATTGAGGTCCGGAAGAAGGCGGAGATCGGATCCAGCAGAGTGGCTGAGTTGAACGGCCGCCTGCTGTGACGACCGGCGGGCTGGTTCGCAGCGTTATCGCCGGTGAACCCAGAGTGATGTGACATCAGAGTGACTCAGGGGCCACGGTCCCGCAACTCGCGGTGCTTCAGGACGAGGGGCCGGAACGGTCGGCGCACCTCAGCGGCTGCGTCCCGCCGCCTTGCGGACCGCCTCGATGAAGCGGCGCGCCGACGGGGGCCCCGGCCGGCCGGGTGCCGGATCGTGCTCGCCGAGCGTGAGCGAGTAACGCGTGCCGTTGACATCCGCCAACGCCCGGTCCTCGTGAGCGAACCAGGGTTTGGAGGCGCGCACCGCCTGCACCGGCGCGCTGTCGATCTCGCTGCCGTAGCTGGTGAGCAGTTCCAGCCTGCCGCCGCTGATCCGGACCTGTCCGGCCCGGGTGAGCGAACGCAGCCTCTTCCCGATCCGCACGCCCGTGGCCGTGAACTCCGGCTCCGCCATGATGCTCCGCCCCCTTGTGCGCTCCGGCTGTGCCCTGTCGTGACCCAGTGTGCATCCACGTCGGGGGCGACCGCCCCGCGCGGTGCAGTCTGCCCGCAGGTCGCGCCGAGCACCAGTGCGTATGGCGAGGTGGTGGGGGTGACGGGAGCAAAGGCCGGGATGCGCCCCCTGGAGCCGGGTTCCCTGATCCCCGGATCCGGATTCCCGGCGTCCCCCCAGGGGCGGCTTTGGGCCGCTCAAAGGTGTGTTTATGCAGGTGAGGAGCGTGCGGAAGGTGCTTATGATCGAGGTGTCCGACCAGTTGAAGCGGTGTCGGCGCCACACGTCAGGAGCCTTCCCGTGAGCACTCCCCAGCCGATCCGGACCGGTGAGACCCTCGATGTCGACCGCAGCGACCCGGAGTACCGGAGCTGGCTCAAAGAAGCCGTGCGAAAAGTCCAAGCGGATGCGAACCGCTCGGCGGACACCCATCTGCTGCGCTTCCCGCTCCCCGAGGAGTGGGGTGTCGACCTGTACCTGAAGGACGAGTCGACCCACCCCACGGGCAGCCTCAAGCACCGTCTGGCCCGCTCGCTCTTCCTGTACGGCCTGTGCAACGGCTGGATCCGCCCCGGCCGCCCGGTGATCGAGGCGTCCAGCGGCTCGACGGCCGTGTCCGAGGCCTATTTCGCGGGCCTCGTCGGTGTGCCCTTCATCGCGGTCATGCCGCGCACGACGAGTGCCGAGAAATGCCGGCTGATCGAGTTCCACGGCGGGCAGTGCCACTTCGTGGACGACTCGCGCAAGATCTACGCCGAGTCCCTCGCCCTCGCGGCCGAGACCGGCGGTCATTACATGGACCAGTTCACCTATGCGGAAAGGGCCACGGACTGGCGCGGGAACAACAACATCGCCGAATCCATTTTCCGCCAACTGGCCCTTGAGCGGTTCCCGGAACCCGCGTGGATCGTCGCCACGGCCGGCACCGGCGGCACCTCGGCGACCCTCGCCCGCTACGTCCACTACATGCAGGCGGACACCCGCATCTGTGTCGCCGACCCGGACAACTCCTGTTTCTTCGAGGGCTGGACCACCGGCGACGCGGACGTCACCTGCGACCGCGGCTCGCGCATCGAGGGCATCGGCAGACCGCGCGTCGAGCCGAGCTTCGTGCCCGGGGCGATCGACCGCATGATGAAGGTGCCTGACGCGGCGAGCGTCGCCGCCGTCCGCGCGCTGGAGCAGGTCATCGGCCGTAAGGCGGGCGGCTCGACCGGCACCGGCCTGTGGAGCGCCCTGAAGATCGTCGCCGAGATGGTGGCCGAGGGGCGCAGGGGGAGCGTGGTCACGCTGCTGTGCGACCCCGGCGACCGCTATCTCGACAAGTACTACTCGGACGCGTGGCTGGCCGAACAGGGCCTGGACATCGCGCCGTACATGACGGCGATCAACTCCCTGCTGGAGACGGGCGTCTGGCCGGCCTGACCCCGGACGGGTCCCTAGGGTCCGTCTTCAAACTGATCTTGCCCAGAGCAGGAATGACGCGAGACTGACCGCTGCCTCGTAGGAGGTGGCGGTTTTGTCGTACCTGGTGGCGATGCCGCGTGGCCGAATGGAGTCACCGGGCACGTCGACATCGCGAAAGGATCTCGAGCTGTCGCGCAACCGTTCTCCAGCCCAGCGGGTCCTACTTGGCGTCAGAACTTCTCGGCGGGATCCGGGGACTCTCGGAAGGGATCCAAGCCCGTGGGGTTCTGATACGGAGGGGGAAACCGAGGAGCCGGGTCGGACAGGTCGGTTCCTCGAAGTTCATGCCCCTGCGCGGGCCGCGCTCAGCCCTTGACCCCGGCTTCCTGTCTCCGCCTGGGCGACAGTGACGTGTCCGCAGTGACAGAGGGAAGAGGCAGCCGGTACCCGCGCAGTCCCCGTGACGGCGCGGCTCCGGGCTGCTCCTGCGCCTGCTGCCCTGGGACGCGGAGCCACAGGACCGACCGGCAGCTCGAGCAGGACGACTACCGAATCGGGGAGACCGTTCTTGCTGCGTATCCACTTCACGCCCGAAGACCTGACCCGCATCCAGGTGGCGAGCACACCCGACCCTCTGTGGGAGATCACCTTCAGCCTCCAGAGACTCCAGACCTCGCAGGGCCGCTGGGCCTACGCCGACTGGCACCGGAGCACCCGCGCCACACTCGCCGGGACCCGGCTCGGCGCCGCCGTGCGCCGGCTGCTCACCCCGGTGCTGCCCAGGGCCGCCTACCTGCCCGACTTCCTCACCCCGCCCGAGTCCGCGGACGGACTGGAGCGGGGGCTCACCGCGATCCTCGACACCCCTCCCGCCCGCGTCACCCACGAGATGGACCTGCTGGCCCGGATCAGCGGCGCCCCCGACTGGGTGCCCAGGCTGGCGGAACGCGACAGCCGGGACGAACTGGTCCGGGTCCTGCGGGCCTACCACGAAGCCGTCATCGCACCCCACTACGACCGCATGTGCGAGTCGCTCGTCGGCGAGCGCGGCCTGCTCGCCCGCTCGACCCTCGACAGCGGCGTCGGCAGGCTGCTCTCCGGCCTCTCGCCCGCCATGCGCTGGCTCCCACCAGTGCTGCACGTCGACTACATCGAGGACCGCGATCTGCGCCTCGACGGGCGCGGGCTGCGCTTGGTGCCCTCCTATTTCTGCTGGCAGTTACCGATGTCCCTGGCCGACGACACCTTGCGGCCGGTTCTGGCCTACCCCGTGCACGGCGCCCGGGTCCCCGAACCCGCCCGTCCAGATGTCGCCCTGCGTGCCCTGCTGGGCAGAACCCGGGCCACCGCGCTGCGCGCGCTCGCCCTCGGCGCGACGACCTCGGAGCTCGCCCGCACCCTGGGCGTGTCTCCCGCCACGGCCACGCACCACACGACAGTCCTGCGCGACGCCGGACTCATCACGAGCCGACGCGTGCAGAACACCGTCCTGCACATCCTCACTCCCCTCGGGGCGACGATGCTCCGCAGGCCCGCGCCGGGGCCCTTCGCGGCGACATCCGGTCAAGGGCAAGCACTTCCCCGACAGTCCAGGGCGGCATCCGCTGCCTCAGGGACCCCAGCCGTCGCCACAGCACCGCTGGAATAGGGCATTCCACCGCCTGGCACACCACTTTCGACCGTGCTCGAAGGTCGTGGTGCAAGCGGGACCCGCGATGCGACTGTTCCCGCGGCACCACTCGGGCCGGCGAACGCCGACAGCCCGACCACGACCGAATCAGGGGAGACAGACATGCTGAAGAGGCCTGGCATCAACCGGACCTTCGCAGCCGGAGCACTCGCGCTCGTCACCGCCGCGACCGGTGTGGCCCTCGCCCCCGTCGCGTCCGCCGCCCCGCAGGCCTGCGTCGGCTCGTCGCTGACCACCGGCTCACGCGATGGAGTCGGCACGATCCGCAACAAGTCCGCCAGCAGCACCTGCGGCGACCTCAACCTGACCTACTCCTACAACAGCACGTCCGCCATCTTCGACTACTACGCGGGCCGCCTGCGCCGCTCCAACGGCACCTGGTTCACCTGCTCCGCCGGGTACGTCTACGCCCAGGACGGCTACCACAGCATCGACGACGACGACTACTGGCTGTGCACCGACGTCGGCGACAACACCCCGTTCACCGTGGCGAGTTGGTACGGCGGCGGCGACACCGTCACGATCACCCACTGACCTCGCCCCGAGTTCCCGGGGTGCCGCCGGCGCACGACGGCCGGCGGCGCCCCGGGCCGGTCCCAGGAAGGACGGACGTGACCCGCAGGACCCTCGCGCGCACAGCCGCCGCTGCCGCCGCGCTGCTCACCGCCGCGTGCAGCACGGCCGTCGGCGCGCCCGGCGGGCAGCACCCCGCCCCGGAGGCACCCGGACGCCTCACCCACTCCCTGCCGGAGGACCCGGTACGCATGGCCCTGCCCGCGACCGGTGCCGAGACCCGGTGGACCCAGGGCCTGAACGTCTTCGGGCAACAGGTGGCCCGGACCGCCGCCGCCGAGTGCGCCCGCGAGAACGGATTCCACCTGACCGAGGAGGTCCCTCTCGCGTACATCCCGTTCGGTGACATGCCCGACCTCGACTTCCTCGGCCGGCACGGATTCGGGCGCAGCTCCGAGGTCCCCGCCGTCGCGACAGAGCCCGCCCCGGCCCGGACCGGCGGCCCCGCCGAGATCC
Organism: Streptomyces sp. NPDC002698; assembly: GCF_042888945.1. Taxonomy (NCBI): domain Bacteria; kingdom Bacillati; phylum Actinomycetota; class Actinomycetes; order Kitasatosporales; family Streptomycetaceae; genus Streptomyces; species Streptomyces sp. NPDC002698. The sequence goes on from NZ_JBIAQM010000004.1 coordinate 359,043, forward strand.
GCCGCTGCCGCGCGGCGGGGACGACCGCCGCCGAACAGGTGACGAAGGTCTACCAGCCCCTGCAGCAAGCGTGGTTCGGTGCCCTGGCCACCGCTGCGAAACGGGACTCCGCCGCAGCCCGGGCCCTGCGCGACCTGCCCGGCTGCCTCACCGAACAGGGCTACGCCGTCGCTGACCAGAAGGCCTTCTTCGCGCTCGCCGACCGCCGCCTGATGAACGCCCCCGCCGCCGACCTCTCCCGCGTGAACAGCGGACTCGGCCACGCCTACGCGACCTGCATGCGCCCCGTCGAGGCCATCCGCGAACCGGCCCGCCGACAGCTGCGGGAACGCTTCCTCACCGACCACGCCGAGGAGATCCGTAACCTGCGCTCCGCCCTCGTCCCGGCCCTCCACCACGCCGAGAAGCGCTACGGCGTGCCCCTCGCCTTCCCGGCACCCTGACCCGGGGCGCCCGCCCGCCCCAGCACCGGAGCGGCCGACAGCTCCGGAGCGTGTCCCCTCCCAACCCAGGCGGCCAGGCGTGCGGGCCGTCGGCGGGCCGGATGAGCATTCCGCTGCGCGGGCGCGTGGGAATGCGGCTCACCCCTTGAAGACAGCCCGGCAATCAGAGCTACTGCAACGGTTCTTGTCCTGATTGCTGGGCAGCTTTCACGGGCTGCGGCCCCGTTGTCTGTAGTGGCTGAGGCGGGCCTGGTGTTGCCACCTGCGGCGTCATGTCGACCAGTGCATGATGGGGTCGACCGGGGTGGGCGGCGGTCGGTGAGGCGGGGGGCAGTCGTCGGATCTCGGCGAGGCTGTAGGGGATGAGTGGGGAGGATCCGTTTCTGCTTTGTCGGTGTCCAGCTGGCGGGCGCGCAGGACGGTCAGGCAGGCGTGGGCGGCCATGGCGAGGGTCATGTGGCGGTGCCGGCCGGGGTAGCGGCGGACCTGGTAGTCGTCCAGGCCGCATTCCTGCTTCGCGCTCTGGAAGCACTCCTCGACCGCCCACCTGCTGCTCGCCATACGGATCAACTCGGCGAGTGTGGTGTCGGCGGGGCAGTAGGCGATGTAGTAGGAGATCTCCTCGGGCCGGCTGACGCTGCGGCGGGCGAGAACCCAGTGCCGACGGTTCTCACGGTGCCGGGGACGGACCTCGACGCGGGCCCAGTCGTAGATCCGCCGACCGTGGGCGCCGGCGCCGCAGGAACGGCGTTTCCACTTCTGCCGCCGCAGACCGGGGAACAGGTCATGGACGGGATGGTCGAGTGCCCAGCGGGTGACGACGGTGTCGTGCCTCGTGGTGGCCATGACGTGGAAGACGTCCGCCTGCTCGAGTTCGAACGGCCAGCCCTTGCTGAAGCTGTGAGCGGCGTCCGTCGTCACCCACTTGAACGGGATCTTCTCAGCGATGGCCTTCCGGACCATCGCCTTGGCCATGGCCACTTTCGTCTCGAAGGCGACCGTGTCGTCGATGCCGGCCCGACGGCATCGTTCCCGGTCGTCCGTCCAGGATGTGGGCAGATACAAGCGGCGGTCGATCAAGGGTCTGGCCCCGGCCGGTGGCATAGGCGAGGAAGACACCGACCTGGCAGTTCTCGGTGCGTCCGGCGGTGCCGAAGTACTGGCGCTGCACCCTGGCCGAACGCACGCCCCTCTTCAGGAAGCCGGTGTCGTCCACGACCAGGACCGCCTCGGGATCACCGAGGCTCTCGACCACGTAGCCACGCACGTCATCGAGAACTTCATCGGCGTCCCACTCGATCCGGTTCAGCATCCGCTGGATACGGTCCGGCCGGTCGTGACCGGCTTCCTCGGCCAGCGTCCACCGTGATCGACCGGACAGGCCCAGTGCGCCCTCGTCGCGCTCCGGAGCAAGGAGCACCCGTCCCGCTACCGGGCCTTCCAGTTCGCATTGTCGGGGATCGTCTTCTCGGGCACGCGGACCTGGACGATGGACGGACCGGTCGAGTTCCCCAGCGCATCCGTCACGGCGTCCTCCAGCTCGCCGTACGTGCCGACTTCCCAGCCCCGGCAACCGAAGACCTGTGCCAGCATGCTGTAGTTCCACCGGTGCAGTTCGCAGGGCTTGTAGAACGGTTCGTCGGAGTGGAACACCGCCGCGTCGGCGAGCCACTGCTCCACGGCGTAGACGCCGTTGTCGATGACGAAGATGATCGGATCGAGTCCCAGCCGGGTCTGGGTCGAGAGGCATTGGGCCGTCATCTGGAAGCCGCCGTCACCCGAGAAGACCATGACCCTTTGGTCGGGACCCTTCGCCAGGCAGATACCCGTCGCGGCCGGCGCGCTGTAGCCGATCGAGGAGTAGGACGACTGGACGATGAACCCTCCCGGGCCGGGCACGTCGAGCAGCAGGCTCCCGAAGTAGTTCATGCTCGCGTCGGCACCCACGATGGTGTTCCTGTCGACGTACTGCTGGATGTAGTCGTAGAACCCCTGGTACGTGATGACCTCGGCCTTTTCCACGGTCGGCGCGCTGCGAGCCGGGATTTCCGGCAGTTTCCGTTCCTTGGGCGCGATCTCCTCCGCCAGGATGCCGTCGATCAGGTGCTCCAGCGCGACCTGCCCGCCGAAATAGGTTCCGAACTTGACCGCGTCGAACGACGCGAACGCGGTCTTGGCGTAGTCCGGGTCCCAGCCCAAGGAGTTGATGTCCGTCAGCCACACCCCGAGCGCCAGGACGAAGTCGGACGTGTCGGCCAGATCCGTCACGACCTTCGACGACGCCTGGCCGTCGAGCACGCCGACGAACAGCGCGTCGTCCTCGGAGAGGACGGCCTTGCTGAGAAGTTCCGTGACGAACGGGACGTTGAGCTGCTGGATCAGACGCATGGCCTTGTCCTGAAGGCCGAGACGGTCGATCTCCACGCCGAGCCAGACGAGAGGGTTCTCGGCGCTTTCGAGCCGTGCGCGGATCCGGGCGACCGACTGTTCCAGGCTGGTCTCGTCCGACAGGACCCTGACCGGCTTCAGAACGCCTTCCGGCGGCTCGCACTCCAAGTCGACCATGTCCTGGAGCAGTTCGATGTAGATCGGGCGCCGTTCGCTGATGCACCGGGTCAGCGCGTAGTCGATCAGCGTCGGCGCGAGGTCCGGATTGTCGATCCGTACGGCTGCCACCGTCAGGTGCTCGAACGACTGGAGGTCCGTTTCCCGTCCGCTGATGAAGTGATGCGCGCTGAAGCCGGTCTGTTCGAAGGTGATGGTCTTCTTGACGCTCGGTGTTCCGTTGATGAGGACGAGGGGCACCTTCTCGACGTAGGCGCCGGCGACCGCGTTCACGGCGCACAGCGCGCCCGCGGAGTAGGTGACACAGAGTGCGCCGATTCCCCTCAGTCTCGCGTATCCGTCCGCCGCGTAACCGGCGTTCACCTCATTGACTTCCTCGATGATTTTCGTGCCGCTCGGCGCGACGTACCGGTTCAGCCATTCGATCGAGTAGTCTCCCGCGATGGCGAACAGGTGCTCCAGCCCCAGCTGGCGGAGCCGGTCCACCAAGTACTGTCCTACAGTGCAGCTCTCGGTCATGGTCGAGGCACCTCCGTGGTCAGTAGTCGCTCGCGCCGCCGAACAGTCGGGGCATGTAGATGTCGAAGATCCCGGGGCACCTGCGCTCCGGATACCGCTGCAGCATGAAGCTCTTGAAGGCGTCGCCTGTCAGCCCGTCACCGATCGCCTGCCGAGCGGCGGAGAGGTACTCGATGTTGCGGGCGACTTCGTTCTTGTCGGCCGGGAGACCGTGGCCCGGCAGGAACGACTCGTAGTCCGACAGCAGCATTTCGCGCAGTACCCGGATCCAGTGGTCCATGTGTTTCGTCAGGTACAGATGGGTGCCGCTGTAGACCAGGTCCTGAGTGAAGTACACGCCCAGATCAGGAAGCCTGATGGTGAGGTGGTAGTCGATCTCGGTGTCCGTCACCCGGTCGAAGACGTACCTGACCCCGTCGATCTTGTCTTCGCCGGCACTGGCCACTTGTTCCGGAACCACGATGCGCTCCGGGGCGAGGTCACCGAGTTTCCAGTGGTCGCTTCGCGAGTCCTCACCATGATCGTGGATGAACGTCATGGTCTCGGACAGCGCGTGGACCGTGACGTCGGCGAACGCGGTCCCGAGGCCGAACCAGTGGTCGGGGTGCCTGTGGGAGATGTACAGCCTTTCGATCGGCTTGCCCAGGCTGTCCGCGTACTCCCTGAAGGCTCTCGCGTAGGGGGAGAGGAACTGCGAGTCGACGAGAACGAGCTGGTTCTTGGTTTCGATGACATGCGTGGCGTTCGCGATGTTGCTGCCCGTGAAGGACGCGACGAAGGTGTGAATACGGACGTCGCCCGTCTGCTTCACGACCATGGTGATGGGATCCGACACCTGAACCGGCACGGGAGTCCCCTTTCCTCGGTTAGGCGGTCTTCTCTCGCAGCTCCTCCAGCGCGGCCCGCGCGACGTCGTAGGCGCTGTCCCTGCCGGGCACCGGGTCGTCCTCGCCGGGCCGCCAGAAACGCCGGCGTGCCATGCGCATGGAACTGTCGAAGGGCGGAATCGCGTTGAACACCTCGATCAGGTACGGCCCGCGGTACACCGGCTCGATCTCGCGCGAGAGGACGTCCCACGGGACCCAGCTGTCCTTCACCGCTCCCCGGTCGGGTGCGGAGATGTGGACGTAGTAGAGCCGGTCCTGCCGTGTCGCTCTCGCGACGTTCTCCTTGAGGACCGACGGACCCTGGCTCTCCATCACGACCTGCGCCGTGTCGATCGTCACGCCGCCCTGCGGGTGGTCGAGACCCTCGAGGAAGTCCAGCACCTCCGAGACCATGTTGGGCGGCGGCGTCTCCCAGCTCTTGACGGGCTCGACGGCGAGCCGCACCTCGCGCGCCGCGGCGTACTCCAGCAGCTCCTCGAAGACGGAACGCGCCGCGTCATAACGCGGCTTCATCCAGTCCTGCAGGGCGTCGCTCCAGATCGGCTCGTCGGTGTCCGTGACCGGAAAGACCCCGTAGGGGTAGATGAACGGCCCGGACATGATCGAGTCGCCGCCCAGGACGCGTGTGATGTCGACGCGTGACTTGAGGTAGGACAGGGCCTGCCCGCGCTGTTCCTCATAGGGAGAGGTCGGGTCGAAGGTGCGCGTGGTCCCGACGTTGGTGGTGAACTTCGCCTCCCCGAGCCCTGCCCGCTCGAACACCTTCTTGAGGCCCGCGTAACGGTCGACCTCGAGCTTGTGATCGACACTCGTGGGCTGAGCGGCGATGTGCACGTCGAAGCCGTCGTAGCCCATGTCGGTCAGGACCTTCAGGTGATCGACCAGTACCCGGCTGTATCCCGTGTCCTCCGGCCGCAGGTCAGCCGTGAACATGAAGAAGCTGAAGAAGACGTCTCGTCCGGGTTTCGTGTTCATGGTCACCAGCCCAGGATGTCGGCGAGGTAGGCACGGGCCTTCTTGGCGTACTCGAGCGGCACGGCCTTGTTCGGGTCCTGCTCCGCCTCCACGACCAGCCACCCCCGGTAGTGGGCGGCGGCCAGCGCTTCGAGGATGGGCCGGAAGTCGATCCCGCCGTCTCCGGGCACGGTGAAGACGCCGCGCTGGATGGCCTCCTGGAACGACAGGCCCTCCTCCCGCACCAGGCTCACGACCTCGGGCCGGACGCTCTTCAGGTGGACGTGGCCGATGCGGTCGGCGTAGGTCCGGGCCAGGTCCAGCGGATCGTCGCCGGCGAAGGCCATGTGGCCGGTGTCGAGCAGCAGATGGACCAGTTCCGGATCGGTCGAGGCCATCAGCCGGTCGACGTCGGCCCGGGTCATGACGCCGGTGCCCATGTGATGGTGATAGCTGAGCTTCAGCCCGGCCGAGGCGGCGATCCTGCCGAGCTCGTCCAGGCCCGAGGTCAAGGAGTCCCATTGGGAGTCGGTGAAGACGGGGCGGTTGGCGAACACGTCCACGGGAAGCAGGTGCGACGAGGAGCCGAACTCGGCCACGACCAGCTCGGTCCCGTCCAGGGCCTTGATATGGGCCAGTGTCTCCTCGAAGGCGGCGACCGTCTTCTCCCGCATCCTGCCGATCGTGAAGTACGTGCTCGTCCAGGGCTCGGACACACTCAGACCGCGGAGATCGAGGGCGGCCTTGAGCTCGTCGGCGTCCGAGGGGTACTTGTGCCCGATGCTGCAGCCCTGGAAGCCGGCGAGCGCCATGTCGCTCACGGCCTGGCCGAAGGAGATGCCGGCGTCGATGGCGGGGAAGTCGTCGTTCCACCACAGGGTGCAGCAGACGCCGAGCTTCACCCTGTCCGGGCTGAGACGGTGAAGGGTGTCCGTCATCTCGTCGCCCCTTTCAGGTAGCGCTCCGCGATGCGGGGCGGCTGAGCCCAGGAGCCGTATCCGGGTGCCTTGGCACCTGGGGGATTGGCCCCGATGGCCCGCCACAGCAGCCCCTCCTGGTACGCCGCGGCGGTGACCGTGGAGGTCTCCGCCGCCGGCCGGGCCCCGTAGCGGTCGGTCCACTCGGCGGGCAGCGCGTACCACGTCCCCGCGTACCAGAGCTTGATCACGTTGCGGGCCACCGGGCCGAGCCGTTCGTCGCCGAAGATCCGGTGGCGCAGCGCCCGGTCGAACAGGTCCCGGTCGAGCGGGCTCCGGGCATGGCTCCCGGCGTCTCCGGCCGCGTCGTCCCGGGCCGCCCTGTGGGCCTCCAGGAGGGCGGTGACGACCTCGTCGCCGCAAGCGGCCCGCACTTTCGCCAGGTACTTGTGGGCCATGCCGGTGCCGAGCAGATCGGTCTCCTCGAAGGCGGTGAGGTCGACCGACAGGAAGAGGAACTTCTCGAACGACGGGGCGGTCATCGCGTCACCGTCCGGGTTGTCCCGCCGGCACCGGGCAGGGCCTGCGGGTCGGGTCCGGCCGCGGCCGGAATCTCGAAGGTGGGACCGGCGTGCAGGCCGCCGCTGCCCGGCAGGGGGTTGCACACCAGCCGGTTGAACCCGTCGCGCAGGCGGAACATCTCGCAGACGCCCTCCCGCAAGAGGGCCGGCCGTCCGTTGAACGCCTCCGTGAGCAGGGCGAGGAAGGCCGCGTAGTCGGCGTTGAAGTCCCGGGCGACACGGGCGAGTTCCGATCCCGGCGGGTAGTCGGCCAGCCGGACGCTCACCTTCACCTTGTACACGTCGTCCCAGGAGATGCTCAGCGAAGGCCCCGTAGGCGCGTCGGGGTGGTCGCCCACCTGGTAGTAGCGCCCGAGCTGCAGTTGCCGGAACCGGTAGTAGTGGGCCAGCTCCCCCTCCTCGTCGTGGATGCCGGAGTCGAGGCCCTCGCCCTGGCCGGAGATGAAGCGGAGCGCCTGCTGCGCCGATTCCAGGTCGGAGACGACGGTCACCTCCCCGCCGCCGGAGTAGAAGTACTCGGGCCCGACCTGACGGGCCGGATCCCCGCGGAACAGCGCGGGATCGTTGACCGCCACCTTTTCGAGCCCATCGATGATCTCCGCATAGAACTCACCGATGCTGTAGAAGCGGACCTCCTCGGCCGTGGGGCTGGAGACCAGGAACCGGGCCCTGCTGTTCGATGTCCTCACCAGCCGCGAGTCGGCGCTGGGGGCCTTGCCCGGCCGCTCGATCATGCAGAAGGTCTCCACCGCCTCGGGGGAGAAGGGCCGCAGGTCGACGGTGAAGTCGTCCTCCCCGTCCGGCAGATGGGCCGGATAGGACGGCACGAAGCCGGGACGGGTCAGGTCGGGCTCCCCGCCGACGGCGTTCAGGACGTTGGCGACGAGGGTCAGGTGCAGCATCTCCTCCACCGCGGTCACCCGGATGATGTGGGCGGCGTCGGAGTTGGTGCTGGAGTGTATGGAGTAGTACGCGGTCAGGTACGGCGGGATGGTCGCGTGCTCGAGCGACATCGCCACGTTCAGATAGCTGAGCAGGTCGTCACGGTTCTCGATGGTGGGCGCGATCATGAGGCCGCCTCCCCCGAGGTCGGTGCCGCCTGGCGCCGGTCGAGGGCCACGTCGACCGGTGCGGTCTCGGAGTCGAGCTGGGCCAGCATGGCCCGGACGCTGCGCAGGCACAGGGCGGCGAGCGTGAGCGTCACGTTCGAGGTGCCCACGGTGGGCATGCTTCCCCCGCCGACCATGTAGAGGTTCTCGTGATCCCAGCACCGCTGATCCGCGTCGACCACCGAGGTCGACGGCTCGCGGCCCATCACGTGGGTGCCGGCGAGGTGGTTGCCCCCGCGGATCTCGTACCCCTCGCCGTCGTGGACGGCGTAGCCCCAGAAGTTCGGGTCGTACGCGGTATGGTCCTCGGCCCCCAGACGGGCGAAGATCCGCTTCGAGAGCTGCCGGGCGTACGCCACGCCCCGCATCGTGTACTCGGGGACGTTGTACGTGAGAACGGGCCGCATGTTTCCCAGCTTGTCCGTGAAGTCCGGGCTCACGGTGACCCGGTTGCCCGGGTCGGCGGGGACCTCGACCATGAACGCGAGCTGCAGCTGACGGGACACGCGGTCCACCAGGCCCTGGCGGAGGGATTCGCCGTAGCGGCCACCGGAGTCCACCAGGCCGATCAGGTCCGTCATCGGCGCACCCCGCGCCCAGCCCCAGCCGTCGTTGTGGATGTCGACGGTGAACGCCGCCTGGCGGCTGCGGAAGCTGCCCCCGCGCAGGTCGGCGATGCCGCCCGTGCAGATCGTGCCGCGGAAGGTGCCGGCCACCTCCGGCAGCAGCGCCCACGCGAGCAGATAGGCGTGGTCCATGAAGTTCCGCCCCATCAGGCCGCTCGAACCCCGCAGACCGGAGGCCAGCATCAGCCGGGGGTTCTCCACCGCGTTGGCGGCCAGGACGAACAGCCTGCCGCGGGCTCTCATCGTCGTGAAGCCGGGACTGTCGGGCCGGTCGTAGCGGCGGTACTCGATCTCGGTCACCCGGTGCGTGCGCTCGTCGACGTGCACCTTGTGGGCCACCGCCTGCGCCACCAGGTCGACCCGCCCGCTCTGGAGGGCCAGAGCCAGGGTCTTGCCGGCGTTGTACTTGGCCTGCACCGGGCAGATGGGCACGCAGTTGTTGTTGCCCTGGCACCGCTCGCCGACCTCGACCTGGTACGCGCTCACCGCCCCTCGCGGCACATAGCCCTGCCCGCCGTCGTAGGCCGGGTTCGGTATCCCGTTCCGGCCCTGGGGGAACGGCCGGACCCGCAGCTCTCTGTGCTCCCCGTCGAGTTCGACCGGCATCCCGTCCAGGTCCCTGGCGACCGTCCGGTCCAGGTAGGACAGGGGCAGCCCTTTCATGGGGAAGACGTAGTCCTTGTCGAAGGTGATCCCGAGGTAGGCCTGGTCCTCCACGTCGGCGGAGACGCCGATCTCGCGTTCGGCCTCGTTGTAGAACGGGGCGAGGTCCTCGTAGGCGAGCGGCCAGTCCGCCCCCTCGCCGTAGAGCGTCCGCATCCGGAAGTCCTCGGGCAGCATCCGCAGCGCCTTGCCCTCCCAGTGCATGGTGGTGCCGCCGAGGACCCGCGTGTAGGTGGTGTCGGTGGCGAAGGGCCCGCTCTGGACCAGGTAGGCCGAGGCGTCGGGCGCGCCCGGGGTGATGCGCCGTACGTCGGTGCCGCGGGGCATCGGGGCGTTGGCGACGGCCGGGTAGGGGGCCTGGTTGTCCTTGCTGACGGCCGAGTAGAACCGGTCGAGGTAGCGCTCGTAGCCCCTCAGGGTGAGGTCTTCGGCCGGGCCCGCTTCGAGCAGCAGCACCTTCTTGCCGGCTTCGCTCAGCCGCAGGGCGACAAGGGCGCCGGAAATCCCGCCGCCGACGATGACGGCGTCGTAGAGGACCTCGGCCGCCGCCCCGGGGTCGGTGCGGTTCGCCGCCCCCTTGGGAAACTTCGCGTACATGGGACAGTCACTCCTCCACTGCCAGGCGCAGCCGGGACCGGTGTGGCGGCCGGGGGTTCGAGTCGGTCGGCCGCGGTCACAAAGCCTCGGCCCGAACGTGCGTGGCGGGACACCTGGGAAACGTCGTCGGCGACCGAGGATCGCCGTGGACGCCGAGTGCGTCCATGGGCTGCCGCCACGGGTAGGTGTGGGGACTCTGCGCGAGCGAGCCGATGAACGGCGCAAGAGAGCGCAGATTGTTCATGGCAACTTCGATGGTCGAGCTGCGCGTTGGTGTCGCTGCTGCTGACGGGGCGCACAAGCCACTGTCGCGTCAGCAACGATACGCGCGAAGCCTCAAGATCGCCGCATGTGCCAGGGGCTCCTGCCTCGCGTAGCGCCCCGGGCGAGAGAAACCTGAAGGAGCCTCAGGAAACCTTTTCCGCGCACAATTTCCTGAACGCCGCGGTGGGTCACCATGGACGGCCGCACGTCCGGCACGCCCAACACGCCTGCTTCGCCCGCCTGGTGGATGTCCGCCGCGTTCGCCACCCGGCGGACGGTCAAGGCCGATCGGCCGGCTCTCGCGACCCAACTGCACGCCCTGCCCTGGGAGAAGGCCTCCTCGCGCGGCATCACGGCAAAAGCCGGGCACCGCCGGTTCACGGGTCGGCCGCACTCCGGTCCGGAGGCGGTCCCCGCCTGTCTCCCCGGTTGCGCGGGAGGCCGCCCGCGGCCGACCGGCGGTCGTGTTGCGATCTTCCCCACCAGTGCTTTCATGGAAATGAAGGCCTGCGTGCCAGCGGAATATTCGCGGGGCAGACGGCCTCGGCGTTCGCGGGACAGACGACCCCGGCGTTCGCGGGGCGGGCGACCCCGACGCGGGGCGGCGATATCGCGCTGTGGCGGTGCGGGGCGGAGAACACGCTTGTGATGCGTGGTGCCACGAGTACAGCTCGCTGGTTTCCCTGTGTCCACACCCGGCGCTCGTATGACGTCCCGTCAGTGAAGTGCAGCGCGGAGGGAACGGCCTCATGCCCACCAAGGTGATCCGCCGTCCGGAAGGCAAGGAACGGCCGCACGACGCCCCCTGGTACACGCTGTACCCGAGGCGATGGTGGTCCCGGTTCTCAGGGGCGACGCGCAAGGAATGGCGCACCTTCAGGACGAAGAGGGAGGCGCACAGGAGTATCGCCGCGGCTCGCAGTTGGCGCCCCGGGTTGTTTTCGCTCGGACCCCTGCTGCGCGCGTACGCTCTCGTCGGGACGGCGCTGCTTTTCATTTGGGTGGGAGTGGCCGTTTATGATTTCCAGGAGCACAACGAATCGCAGTTCCGTAACGTGCTGGAATCCCCGTGGTTCGACGCCGTCAACCACATCGCCGGCCCTGTCCTCACGGGTTCCCTGATATTGACGTTCTTCCTTCTCTACTGGTACCACAAGACCAAGAAGCCGCTCATCGACAAGGCGCGTACGCGTCCGCATGAGCTGGTCTCCACGGCCGGAACCCTCGGCAACCGGATCGTCGGGCGCCGTGAACTGTCCCAGGTGATCGCCCAGACACTCCGTAACCGAAAGACCCGAAAGCCTTATCTGCTCGTCGGGGGTGTGGGCGTCGGCAAAACGGCCGTTCTGGTGGAACTCACTCGGATGCTCGCGCAGCAGTCCGCCGTTCCCGTACCGATCAGTCTGCGCGACATGAAAGGCGACGGGGAGCTCGACTTCGAGGAAATGGCACGGCGCCGCTTCGCGGAAGAGGCGGACCAGGGAGTGCTCGCCGGCAGCAACATCGACAAGACGTGGCGGCAGCTCAGGCTCGACGGCAAGGTCGTCGTGATCGCCGACGGCCTGGAAGAGGCCCTTCTCGACGAGAAGTACCAGGAGGACCGCGACAACATCATCCGACGGGCGATAGAGCGAGCGGACCGCCAGAAGCTGCCCCTGGTCATCGCCTCGCGCCCGCACACCCCGCTGGAGGGCACCCGGGCGGCGATCGCCGACATGGAACCGCTGAGCGAGGAAGCGGCCCTGGAATACCTGGTACGGCAACCGGGCGAGCTGGACGAGCGCCGCCTCGACTGGGTGGTGGAGACCGCCAAGGTCGTGGAATCACCGATCTATCTGCGGATCGCCCGCCTGCTGCAGCAGTGCGGGCTGCTGGACCACCTCACCCTCCGCGACGAGAAGGACCGCCTGGACACCCGGAGCAACGACTGCTCCACTCTCAGGCTCGGATTCCTCAACACCTATCGGCAGGCCATCGAGGACGGTCGCATATTCGACGATCTGGTGATGGGCCGCGAGGAACGCCGGGAGACCATGTGGGTCGTTTCGGCCATGGCCTGCCTGGGACTTTTGCAGGACAGCATCGAGGTCACGTTCGACGATTTCGTCAGCGCGCACGCGAACGACCTTCGGCGCCGCGCGCAATCTCAGGAGAATCACCAGGAATCCCCGGACACCGCCCAGCAGTATGGAACCCGCCTCGCCATTTCCGCGGCGCAACGCGACGAGATCTGGAGTGTGATGTGCCGGAAGATCGGCGGGTCGGCACACTGGCTCAACACGTTGGACTACCCCAACGAGTGCCGGACCGAGTTGGCGAGACACACCGCCAACGGACAACTCCTGGGACTGGTGTACGGCCGCAAGAACAAGGTTCGTTTCCCGCACAGCATCCTCCAGGCGTACATGGGTTATCGCCTGCTGAGGGAAGTACCGGACGACAAGATCGCAGCGGTCGTCGAACCGGCGCTTCACAGCCCGGGTCCGTCGCGGGAACTGCTCATCGCCCTGGTGCTGCTCTCGCGTCACCGGGCAGCTCCGCTCACTCCCCGGTCGGCCGCCGTGCAGCGAGCCGCTCGTGCCAGGAACCGTCACGCGACGTCGCCGAAACCGGCCGAGCTGCTCAGCAACGCCGCCGCGGCCCGGCACGACGCGAAGTACTTCGACCTGTACGCCGCGGCCCTGGAAATAGACTGTGTGGATCCGGTGCCGATACAGGACAAGCTGGCCCATGAGCTCGATGAGCAATGGGCGGGCCTCGATATCAGAGGCGATCAGCGGACCATCGAGAGTGCGAAGCTGAGGCTGGTACGGAACTTCGGATCCGCTCTGCGTGAACGGGACCGTCGCAACATTCCGAGTCGTCCCCACTCGGAATGTCCAGGACAGGATCCCGCGCGCCCGACGCTTCCCTACAAGCACCTCTTCCGGATCGGCACGCACGAGCCCTCTCATGCCGTCCGGATAGCGATCGCCCATCAGATCGCCGCCGGTGGCGACGCGGCCTTCCAGGAACTGCGCACGGAATTCCCTCTCGGATCCGATCCCATATCCCAGTACCTGGGAAAGATCCGTGACGCCAAGCAGAAACTCGACCGGGACTACACCGCGTGGCTCAACGAAGAGGATCCGGACCCCGCCGCCGGCCCGGAGGCGGCGGAAAAGCGGCAGCGGGAGCACGACTGGATGGTGAGGGAGTACGAGCAGAGCCGGACCACGTGGTGGCGCCACTTCAGCCTCCGGGCCTGGCTCGTTCCCATGGCCGTCGGGTCCGTCTCCGAGAAGTACCGTGACGAGGCCAAGGAGCGGCTGAACATCTGGTTGCGCAACCTGACCGCCCAGACCGGGCAGCAGAGTCCGCTCATGCCGCTCTCTCTGGAGAACGCTCTGGCCCAGGGCTTCAAGAACGCGGCGAACCGCAGGAGACGGCATCCGGAGGCCTACGAGGAGACCCGGGCCTACCTGGTGAAGCAGGCGGAGAAGACGCTCACCTGCAGTCGCTACTGGTACGCGCAACTGAGCCTGCTTCAGGCACTGTGCCTGTGGGAGCTTCCCGACACCATCGGAGGCACCCCCGGGTCCGGCGCGGCGAACCGGCGGAGCCGTTCCGCGTCACCGGCCACCAGCCTCACGAAGGACGACGACGCGGCGTCCAGTGGCCCCGTGGAGCCCATAAGGTCGGTCACCCGGTGGCTCGCGATGGCCGGCAGCGCACACGAGAAGACCCCGGCTCACATCGGCGCCGCGTACCAGCGCCACGGCGAGAAGGTCCTCCACCCGTTCATCGCCGAAGCCGGCGATCTGGTGACCCTGGCCCTGGAGACGGGACACCCCGAGCGGTTCATCTGGATCGACGAGAACGAGGTCAGCGACAACGTCGGATCCACCCCTGCCGATCCGGACCGCTACCGCAAGCACAACCTGTGGATCTCCCCGTCCGTCGGCTGGAGCAGCCTGCACCCTCGGGCGCAGCGCCTTCTCGCCGACGTCATGGTCCTGCGCAACCTCACCGAGGGCGACGGGAGCCCGGACGACATCGAGGAACGTCTGAAGCTCTCGAACAAGCCCGGCCTCCCGCACTGCCTCACCCACGACCGCAGCCTGCTCCACCCCGAACGCAGCATCGGCCGGGCCGACAAGGGCGAATCCCGCACCACCTGCACGTCCCCGTGCGAGTTCCGCCTGTGCCCCTATCCCCCCAAGGCCGGAAACGCGCAGGCGGAGGTGGCGGAGCTGTTCTGCCGGCAGCAACAGGCGCTCCTGCACAGCCGCTTCCGCTGGCATCTGCCGGCCGTCAGCCGGCACACCGCGCCATGGGTCAGCGTCCCCGTCAGGGAGTTGCACGCCTTCTGGGAGGAAATGGCCAACCGGAACCGCAAGACCACCGACGACGACGAACACCTTTGACAACCGGAAGGGGCGCTGTGATGGACGGCTATCCACTGATCGAGAACCACGGTCTCATCGGCGATCTGCAGACCGCGGCGCTGGTGACCACCGAGGGCACGGTCGACTGGTTCTGCTCCCCGCGGTTCGACTCGCCCAGTGTCTTCGGGGCGCTGCTGGACAAGGAGAAGGGCGGTCACTGCACGGTCCGGCCGGTGCATCCGACCCATGCGACCAAGCAGTTGTACCTGCCCGGCACGGCGATCCTGGTGACACGGTTCATGACCGAGGCGGGCGCCGGCGAGGTGGTCGACTTCATGCCGGTGACCGGTACGACGGTCACCTCCCGTCACCGTCTGGTGCGTCTGATCCGCTGTGTGCGCGGCAGCATGACGTTCGAGGTGGAGATCGCCCCGCGGTTCGACTACGGACGCGCGAAGCACGAGGCGCAGATCACCGGGCACGGAGCGGTCTTCGCCGCGGAGGACGGCACCGAACTCACCATGCACCCCATCCGTGAACCGGAGGACGAGCGGCTTCTCGACGTTCTCACGGACCAGGACGGCGCCCTGCGCCTGTCGGTGACGCTGCGGGCAGGTCAACAGCGCGGGCTGGTGCTGGAGATGGGCGCCGAGGATCCGCCGACCGAGATCCGCCTGGACGCGTACCAACGGCTCTTCGACCAGACCGTGGCGTTCTGGCGCTCGTGGCTGGCGCAGTCCCGCTACACCGGGCGCTGGCGCGAGACGGTGGAGCGTTCCGCGATCACGCTCAAGCTCATGACCTTCGCACCCAGCGGCGCCCTGGTGGCCGCGCCGACCGCGGCGCTCCCGGAGCAACTGGGCGGCGAACGCAACTGGGACTACCGCTTCACCTGGATCCGTGACGCCTCCTTCTCCGTGTACGCCCTGCTGGGGCTGGGCTTCACCGAAGAGGCCCGGGCGTTCATCGCCTGGCTGAGCGACCGGGTCAAGGAGCGGGCCGGCGAGAGCGGGACCACGGGCCCGCTCAACGTCATGTACAAGGTCGACGGATCGTCCGACCTGGAGGAGCAGGTCCTCGGCCACTGGGAGGGCTACGCGGGCTCCGCGCCGGTACGGATCGGCAACGGCGCCGCGACACAGCTCCAACTGGACATCTACGGCGAGGCGCTGGACAGCATGTACTTCGCGCACCGGCGCGGATTCCAGATCGGGCACGCGGGATGGACCTCCATGCGGGAGAACCTGGACTGGCTGGCCGACCACTGGGACCAGCCGGAGGAGGGGATCTGGGAGACCCGCGGAGGCCGCCAGGACTTCACCTACGGCCGGGTCATGTCATGGGTGGCGTTCGACCGCGCCCTGCGCCTCGCCGAGTCGAAGGGCTGGCCGTCCGCGTACGGACGGTGGCAGACCGAGCGGGACGCCGTCTACGACCAGGTCATGGCCAAGGGATGGAGCGAGGAACAGCAGGCCTTCGTCCAGCACTACGGCAGCGACGTACTGGACTCCTCGCTGCTGCGTATGTCCACGGTCGGGTTTCTCAGCCCCGAGGACCCGATCTGGGCCTCGAGCCTGGACGCCATCGAGCGGAAACTGGTCAGCGACAGCCTCGTCTACCGCTACGACCCGGAGGCGTCGCCCGACGGCCTGCGCGGCTCGGAGGGCACCTTCTCGCTGTGCACGTTCATGTACGTCGACGCCCTCGTCCGGGCGGGGCGGACGGACCAGGCGCGACTGGTGTACGAGAAGATGATGGGGTACGCCAACCATCTGGGCCTGTACTCGGAGGAGGTCGACCCGACGGGACGCCAACTCGGCAATTTCCCACAGGCGTTCACCCATCTCGCCCTCATCGACGCGACCCTCACCCTCGACAAGGCCCTCGACGGGCGGTAGTCCGGGCCCGGTTCACCCGGCCGGCGGCGCCGGGGCCCGAGCGCGTGCGTGACCTCCTGCCCGGCGGCGACCGCGCGTCGGTGACCGGCTCCAGCCGGTCCGCGGAGGGAGCTCCGGGCCGGACCTGTCGAACATGACGCCGGTCGAGGGCGGCACGGGGGTCATCGGCATCGACCCGCTGATCTCCGCCGAGACCGCGGCCGCCGCTCTCGCCCTGCTCAGGCCGGTGCCGACGCCAGTCGCCGGTCCAGCGCCGTCACCGCGCCGCGGAAGGCACGACCCAGGCCGCTCCGCCCCACGGTGAGTGCCGCCCGGAACAAGACCGTTCCGTCGGCGGCGAAGGTCCATTGCACGCGCGTCCCCGTGCCTGCGGGCGTCAGCCGCCACTCCTCGGCCAGAGCGCGCAGCCCCGGCGCGTTCGTGACGTCCGCCCGGTACGTGTACACCTCGGGACCCCGGCTGGCCAGGACGGTCTCCTCGAAGCGCGTTCCGCCGCGGAGCAGTACCTCGCGCCCGGCGCCGTCGGCGGTGGGCCGGACGAGGGTCACCGCCGAGAACCACTCGCTCCAGCCGGACACGTCCTCGGCGAGCGCGGAGAAGACGGCCTCGGGAGGGGCGGCGACCTCCCGCGCGAACACCAGACGCAGCGGAGCGGTCTCGACGAAGTCGGTTCCCACCGGGCGCAGTCGACGTGCCATGAACGAACCCCCTCACCGGAACAGGGTTCCGGTCTCGGTCTCCATGCGCGCGGAAAACACCTGTCACGGCCCGCTCGGCCGCCCCCCGGGGCAGCGTCACCATAGCTGGCGGGCCGTCAGATGTCTGTATCGTCCTCGGGTTCACCGGCCACCACCAGGCGCAGGTGGTCCGAGATCTCCGCGCGGGCCGCGGCGGGCATCCCGGCGTCGGTCACCAGCGTGTCGACCTGGTCGAGCGTGGCGAACGAACTGAGGCCCACCGTGCCCCACTTGGTGTGGTCCGCCACCACGACGACGCGTCGCGCGGACTGCACGAGCCGCCGGTTGGTCTCCGCCTCCGCGAGGTTCGGCGTCGACAGCCCGGCCTCGGCCGATATGCCGTGCACACCGAGGAAGAGGACGTCGAAGTGCAGGGCCGCGATGGCCTGATCGGCCACCGGTCCGACGAGCGAGTCGGACGGCGTGCGCACCCCGCCGGTGAGAACGACGGTCGCGGCGCCCTGACGCTGGCCCGAGGTGCGCTGCGCCGAGTGGAACACGTCAGCCACACGTACCGAGTTGGTGACCACGGTCAGGTCCGGGACGTCCACCAGGTGATGAGCCAGGGCGTACGTCGTCGTACCACCGGAGAGGGCGATCGCCGAGCCCGGTGCGACCAACTCGGCCGCGGTGCGCGCGATGTCCTCCTTGGCGGTCAGCTCCAGACCCGACTTGGCCTCGAAACCCGGTTCGTGCGTGCTCGCCTCGACCACCGGCACCGCGCCGCCGTGCACCTTCTCGACGACACCCTGACGGGCCAGCGCGTCGAGGTCACGGCGGACCGTCATGTCGGAGACACCGAGTCTTCGCGTCAGCTCGTTCACGCGGACGCCACCGCGGCGGCGCACCTCGTCGAGGATCAGAGCGCGACGCTGCTCCGCGAGGAGGTTCTGATTCTCACTCACGACCGCTCCGGTCCTTTCGTCGCTGCCTGCCCGACACTCCGCCCGAACCCGCTCCCACGTGGACATTCTCCTTGCCCGAGGTCTGGAGGACGACCCATCCTCGCACGGGACACCCTCGGTCGCGCCACTGCCCGTGCGCCCGCTGTGCCCCTCCTGTGCCGCCGTATTCACACGTATCGGGGAGATTCCGTGCCTTCGGGTGCGCAGGAGGCCCGGAGCGCGAGAGTCTTGTGCCTGCACATGACACCTGAGACACGTGTGGCACGGGGAAGTGCGGAACAGTGGAACGTGCACGGGAACATGCCGTCGGCGGGGAGCCCGGAAGCCCCGCACAACGGCCCGAAGCGGCCGGCAGCGCCCTGGAACTCCTGGTCCACGGAGTCGGCGGCACCACGCCGGAGGAGATGCTGAACGATCCGCGGACGGTCCGGATCACCGGCGACGCGACCGCGGCCGTCTTCCGGCGCGCCGACGACACCGACGCCGAGGAACGCCCCGGTGACCACCGCGGCGGGCCGGTGCGCGAGGCGTACGTATGGTGCAACCTCACGTCCGGCAACGGAGCCCGCGCCCTGTGGCTCCTCCTCCTGCCCTTCATGGTGGTCAACCTCGCGCACTGGATGCGCCCGGCCTCGCACGGTCACGGGCGGACGGCGCGCCTGTACGGGCTGCTCGTCCGTCTCGCCGGTCTCACGCTCACGGTCCTGCTGGTCGCCGCCGCCTGCGAGGTCGCCCTCGACCTGGCCGCCTGGCAGTGCGCGGGCACCCGTGCGTGTGTGCGCAACCACTCCTGGCTCGGATTCCTCTCCCCGGACGGGCCCGACGCCGGCTGGTGGAGCCTGCCGGGCCGCCGCCTCGCCCTGGCCGGACTGGTGCCCGCGGCGCTCACCACACTCCTGTGGTACCTGTCCCACCGCACCTGGAGCGCGTACGAGTCGCAGCAGCCGATGGCCCGCGCGGCCGAGACCGACGAGGAGACCGACGGCACCGGACTCGGCCGCCCCGGCTTCTGGTACGGGCGCCGCCTGGTGGCCCGGCTGCGCGCCGCGCACGCCGCCGCGGGATTCCTGACCGTCGCCGCCGCCGTGGGCTCCCCGGCCGCCCGTCACGACCACGCGCCGGGCGGGTCCCCCCTGCTGGAAACGCTGGGCGTGCTCCTGAACGCAACGCTCGTCGCGGGCGGGGTCGTTGTGCTGTGGGTGGTCTGCCGTCGCGGCCGCAGCGAGAACCGGATCGACCACGGACGCGACCTGGCGCTCGTGCGCCGGCTGCCGCTCGGCGCGGTCGCCCTCCTCGCCCTCACACTGGTGTACGCCGGCTGGTCGCGGCCCCACTGGCACTCGGCGGGGCGTCTGCCGGGCGACGCCACGTTCGGCGGCCTCACCCTCTTGCAGGGCCTGCTCGTGATCGCACTGTGCGTGGTCGCCCGCATTCTGTACGGCACGACCCCTCAGGTCCTCGACGCGCCCGGGACGGCGGACGGCACCCCCGGCCCGCGCACCGCGATGCGCGGCTTCGCGGGACCCGCCGTCGCCATGCTCGGCTGCGCGCTCGGCGGCGTGATGTCCGGAGGAGTGTCCCAGCGGGTCGCCGACTGGCTCGACGGCACCCGTCACTCGATCCCCGGCCCGCCCGTCCTGCTGACCTGGCAGGCCTCCGTGATCCCGCCGCTGCTCCTTGTCCTGCTCGCCCTCACCGGCTGGCTCGCCCGCCGCACCTGGCAGCTGCGCCGCCATGAGATGACCGCCGTCGAGCGCGAGTACGCGGGCGAGCCCAAGGACTCCGCCCGCACCCGTCGTATCGCGAGCACCCGCGCGATGGCCGCGCTCACCGACCGCGCGCCGCTCATCGTCGGAGTCCTCTCGTCCGTGACCCTGCTGCTCGGAGCCTGTGCCCTCGCCGGGGCCCTCGCCACCGGTGACGCCCCCAGCGAGGCGGCGCGCGGGGCGAACGCGTTCGTTCACGGCGCGGCCGAGACCGCGCAGGCCCTGGGCTCCTGGCTGATCGGCCTCGGCTTCATCCTGTTCGTCACCTGGGGCCGCCGTGCCTACAAGGACCCCGCCGCGCGCCGCACCATCGGCATCCTCTGGGACGTCGGCACCTTCTGGCCGCGCGCGGCCCACCCCTTCGCGCCGCCCTGCTACGCCGAGCGCGCGGTGCCGGACCTCACCTGGCGGATGGCCACCTGGACCCGGGCGACCGGCGGACGGCTCGTGCTCTCCGGACACTCCCAGGGCAGTGTGCTGGCGGCCGCAGCGGCCTGGCAGCTCAAGCCCTCGGTGCGCGGGAAGGTCGCGCTCCTCACCTACGGCTCACCGCTGGAGCGCCTGTACGGACGCTGGTTCCCGGCCCACTTCGGCCCCGCCGCGCTGGCGTCGCTGCACCGCGAGGTCGCCTGCTGGCGCAACCTGTACCGTCGCACCGATCCGATCGGCGGACCCGTCAGGCTGCCCGGCGACTGCGGTCCCGAAGTCGACCACGAGCCCTTGAAGGACCCGCTCGCCTACGGGCGCACCGACCGCCAGCCGCTGCCCGCGCCGGTTCTCGGCCACTCCGACTACCAGGCGGACCCGGTCTTCGCCGTCGAGCGTGAACTCCTGCTGGAGCGGCTGCTGCCCGAGGTACCGGGCCAGCGACCGCGCTAGGGCCTGTCTGACAATCCCCGTTCGCCTGGCGGACGGGATGTGCCGGGCAGGCCCCGGGCGCTCAGGGCAGCTCCGGCAGGTCCTCCGCGTAGAGCAGGGTCAGGTCGTCCGTGCTCGGCTCGGTCAGCTTGGCGACCCGGCCCGCATGCCGTTCCACCATCGCCTCGAACGTCTGCCGCGCCGTGCGGCCGTTGCCGAAGGCGGGCCCTCTCGGGACGGAGGTGAAGTACTTCAGGACCGCCTCGGGCGCGCCCGGACCCAGCCGGTACTCGTGCTCCTCGGCCTGCTGCTCGACGATTCGCAGCAGTTCGGTGGGGATGTAGTCGTTGAAGGTGATCGTCCGTGAGAAGCGGGACGCCACCCCGGGGTTGACCGACAGGAACCGCTCCATCTCCGCGGTGTACCCGGCGACGATCACCACCACCGCCTCCCGGTGGTCCTCCATCAGCTTCACCAGCGTGTCGATGGCCTCGCGCCCGAAGTCGCGGCCCGAGTCCTCCGGGGACAGCGCGTACGCCTCGTCGATGAACAGCACACCGCCGCGCGCCCGGTCGAACGCCTCCTGGGTGCGGATCGCGGTCGACCCGATGTGCTCACCGACCAGGTCCACCCGGGACACCTCGACGAGATGACCCTTCTCCAGCACACCCAGCGAGGCCAGGATCTCGCCGTACAGCCGGGCGACGGTCGTCTTGCCGGTGCCGGGGGAGCCGGTGAAGACGAGATGGCGCCGCGCGGACGCCGCCTTGAGACCCGCCTGCTGCCGGCGGCGGCCCACCTCGATCATGTCGGTGAGGGCCCGCACCTCGCGTTTGACGTTGTCCAGGCCCACCAGCGTGTCGAGTTCACCGAGGACGATCTTCGGTCCGCGGGCCGGCCGGGCGGGTTCCGCGCCGGTGACGACGGGTTCCCGCTCGGTGCTGCGCTGACCGGGGATCGTCCCCAGCAGACTTACGGACGAGGCCGAGGTCTCGACCGCCGCCTCGTGCGCCGGGGTGCGCAGCGACGCGCTCTCATCACTCGCGCAGTCCTCGACGACGGGACCCGAGCCGGGAGCCGAGCCCGCGTCGGCGAATTCGTAGCCCCCGCGCGCGCATCGCTCCGTCCGGCACTTGCGCAGGGTCGACCGGCAGCCGTCGATCACGTGGAAGCCGTAGCCCCCGCTGTCCGCCACCCGGCAGTTCGTGAAGCTGCCCCGGCCGTCCGCCGAGACATAGAAGCCCGCCTCGGCGGGGGAGGTGACCGTGCAGCGATCGAAGGCCGGATCGGCGCCCTTGGTGACGATCACGCCGGTCTGCGTGCTGTCGATGATGCAGCTGGACAGCGTGCCGCCGCTGCCGTGGTCGCGGAACCAGGCTCCGGTGGCGGCGTCCCGGATGCGGCAGTCGTCGAGCTGCGCGGTCGCTCCGTCGCTCACCGACACTGCGGTGTTGCGCACCTGGGAGATGTCGCAGTCGACGACGTCCGCGCGTGAACCCCGGTCGAGGACGAACAGCGCGTCCGGCACGTCGTGCACCCGGCACGAGTCCAGTATGGCGGTCGCCCCGTCGCTCACCCACACCGCGGGGTAGTCGCCCGTGCTGTCGAAGATCTCGCACTGGTTGGCGTCCACGCGGGTGCCCGGGTCCCAGACCGACAGGCCGTTGCGCCCGAACTGCCGCACGCTCGTACGGGTCAGGGTGAGCACCGAGCGCGAGCGCAGATCGACCGCGTTCTCCGGGATGTCGTGGATGCGGCAGTCGGCGAGCGTGAGCACGGCGTCGGTGTCCAGGGTGACGCCGTCCGCGGTCGTCCGGTGCACATCGCAGTCGGTGAGGTGGGCCGTGGCCCGGGCGGTGATCTGCACACCGGAGCCCTTGACCTCGTACACCTCGCAACCCACCGCCTCCAGCGAGGAGTTCTCGCCGGTCGCCGACAGCCCAGGACCGGAAGTGTGGTGAACCCGGCAGCGCTCGAGGCGGGGACGCGCGCCCCCGCGGACCACGACCCCCGACTGACCGGCCGCCACGACCTCGCACTCCTCGAACACCCCGCCGCCGCCGTCCAGTACGGCGATGCCGACGCCCGCCGGGTTGTCGACGGTGCAACGGCGCACGGTGGGCCTGGCGCCCCCGCGGACCTCGATCCCGGCCGCGGAGCGCGTGACGACCCGTATGTCCAGCAGTTCCGGCGTGCCGTCCTCGACGAGCAGCGCGGGCGAGGCCGAGTCCTGGCCCTCGACGTGCAGGTCCTGGACGACGGCCGAGGCGCGTACGGTCAGGGCCACGCCGTCGACCGGGGCGATGCGCACGGAGCCGGGGGAACCCTCGGGGCCGCGCAGCGTCACCGCGCGCTCCACCACGAGGTTCTCCCGGTAGGTGCCGGGAGCGACGGTCAGCACATCACCGTCGGCCGCGGCTTCCAGGGCGGCGGCCAGCGATGCGTACTCACCCGTGCGGCGCCGCCACCGCGAGGTTCCGGTGTGCGTCACCTGGACCGTGCCCTGTGCCATGGCGCTGTTGTGCCCCCACCTCGTCGTACGCGGGTCCTGCGAGGTCGTGCTGATGCCCCGTCGGTCGGGACCCGGCCCCTGCCGGACAGCCTCTCACGACGGTGCCGATCGGTTCGGCCGGTCCACCGTAGCGTGCGCGGGGGTGCCCGGTTGACCGGAGAGGGAAGGCCGTCAGCTGCCGGTGTCTGCCTTGCCCCAGTCAGGACCCGCCTTGGCCCAGGCCCGGTCCCATCGGGTGTGACGCCGGCGGATCATGTGCCACAGGATCAACCGTCTGCCGCCCTCGAGGAGTCCGGCCGCCAGCACCGCCGCGCCGAAGCCGGCCAGAGCCGAGTGCGCGGTCGCGGTGGCGGTGTCCAGGGGGCGGCCCGTTATTCGGCCGTGCCGGTCGGTCCAGATCGCGAACCGGTCCCCTGGGAGCGGTGACTTGAGGTCGGCGATCACGGTGCCGCGCCGCGGGGTGCCGTCGGGCGCGGTCCAGTCGGCCACGACCCGGCTGCGCGCGTCCCGCCCCGACGGGGTCTCGGGGTCGGGGGCCAGCGGGCCCCGGGACAGCTTCCTGACGACGACGGCCGCCACATGGTGCCGGTCCTTGCGCTGGTCCCGTACGGCCTTCTGCAGTGTCTCCTGCACCGAGACCCCGACGGCCGCTCCTGCCAGGGGTGCCGCGAACAGGACGAGCAGGAGCGCGGCCAGGGCCAGCCAGGCCTCCACGAGATCTGTCGTACGGCGCAGCGGATTGCGCCGCCAGCGCCAGAGACCGATGATCGCGCGCACCGTCCCGCACCCCCTTCCGCCTCCGTCATCACCAGCAGCGGAGCCGTTCACGCACGATGCCCGGAAGAGAGGCCGACATCACCCTCCCCCAGGGCCCTTCAGGAACATCTCACGCGGACTCAACGATCCCGCCCGGCCGTAGGGTTCCCGTCGGCCCGGCTCTGGCGGAATGTCATCGGGCGGGCTACGCGAGGACCGTGACCGGGTCGCCGACCCGCAGCGAGCCGCGGTTCTCGGGCACCAGGTTCTGTCCGAACACCAGCTTTCCGGCGAAGCGCCGGTGCCGGGCGAGGGTGCGCAGGGGCTCCTTGCCGCGTCGGGCGGTGTCCTGGTCGGTCGTGGTGACGACGCAACGGCCGCACATCTTGGTGACCCGGAAGGTGACCTCGCCGATGGCGATCCTCGACCAGTCGTCCTCGGCCCAGGCCTCGGTTCCGGAGACGACGACGTTCGGCCGGAAACGGCTCATCGGCAACGGGCCCTCCTCGGCCCGGTCGCCCTGTGCGATCAGGGAATTGAGCGCGTCCAGCGATCCGAGGGTGGTGACCAGCAGCGGATAGCCGTCGGCGAAGCTGACGGTCTCGCCCGGCAGCGCGAAGTCCGGGTCGACGGGTCGGCGGGCGGCCGGATCGTCCATGTGGGCGAGGCGCACGTCGGTGCCCAGATACGCGCTGCACCAGTCGTGCGCGGACGTGCCGGCGAGGACGGCTTCCACCTTGTCGCCGAAGATCTCCACCGTGGTCGTACCGACGGGTTCGGGCACGGGAACCGTCACGGGCTCGCGGTTCTCGGCGGACAGGCGCAGGCCGCCGCCGGAGAGTATCTCGGCGGCGGCCAGCGCCAGACGCGGCTGCTCGCGTTGCGTGACGACCTTTCCCCCGTCGTCGATCAGGATCCAGCGTCGATCTCCGGCCAGCCCCCAGGGCTCGACCTCGGCCTCCTGGAGCGATGTGCTCCGGAAGGCTTTGACCGGATGGACGTGAATCGAGTGCAGTACCGCGTTCCCCATGACCGCCATGGTGCCAGGGAGTACCGACAATGCGGTTCGAGGGTGTCAGTACCCGCGGTACTGCTGACCGTTGTACGGGTCCTGGTACGGAGCGGGGGCGGGGCGGGGAGCCGCGGGGCGCATCGCCTCGAAGCCCGTGCCGGCCGCCATCGGGCGGGGCTGCTGCGGCTGGGGGCTGGGATAGCCCCGAGGCGCGCCGGCCTGCTGCGGGATGTACGGCGCGGGAGCCTGCTGCAGCGGAGAGGGCTGCTGGGCGGGCTGGTAGCCGTAGGAGGACGGGCCGGCCGGCAGCGCGGGGAGCGCGGACGGCAGTGCCGGGAGGTTGTTGCTCATGCCCGGGTCGTAGGCGGAAGGGACCCGGATCGGGGCGATCTGAGGGGTACCCCGCTCGGCGACGAGGGAGTCGTAGATCGGGGTGTCAGGGAAGGCGGAGTAGTAACCGCCGCCATAGGTGGAGCGGGGGGAGGTCATGGCACATAAGTTAAGCCCACGATGTGCTGGTTGGGGAGACCGATAAGAGGGTTGTTTTTCGGTGTCCGTGGTGACGTGGGATCCCCAATGCGAGCGAACTTGGCAAAAAAGGACGTCAAAGATGGTTGAGATCGTGTAAAGGCCCAGCCTCGGACGGGTTACCGGCGGTTGACCAGGATCTTCCTGCGCAAGTCATGGGTGCGGGTGGACCTGGGGATTAGGTTTGGCGGGAACGGAGCCGGCGGTCCGTTCGGGACTCGCACCGGCGCGGAGACACGTGATGGGGGCGTACATGTCAATGCCTAAGGGATCTAATGTTCCTGTCCCGACGAGCGCACTCAGGGTGGAATTGGGGTGGCGTTCAGGACAAGGGGTGCCCGACGTCGATGCGTCCGCCCTTCTGCTGGTGGCCGGAAAGGTTCGTTCGGACGGCGACTTCGTCTTCTACAACCAGCCGGCGCACTCCTCCGGCGCCGTGCGCCACGAGGGCAAGCGGAACGACGGCGGCCAGGTGACCGACGCGCTGCTCGTCGACCTCGCGCGCGTGGAACCCGTCGTCGAGACGGTGGTCCTGGCCGCGTCCGCGGACGGCGGCTCCTTCGGACGCGTTCCCGGCCTGTCCGTCCGGGTGCTCGACGCACCGCAGGGCACCGAGATCGCCCGCTTCGACAGCACCGACGCGACCGTGGAGACCGCCTTCGTGCTGGGCGAGTTCTACCGGCGCCAGGGCGCCTGGAAGTTCCGTGCCGTCGGCCAGGGCTACGGAAGCGGCCTCGAAGGGCTGGCCACCGACTACGGGATCACCGTGGACGAGCCGCAGCGGGCGGCGCCGCCCGCCGCCGCGCCGCAGGGGCCCGCCACCCTTGTGCAGGGGCCCCCGCCCCCCGTGGCGCCGCCGGTCACCGTGCCCCCGCCGGTCGCCCCGCCGGTCACCGTGCCGCCCCCCATAGCCCCGCAGCCGCCCGCGGCCCCTCCGGCGCCCGTCCGTCTCTCCAAGGTGACGCTGACCAAGGAGGCGCCCTCCGTCTCACTCTCCAAACAGGGGGGTACGACCGGTTCCATGCGTGTGAACCTCAACTGGGAAGTGCGCAAGCAGTTCTCGGGGTGGGGCAGCAAACGCGGCCGGGCCGTCGCCATGCACGCGGACCTCGACCTCGACCTGTGCGCGCTGTACGAACTGTCCGACGGCCGCAAGGGAGTCGTACAGGCACTCGGCAACGCCTTCGGGGCACTGCACCAGCCGCCGTTCATCCATCTCGACGGGGACGACCGCACCGGGGCCGTGGCCAGTGGAGAGAACCTCACCATCAACCTCGATCACAAGCAGAGTTTCCGGCGCATCCTCATCTTCGTGACCATCTACGAAGGCGCGCGTTCCTTCGCCGATCTGCATGCCACGGTCACCCTGCAGCCGCAGAACGGAGCGCCCATCGACTTCTCGCTGGACGAGTGCACGGTGCCCTCCACGGTCTGCGCGCTCGCCCTCATCACCGGCAACGGCGCCGACCTGCTCGTCCAGCGCGAGGCCCGGTACCTGATCCCCGCGCGCGGGGTGAGTCCGCAGCGCACCGTCGACCAGGTCTACGGCTGGGGCATGAACTGGACGCCCGGCAGGAAATGACCCGTCCGCCCGGCAGGAGATGACGTGTACGCCGGGCGGGAGGTGTTCCCCCCGCCCGGCGGGAGACCGAAACGGAAGCAACGGCCACCCGCACGCTCCGTCTCTCAGCTCTCGTCGAGGGCGGTGCCGGGACGTGCGTAGGTGCGGCCCTTCCAGGCCGCGCCGCGTCCCCTGTAGTGCTGCACCGCGGAGTCGACCGTCATCAGGAGATAGAGGAACGCGGTGACCGGCAGCAGGGGAGCGAGCGCCAAGGGCTGCCGGTAGTAGCGGAGCATCGGTACATAGGTCGCCGTCATCACCAGCCAGGCCAGCCCCCCGGCGGAGGCCGCCCACGCGCTTCCCGCGGCCAGGCCCGCCACGAGGGCGACCGGCGGCGCCAGGTACACCAGGGCGAGCCCGGCGACCGTCCCGGCGAGCAGCGCCGGACTGTGCCGCAGTTGCGCGTACGCGCTGCGCGAGACCATGCGCCACAGGTCCCGCAGTCGCGGATAGGGACGCACGCTGTCCACCCGCTCGGCCAGCCCCAGCCAGATGCGGCCGCCACCCCGCTTGACGGCGCGGGCGAGCGCCACGTCGTCGATGACGGCGTCCCGGATCGCGTCCGGGATCCGCGCCCGCTCGGCGGTGTCCGCGCGCAGCAGGACGCATCCGCCCGCCGCGGCCGCCGTTCGTGAGCCCTCCACGGCGATCCGGCGGAACGGGTAGAGCTGCGCGAAGAAGTAGACGAAGGCGGGCACGACGAGCCGTTCCCAGAGGCTCTCCACCCGCAGCCGTGCCATCTGCGAGACGAGATCGAAGCCGCCTGTGCGGGCCGCCGCCACCAGGAGCCGCAGGCTGTCCGGGGTGTGCGCGATGTCCGCGTCGGTCAGCAGGAGGAATTCGGGTTCCCGCGCGCGGGCGAGGCCGATGCCGTGGCGTACGGCCCAGAGCTTGCCCGTCCAGCCCGCCGGAGGTTCTCCCGGTGAGCCGACGGTGAGCGGCAGCCCGCCGTGTCGGCGCGCCAGTTCGCGGGCCAGCTCACCCGTGCCGTCCGAACTGCCGTCGTCGACGAGGAAGATCTCGGCCCGCCCCGGATAGTCCTGGGCCAGGAGCGAGGGAAGGCTCTCGGGCAGGACGGCGGCCTCGTCCCGGGCCGGTACCACGACGCAGACGACAGGCCAGTCCGACGGCTCACGGCAGACGGGCAGTCGTACGTCCGTACGCCAGAAGAAGCCCTGGCAGAGCAGCAGCCACAGCCACGCTGCCAGTGATCCGACGGCGATCCACACGAGGGCGCTCACCCGCCGCAGTCTGCCCCACCGAGGTCGCCCGTAAAGACGGATCGTCTATGGTGACCGGGTGAAGATCGCGCTCATGGACTCCGGAATCGGACTGCTCGCTGCTGCCGCCGCGGTGCGTCGACTGCGGCCCGACGCCGATCTCGTCCTCTCCTCCGACCCCGGCAGCATGCCCTGGGGACCCCGCACGCCGGAAGGCGTCACCGCGCTTGCCCTCGCCGTGGCCGAGGCCGCCGCGCTGCACCGGCCCGACGCCCTGATCGTCGCCTGCAACACCGCTTCCGTACGTTCCCTGCCGGCCCTGCGCGCCCGTCTCGAGCCGGAGGTGCCCGTCATCGGCACCGTCCCGGCCATCAAGCCGGCCGCCGCGGGCGGCGGACCCGTCGCGATCTGGGCCACGCCGGCCACCACGGGCAGCCCGTACCAGCGGGGCCTGATCAAGGAGTTCGCCGACGGAGTGGCGGTCACCGAGGTGGCCTGTCCCGGGCTCGCGGACGCCGTCGAGTACGCCGATCAGGCGGCCATCGACGCGGCGATCGAGGCCGCCGCCGCGCACACTCCCGAGGACGTCACGGCCGTCGTCCTGGGATGCACCCACTACGAGCTCGTCGCCGAGCGCATCCGCGCCGCCGTGCAGCGTCCCGGCCGCCCGCCGCTCGTCCTGCACGGTTCCGCCGAAGCGGTCGCCGCCCAGGCACTGCGCCGGATCGGCGAGCTTCCGGACCCCGGAGCCCCCGCCGACTCCACGGTCACGGTGCTTCTGGGCGGACGCGAGGGGGCGCTGCCCGCCACGGCGCTCACCTACGAGGAAGGCCGCATCCTGTCTGCGGTCGGCTCCGCACGCTGAGCGACGGGGCTCGCATCCGCTCCACGGGCACGTCAGGCGACCGAGGGGACACCCTCGGTGGGATTCTCGCCCACCCGGCGGAGTGACGCTCCGCGACCCGGTGCCCGCGCAGCGGAATCTGAGTAGTCTCATGGGCATGAGGGACCACCCCCACGGCGAAACCTCCCCGCACCCGGCGATCTGGACCGGGCGTGCGAGGAACCGCGTCCAGTGGCTGCCCGCCCTGGGCGGCGTGGCCTGTCTGGCTCTCGGGATCGAGCTGGCCGTGACGTCCGGCTGGACGTCGGGAGCCGCACCGCTGGTCATGTCCGTCGTCGGATGCATCGCCGCCGGACTGCTCATCCTCTTCGGCACGCTCGCCTTCGTGCACGTCGCCGTGCGGGTGGACGAGGACTGTCTGGAGGTGCGCTGCGGCCACATGGGGCTGCCGCGCCGTCGCATCCCGCTCTCCACGGTCGTCGGCGCCGACTTCGCACCCCAGGTCACCCCGCGTCAGTGGGGCGGCTGGGGGTATCGCTGGCGGCCCGAGCAGGGAACCGCCGTCGTCGTCCGGCGGGGCGAGGGCGTGGTGCTGCGCCTGGGCGACGGCCATACGTTCACGATCACCGTGGACAACGCCGAGGCGGCCGTCCGGATCATCCGCGGCCGTCTGCGCCCGGACCCGACCCGCGCCCCGCGCTGACGGACGGCGGCCCTGCCGTCGCTCACGTACCGAGGCGACCGCCGGGATGCCGTTCACGTACCGAGGTGACCGCCGGGGTGCCGGGCCGGGACACGGACGGTGTCCGGCTCCCCGGGGGTGAGCGGCCGTGCGGTCGCGAACCCGGCCAGCAGTCCCGCACCCGCGGTCACCGTCATGAAGCTCAGGGCGTTGCCGATCGACGCGATCGCGGCCACCGCCGTCAGGGCCGCGCCCGCCGTCAGCGCGATCGGCGTGGTGCGCGGCGAACGCAGAAGCGCGTACAGGACCCAGCAGAACGCCACCGCGAGCAGGACCACTCCGGTAAGACCCTGTTCGGCGGCCTGCTGGAGGGGTGCGGAGTGGGGTTTGCCGTCGGGCAGCAGGGACTGGGCCACCGTGGGGCTGAGCTCTCCGTAGCGGCCGGGCCCGACCCCCAGCTCGGGATCGGCACGGGCCATGCGCAGGGCGTCGTGCCACAGCAGGACGCGGTGCTCGGTGAGCTGGCCCTCCAGGGAGGCGGTCAGTCCGCCCGGCAGCGCGTCCTCGCCGATCGCCCAGGTCGCCCCGGTCACCAGGGCCGCGGCGGCCGCGAACCCCGTCAGGCCGAGGGCCCGGCGGCGTACCCGGGCGGTGGCCAGCGAACACAGCAGGACCCCGGTG
This sequence comes from Streptomyces sp. NPDC002698, assembly GCF_042888945.1. Taxonomy (NCBI): domain Bacteria; kingdom Bacillati; phylum Actinomycetota; class Actinomycetes; order Kitasatosporales; family Streptomycetaceae; genus Streptomyces; species Streptomyces sp. NPDC002698. Next base: position 389,555 of record NZ_JBIAQM010000004.1, read on the forward strand.
CACATGACGACCGCGGTGGTGGAACCGAGGAGTGCCGCCGTCACCGCGGTCCCGGCGGCCGACAGACGCAGCGCGAGCCGCAGGGCGGGCGGGCGCGCGGCCCAGGCCGCGCAGCACGCGGCACCGCAGGAGAGGGTGAGCAGCGCGGCCGTGGCACCGGTGTGGCCGAGCTGGAGGCTGATCTGCGGGCCGGGCGTGGCGATCGCGAGGCCGAGTCCGGCCGCCGCCGCGGCACCGGGGGCCGCCACCGGCAGGAGCGCCCCGGAGATCCGTCCCGCGGCATAGCCCGCCGCCACGGCGAGCACCGCGAGGAGCATGCCCTCGGGCCGGCCCTCGTGAGCCGCCGCCGTGATCAGCGACCAGGCGGCGCAGGCCGCGAGCACGATCATGCCGGCGACGTCCGAAGCGTTGCGTCTTTCGCCCGTGGCCACCGCTTCGGCCGTGGACGTCGTCCCCCCGGAACCCACTCCCGTCGCCCCCCGACTCTGCCCGGCCCCGGGCGCCGTCACCGCATCAGGCCGCACGTCAGAGGCTCGGCCACACCGTAACGGGTGATGCGCCGGTTTGGGGACCGGTTGTGCAGGAACGTTGCGGCAGGTCCGTGCGGGGCGACCCGGCGAGGGGTGGGACCGCGCGGGCCGAGCTGTCCGCGCCCTGGTCAGGCGCCGTACACTCCCCGAGTGACCGCCACCGCAACCACCGTAGACGAGCCGGAACAGCTCGAACCCCAGGCCGTGCCCGCCCCGCGCGGGTCAGCCCTGGTGCGTCGCCTCGTCCCGGCCGCCGCCGCGGCGCTCTCCGGAGTGCTGCTGTACGTCAGCTTCCCGCCACGGACCCTGTGGTGGCTCGCCCTGCCGGCCTTCGCGGTCTTCGGCTGGATCCTGCGCGGTCGCTCCTGGAAGGCCGGACTCGGCCTCGGCTACCTGTTCGGCCTCGGATTCCTGCTGCCGCTGCTGGTCTGGACCGGCGTCGAGGTCGGCTCCGGTCCCTGGCTCGCGCTCGTCGCCGTGGAGGCGGTCTACGTCGCACTGGTCGGCGCGGGGATCACCTTCGTCTCCCGGCTGCCCGGATGGCCGCTGTGGGCGGCGGCCCTGTGGATCGCCGGGGAGGCGGCACGCGCGCGTGCGCCCTTCGGCGGCTTCCCCTGGGGGAAGATCGCGTTCGGCCAGGCCGACGGCGTGTTCCTGCCGCTCGCCGCGGTCGGTGGCACTCCGGTGCTCGGCTTCGCCGTCGTCCTGTGCGGCTTCGGGCTGTACGAGATCGTCCGTCTCGCCGTCGAACGGCGCGACACCGGCGTTCTGCGCCGAGGCGCGGCCGTGGTGGCGCTGCTCGCCGTCGCCGTTCCCGTCGTCGGAGCGCTCGCCGCGCGGATGCTCGTCAGCGACAAGGCCGAGGACGGCACCGCGACGGTCGCGGTCATCCAGGGCAACGTCCCGCGCGCGGGACTCGACTTCAACGCACAGCGGCGCGCCGTCCTCGACCACCACGTGCGGGAGACCGAACGCCTGGCCGCCGAGGTCAAGGCGGGCAAGAAGCCCAGGCCCGACCTGGTGCTGTGGCCGGAGAACTCCTCCGACATCGACCCGTTCGCCAACGCGGACGCCCGCTACGTGATCGACCAGGCGGCCAAGGCGATCGGCGCCCCCGTCTCCGTCGGCGCGGTCGTCGAGCGGAGCGGCAAGCTCTACAACGAGCAGATCCTGTGGGACCCGGACAAGGGTCCGGTGGACACGTACGACAAGCGGCAGGTCCAGCCGTTCGGCGAGTACCTTCCGCTGCGTCCGCTGCTCGGGGCCATCAACAAGGACTGGACGAGCATGGTCCGCCAGGACTTCAGCCGCGGCACCGAGCCGGGTGTGTTCAAGATGGACGGCACCGGTATCGGACTCGTCACCTGTTACGAGGCGGCGTTCGACTGGGCCGTGCGCAGCACCGTCACCGACGGCGCGCAGATCATCTCGGTGCCCAGCAACAACGCGACCTTCGACCGCAGCGAGATGACCTACCAGCAGCTCGCCATGTCCCGCATCCGCGCCGTCGAGCACAGCCGTACCGTCACGGTGCCCGTGACGAGCGGTGTCAGCGCCGTGATCATGCCCGACGGGAAGATCACCCAGAGGACCGGCATGTTCGTCGCCGACTCGCTGGTCCAGAAGGTTCCGCTGCGTTCCTCCGAGACCCCCGCCACGAAGCTCGGCATCGTCCCGGAACTGGTCCTGGTGCTCGTCGCGGCGGGCGGCCTCGGCTGGGCCGCCACGACGGTGGTCCGATCGCGGCGGAACACCCTTTAGAGCGGGTCCCCGTGCCCGCGCGGAAGCGGGCGAAATCGCGCGGATAGGGTCGGGGACATGCCTACTCCCGACTTCATCCGCGAGATCCGGGCCTTCGCGGGCCACCAGCTCCTCTGGCTCCCCGGGGTCACCACCGTGGTCTTCGACGACGAAGGCCGTGTTCTGCTCGGCCAGCGTTCCGACAACCACAGGTGGGCGCTCATCTCCGGCATTCCGGAGCCGGGGGAGCAGCCCGCGGTCTGCGCGGTGCGCGAGGTGTACGAGGAGACGGCGGTGCGCGTCGAGGTCGAGCGCGTCGTCATGGTCGCGGCCGGGGAGCGGGTGACCTACACCAACGGCGACGTCTGCCAGTTCATGGACACCACCTTCCGGTGCCGCGCCATCGGCGGGGAAGCCCGCGTCAACGACGACGAGTCGCTCCAGGTGGGCTGGTTCGCGGTGGACGCCCTGCCGAAGCTGCAGGACGACGCCCTCATCCGGATCAAGCAGGCGCTGCTTGACGAACCCACATGGTTCGAGTCCATGACCTGAGGGTGAAGTGTGTGTGCTGACCACATGGGTGGGGGCCGGGGCGCTGCCTAGGGTCGAGGCATGACCGCGCCCAGCGCCCTCCCGGGCCCCCACGCCTTCGCACTCGACCTCGGTGGCCGCACCGCCCTCGTCACCGGCGCCGCGAGCGGCATCGGCCGCGCCTGCGCGCTGCGGCTCGCCGCCGCCGGAGCCAAGGTGAGAGCGGTCGACCGGGACGCCGAAGGCCTGGAAACCCTGGCCGGGCGGACCCACCGCCTGGCCGGCACGATCGAGCCGCACGTCCTCGACCTCACCGACCTCGACGCGGCGGAGCAGGCCGCGGCCGGCACCGATGTCCTCGTGAACAACGCCGGTCTGCAAATGGTCCGCCCCATCGAGGAATTCCCGCCCGACGTGTTCCACACGGTACTGACCGTCATGCTGGAGGCGCCGTTCCGGCTCATCCGCGGGTCACTGCCTCACATGTACGGGCAGGGCTGGGGCCGCATCGTCAACGTCTCCTCGGTCCACGGACTGCGCGCCTCGGCGTTCAAATCGGCGTACGTCGCCGCGAAGCACGGACTCGAGGGGCTCTCGAAGACCGCGGCCCTCGAAGGCGCCCCCCACGGAGTCACCTCGAACTGTGTGAACCCCGCATATGTGCGCACCGCACTCGTCGAGAAACAACTGGCGGATCAGGCGCGTACGCACGGCATCCCGCGAGAGCGCGTCCTGACCGAGGTCCTGTTGCGGGACAGCGCGGTCAAGCGGCTCATCGAGCCGGAGGAGGTGGCTGAGGCGGTGGCCTATCTCTGCGGTCCGCAGGCGGCTTTCATGACCGGAACGTCGCTGGCGCTGGACGGGGGCTGGACCGCGCACTGAGCCCGGGCCGGCCCCGCCCGAACCGTGCCGCACCCGCGCTGGGGACGAGTTGTCCACAGGGCCGAGGCGTTGCCCTGCGGATAGTTGTCCACAGGGCCGGGGCGCCGACCCGCATCTGCGCGATCCTGTTGCCATGTCTCGCGATCACCTGTCATCAGCCGAGCGCTCCGCCGACAGCGCGGAAGCGCCGTTCCTGGAACTCCTGGCCCGGGGAGCGACCGCCGACGCCTATGAGCAGCCCGTGCTGCTCGCCCGCGCCGAGGGTCTGCCCGACGGGCGCGTCGCCGCGCTCGAACAGGCCAAACTGCTCGCTCTGCGCGTGCGCACGGAGATAGAGGGACGGCGCCGCCGCGAGGCCGAACTCTCAGCGCTCTTCGAGACCGCGCACGACCTCGCGGGCCTGCGTGACCTCGACGCCGTACTGCGGGCGATCGTGCAGCGGGCCCGGTCGCTGCTGGGCACGGACATCGCGTATCTCAGCCTGAACGACGCGGCCAGGGGCGACACCTACATGCGGGTCACCGAGGGCTCGGTCGCCGCGCGCTTCCAGCAGCTGCGGCTCGGCATGGGAGAGGGCCTCGGCGGACTCGTCGCACAGACCGCCCGCCCGTACGTCACCGACGACTACTTCAAGGACGATCGTTTCCAGCACACCCGGACCATCGACGCGGGCGTACAGGACGAGGGGCTCGTCGCGATCCTCGGGGTGCCGCTGATGATCGGGCCCCAGGTCATCGGCGTGCTGTTCGCGGCGGACCGCAGGGCACGGGTCTTCGACCGGGAACAGATCGCCCTGCTCGGCTCCTTCGCGGCCCTGGCCGCGGCGGCCATCGACTCGGCGAACGCGCTCACGGAGACACGCTCCGCCCTGGAACGCCTCGGCCGGGCCAACGAGATCATCCGGGACCGCAGCGCGGTGATCGAACGCGCCTCGGACGTGCACGACCGGCTGGCCGAACTCGTGCTGCGCGGTGGGGGAGTCCACGACGTCGCCGCCGCGGTGTCCGAAGTCCTGGACGGCACGGTCGAGTTCACCGAGCCGGGCGGCACACCGTCCATGGCGGTGGAAGCGGCCCGCGCCGACGGCCACGCCGTACGGCACGGCGACGACTGGGTCGCCGCGGTGGCGGCGGGAGGCGAACTGCTCGGCGCGCTCGTGCTGCGCGGGCACCCTGGCCTCGACCCCGTCGACCAGCGCACCCTGGAGCGCGCCGCGATGGTCACGTCACTGCTCCTGCTCGCCAGACGCTCGGCCTCCGAGGCCGAACAGCGGGTGCGCGGCGAGCTGCTGGACGACCTGCTGGACACCCGGGACCGCGATCCGGGGCTGCTGCGGGAGCGGGCGGCGCGACTGCACGCCGATCTGGACGGTCCCCATGTCGTGCTGGCGGCCCGGCTCGACGTCGTGGCCGCCGACGCCGGCCAGGAGGCGGGTGCGCGCAGACGGCTGTGGTCGGCCGCGTCCCATCTCGCCGCCACCCGCCATGGACTGGCCGCCGCCCGCGACGGCGGCACCGTCCTGCTGCTCCCGCTCGGGCCGGGCGACACGGCGACGACTCTGGCCCGCCGCACCGCCAAGGAGCTGGGCACCGCCGTTCAGGAGGCGGTGACCGTGGGTGCCTCCGCACCCCTGGACCGGCTCGCGACGTACCCCGAAGCGGTGGCCGCGGCTTACACCGAGGGGCAGCGCTGCCTGGAGGCGCTGCGTCTGCTCGGCCGGGCCGGCGACGGGGCGGCCGCCGAGGACTTCGGCTTTCTCGGACTGCTGCTCGCCGGGGACCGGGACATCTCCGGGTTCGTCGGCCGGACGATCGGCGGAGTGGTCGACTACGACGAACGGCGCGGTACCGACCTGCTGCGCACCCTCGATGCCTACTTCGCCAGCGGTATGAGCCCGGCACGCACGAAGGACGCTCTGCATGTGCATGTGAACACCGTGGCGCAGCGGCTGGAGCGGGTGGGGCGCCTGCTCGGGGAGGACTGGCAGAGCCCGGCCCGCATATTGGAGATCCAGCTCGCTCTGCGACTGCACCGGTTGTCGTCGCACGGACCGCGCTGATCCCCGCACACGTCATCGCGTACGGGGATCGGGGAGCGCGGGCGAGCGGTCAGACCGTACGGGCGTCCGCCGGCGCGACCGGGGCCGGCTGATCGCCGGTCACGTCCTCGACGGCGGACAGGTCGCGGTCGCGGGTCTCCTTCGCGAAGCCCACGGCGATCAGGGTCAGCAGAACCGCCCCGATCACATACAGGGAGACGGGAGCGGAACTGTCGTACGAGGAGAGCAGGGCCGTCGCGATGAGAGGTGCGGGCGCGCCCGCCGCCACGGAGGCGAACTGAGCCCCGATGGAGGCACCGGAGTAGCGCATCCGGGTCGCGAACATCTCGGAGAAGAACGCGGCCTGGGGCGCGTACATGGCGCCGTGGAGGACCAGGCCGACGGTGACGGCGAGGATCAGGTTCGCGAAGCCGCCGGTGTCGATGAGGGAGAAGAACGGGAACATCCAGAGGCCGACACCCGCGGCGCCGAGCAGATAGACGGGGCGGCGGCCGATGCGGTCGGAGAGGGCGCCCCAGGCCGGGATGACGGCGAAGTGCACGGCCGAGGCGATGAGAACGGCGTTGAGCGCGGTCTGCCGGGAGACGCCGGCGGAGGTGGTGGCGTACACGAGGATGAAGGCGGTGATCACGTAGTAGCTGATGTTCTCGGCCATGCGGGCGCCCATCGCGACGAGCACGTCACGCCAGTGGTGGCGCAGGACGGAGACCAGCGGAGGCTTCTCCGGCTCGTCCGCTCCGGCCGCCTTGCGGGCCTCGGACCGCGCCAGCGCCTCCTTGAACACCGGCGATTCATCGACAGACAGACGAATCCACAAACCGACGACGACCAGCACACCGGAGAGGAGGAACGGGACGCGCCAGCCCCAGGAAAGGAAGGTGGCGTCCGACTGCGTGGCGGTGAGCAGTGACAGGACGCCCGTCGCCAGGAGCTGGCCCGCGGGAGCTCCGGTCTGCGGCCACGACGCCCAGAACCCCCGCCGCTTCGCGTCGCCGTGCTCGGACACCAGCAGGACCGCACCGCCCCATTCGCCGCCCAGCGCGAAGCCCTGCACCAGACGCAGTGCGGTGAGCAGGACGGGGGCCGCCGCACCGACGGTCGCGTGCGTGGGCAGCAGACCGATGGTGAAGGTCGCCCCGCCCATCAGCAGCAGACTCAGTACCAGCAGCCGCTTGCGGCCGAGCCGGTCGCCGTAGTGTCCGAAGACGAGCGCGCCCAGAGGCCGGGCCGCGAATCCGACGGCGTACGTCAGGAAGGAGAGCAGCGTGCCGACCAGCGGGTCGGAGTCGGGGAAGAACAGCTTGTTGAAGACCAGGGCGGCGGCCGAGCCGTAGAGGAAGAAGTCGTACCACTCGATGGTGGTGCCGATGAGACTGGCGGCGACGATGCGCTTCAGGTTGGCGGGTGTCGGGGGAGCGGATGCTGCGGAGGCCATGTGCGCCACTTCCTCGTGTGCGGTGGGGACGGGTACGTGTCGGCACACGGTAGGAAGATGCAGTTCGGGGGCACATGTGGTGGGGCAACATAGTTCGAGGGGTGGCTATGCGTGCGGCCACCATGCCGGTTCGCGGACGGGCGGTTCGGGGGCTCGAAGGTGGTCGAAAAGAGCGCCGTCCGGGACGCGTAGTTCGGGGCGATTTGGCGGTGCGGTGCTGACTCCCGTGCTGGTTCGGTGCTGACTAAAAGCCCATGTCATCACCCGTCTTCACCTGTCCCGTGCTGACTTGGTGCTGACTATGCTCCGTTGAACTCGGGCATCTGGGGTTGATCGGCTCAGAGTCGTTGCGTGCTAGGTGTTCCGTCTCGGGAGGTTGTGGACGGGTGAGGGCCTTCCGGTTCGGTGTGGATTGCGACGTCTACACCGACAGAAAGGCCCTTGTGCCCCACCGTAATGCACCTCTGACCGAGACCGGCCGTCTGCGTCTGGCCCGCTGCGTGGTCGAGGACGGCTGGACCCTGCGCAGGGCCGCCGAACGCTTCCAGGTCTCGCCGACCACGGCCCAGCGATGGGCGGACCCGCTACCGCAAGCTCGGCGCGGCGGGCATGAGCGACCGCTCGTCCAGACCGCATCGCAGCCCGAGCCGGACCCCGACCCGCACCGAGCGGCGGATCATCAAGGTCCGTGTCCTGCGCCGCTGGGGACCGGCCCGCATCGCCTACCTGCTGCGATTGAACCCGTTCACCGTGCACCGGGTCCTGGCCCGCTACAAGCCGGCCCGTCTCACTCATGTCGACCGCGCCACCGAACGGGTGATCCGACGCTACGAACGGTCCGCGCCGGGCGAGTTGGTGCACGTGGACATCGAGAAGCTCGGCAACATCCCCGACGGCGGCGGCCACAAGACCCTGGGCCGCCAGGCCGGCCGCAAGACCCGCTCCGGCATGGGCTACAGCTACCTGCACAACGCCGTCGACGATCACTCCCGCCTCGCCTACAGCGAGATCCTCACCGACGAGAAGAAGGAAACCGCAACCGCCTTCTGGGACCGGGCCGAGACGTTCTTCGCCCAGGTCGGGATCACCGTCCAGCGGGTGCTGACCGACAACGGCTCCTGCTACCGCTCACGCGACTGGCGCGATGCCCTCGCCGCAGCCGGGATCACCCACAAGCGAACCCGCCCCTACCGGCCGCAGACGAACGGGAAGGTCGAGCGCTTCAACCGCACCCTGCTGGACGAATGGGCCTACGCTCGCCCCTGTCGCACGGAGACCGAACGACGCGGCGCCTACCCGCAGTGGCTGCACACCTGCAATCACCACCGCGGCACACACCGCGCTGAAAGGCCAACCACCCGCCAGCCGCGTCCCCAACCTCACAGGGCAATACAACCAGGGCGGCCGACGGCGGGGCGATCGAAGCCGAAGGAGTGCCTCTGGCCGGCCAAGCCGCTGGGGCGGGCGACCGCGGGGCTACAGGGCGGCGATGACGTCGGCAGAGGCCATCGACAGCGAGAACATCGAGAAGTCGTAGGCGATGGCGTTGTCCTGCTCCTCCTACGGGGTGGCGGCGACGCAGTCGGTCAGAGTGATCACCCGGAAGCCGTGCTCGTAACCGGTGCGCATGGTCGACCCACCTTCAACGCGGCTTCCCAGTGCGGGGGCAGGTTTTGAGAAGGAGGGTCCATCGCACCGTCGCGCTTCTGGCCACGGTGTGCGGTTTCACTCTGTACCTCACGGACGCATCCGCCGCAGCACGGCCGGCAGGGATTCTCGCCACGCTGGTGAACAAGACCGGCACCACCATCACCGTCACTTCCGGAGTGGGGCGGGGCAACAGCATCACCGTTGGGCAGACCGGCAAAGCATCAGGGACACCGTCGCACCGTCCGGCGACCGCACTCCAAGGGACCCGGCAACGACACCATTTCCAGACTGGCCGGCAACTACACGATCAACGGCAATGCCGGCAACGACACCCTCGACGGCGGCCTCGGCTTCGACACCTGTAACCGTGGCGCAGGGGATCCGGCGGTCAACTGCCCCTGAAAAATTGCCCCTCGACCGGCACCGCTGGATGGCCGGAAGGTGCCGGGCCGTGCGGCTGCGCGGTCCGACCCCCTGACCCGGGTGCTCACAACCTGGCCGTGTGCTGCGTGATCAGGGTGGTGTTCCGCAGCGCCGGCGCTGATGCGACCGCTGTCGCCGCGTCGGCCCCGGCAGTCTGGCGCGCCTCACCTCCATGCCGGTAAGTGCTCAATTCTGGTTGCCCTCCCGTGGCCTGGCAGGTCTCGAAGGTGGGAGCAGACTCGGCGGCCGCCGAGACGACCGGCTGTGGGCACAGTGCGGTTGCTGCTGCCCGTGGGACTCTCCTCAGCCTGACCACTTTGCCCCAGGACATCGCAGGAGCGAAGAAAACGCGCCCAGGGAACGTCGAGCCGTGGGAAGTGAGCAGCACTCGGCCCGGACCGAGCCGCAACCGTTCGGCTCGTACGCGGAAGCTGCCGCGCCGTCCCGGTCATCAACGTCCCTTCCAGCAGAGTTACATATCCCACTTTTCAGCCTACGGGTGAGCGCTCATTCGATGCGCCCCGTTGACCCCAGTAACCGGTGACCCACCTGTAGACCGTAAGTGAGGTTCGTACATGTCAAAGAGCGGTCCGAAACAAACCAAGCGGCGTCTCCCCACCGCTGACTGCTGCCCGGGTCGGGTGCACCTTTGCTCCCGTCAACTCAAGCACTGAGGACGGTCGCTTCATGGACTACTGCATCCCGTGCAGCCGCACGCTCAACGGCGCCGTTACCTGCCCAGAGTGTGGGGCATACGACCCCGGCATGGCACAGCTGAGCGATCGGAGAGGCGGTGCTCCGACCGTCGAGGCCGCGATGCCGGAGGTCCGCTCGAGTAGGGGACCGAGCTCCTCCGGGTCGCCCCTTCCCGGGTCGCCGACTGCCTCGCAAGACCTGTCGGCTGACCGGTACGACCGTCCGGCACGGCTGAAGAAGTATGCCGTCCGGTCTCTTGCCGCAGCCGCCTTCACCCTTCTCGGAGGCCTGGCCACCGCATCGGTGTTTCCCCAGTCGACGGCCCCACGAGCAGCCTCGATCCCAGAACAGCCGTCCCCCGAAGAGCCCGGGGTCCGCGTTCCCGATTCGCAGGCTTCACCGGAGCGTGTGACCACGCACCCGGCCCGAAAGGGCGTCCGGGATCGAAACGGTGACGGGATTCGGCGTCCTCTGCCAACGGCGACTCGCAGCACGTCACCGGTCTCTCGGCCTCCCGCCACCACCAGTGCGCCGCCACCGGTGAAGGCGAAGCCGACCCCCCGAGCCTCCAGCGGCCGCCGCCCCAGCTCGCCCTCGCAGACGGCAACCCCTTCCGCGAGGCCCTCCGCCAGTTCCTCCACCAGTCCTTCCGTCAGTCCTTCCATCAGCATCAGCGCCTCTTCTACCAGTTAGTGGCTCACCGAGCAGCAAAGGGGAAGCCGGTGGCCGAAACACTGGCAGGGCTCCCCAGCACAGAAACCTCCACCTGGTCCGCGCACGGCATCCGCCTGATCGGCAGAGGGCTCGCCGACGCCGACAGAGGCCACAACCACGCACCCGTCTGCCGTCAACGACGTGCGGCACTGGGACTGTGGCCAGGAGATCAACGGTGGCGATGGCGTCACCCTCACCGGCCCGGACGCCGGCGACGAGGACGCGAACATCGGCAATTCTGAACGGTGATTGGTTGCCCCCAGTGCGCCGTGAAGAGGTGGGTCTCGCGCTTCCAGCGGTCATGGGGGTGCGGCGGCCGCTCGGCGCGCGGCACACCAGGCCGGCAGGGCGGCTTGGTGGCAGGTGGCGCAGACACCGGTCCAGCAGCTCGGAACGTCTCGGAGGGTGTCGAGGACTTGGTGGAGGGTGAGACCGGTCCGGGTGCTTTTGGGGTGAGGCGCTGTTCGGTGAGGAAGACGTGGGCGGCGGTCACGAGGGTGACGTGGTGGCGCCGGCCGGCCAGGACCGGCTTTCGAAGTGGTCCGGGCCCAGGCCGCGTTGAGTTCGCGGTAGTCGTGCTCGATGCGCCGGCGGACCTTGGCCGGACAGACCAGGTAGTGACTGGACTGCTTGTGGGAGCCGTTCATTTCTGTCCGTCGTCCCTCTGAGCCGCATCCCACGCACTGGGCACCGACGAGTAGCCGGCACCGACGATGCGGTGCTGGGAACGTGTGATCGCCCACAGTTATGTTGTGCACAATTAAATTGCGCACTAGCGTCTGTGCGCAGTACACCACGAGAGGGAGGCGGCACAATGAATCCTGTTCGCTACGAGGACTACCGGCCCATCGAACGCCCTTCCTACCAAGAGGAGATGGAAGCAGTCATCGCCCAGGTGGCGCGTCGTACTCGCGCCTCGGTCGAGCGCGAGACCGTCGGCCGCGCTGTCCGCACGGCCCACGGCAAGACCTACGGCCTCCTCAAGGCCACGGTCACGGTTGGTGACAATCCTGGCTTCTACGGGCAGGGAATCTTCGCGCGGCCGACCGCGTACGACGCCGTCGTCCGCTACTCGAACGGCTTGGGCCACGACCGTCCCGACCACCAGCTGGGCGCGGCTTGCGGAATGGGCATCAAGCTGTTCGGAGTCGCCGGCCCCTCGCTGCTGGACGACGAACGAGACAGCGGCACCTTCGACCTCAACCTGATCAACAACGATGTCTTCTTCGCGAACACGGCCTACGACTACATGGTGATCGAGGATTTGTTCGCCGAATTGCCCGAGGCCCTCGTGGACCCGGCCCGCCGCAAGACCTGGATGGCGGAGTTCCTGACCCGCCGGCGGACGCTCACCGATCCCGACAGCTGGCTGTGGGACGAACTGCTCGCCATGCTGTCGTTCACCGGCGTCCCGCGCAGGAACCTGCTGTCGTACAGCTACAACAGCATGGGTGCCTTCCGGTACGGCGACCATATCGCCAAGATCCGTACCGTGCCGACCGCCGCGTCCCTGGCCTCCATCACGCAGCAGATCGTGGACGTGCGCGCGGACAATGAGGCATTCCGCCGCACCCTGGTGGCCGAGGCCGCGGAGCGAGACCACTCCTTCGAGCTCCAGGTCCAGCTCAACACCGATCTGACCCGTATGCCGGTGGACAACACGTCCGTCAAGTGGCCCGAGGACCTGTCCCCCTGGGTGACGGTCGCCCGGGTGGATCTCCCGCGCCAGGCTATCGGCGGGGACGACAACCTGGCGGCCGCCGACGCCACGTCGATCACGCCGTGGCGTTCACGCGAGGACCACCGGCCCATCGGCGAGATTCAGCGGGTGCGGCAGGAGGTGTACCGGCGCTCGTCCATCGAACGGCACCGCATCAACGGGCAAGAGCGGCGCGAACCCGCCGGCAGCGCTGAGCTGCTGGGCTGAGCTGCCTCGGTCGCCCGCCGCCGCGCGGGTCGAGTGGGCCCGGCACCGCCGCCCACCGGCCCGCTGGGCACCCAGGGGCCCGCGTCGGTCACCCGCCGCCGGTGGTGACCGCTCCGGATGCACGGGTGGCTCCGTCGACCTGTCCGCCGGCCCGCCGCCCAGCCTGGGCGGGCTGCCGTTCAGGGCCGGGGAGGTCGACGAACGGTGACCTCCAGCGGCCTCCGGATCCCCTTCCTCTCTGCCCCGAGCTCCCTCCGCCGCTCCCAGCCGGCACGGTTAAGCTCCGGTGCTGACCACGCTCCCGTGGACTCGGGCATCGGGGACCGATCGGCCCGCAGCCGCTGCGCAGTACGCGTGTGGCAGGTCTCCGCCACCGAGGAACTGACCACGCTGCTTGCACAGTGGTCCCCGTATTCATCCCGGCCCACTGCCCGCTCGGTCGGGATGCTCACGGCCGGGACGTTCAGGCGGCGGCCGACGGTTTCGGCGATCATGCGGACCGTCACGCCCTCTTCCGACGCGGCGTGCGGTTGGGAGCCGGCCGGGGCCCGATGCTGGTCGACCGCTCTGCCCGGATCCGTCCACCCCGGCACTGCGTCGGGGTGATCTGAGAGGCAGTCCTGTACGGGCGACAGGAAGCTCGGGTCGGGCTCCGGACCGAGGGCGGCGCGTGCGTTGTCGAAGACCGCGGGTCACGAGGCCACGATGGCCTCGATGGCAGGGTCGGGCGCAACGGTCACCGGGCGGGCGACGGCCCCGCCGGCCACCTGCCGCAGCGTAGTGGGCATCTCGGCGACCGAGACCGTGAGCGCGGGAAGGTGACGGGCGGTCGGCCTTCAAGTCGCCCCGGCCCGACGCCGTGCTCGGCCTCCGCGATGCGCGGCATTCCCCGGGTGGTGCGTCGCGGTGAGGCGAGGGCCATGTGCAGGTCGGGTGCCACCATCCGGTAGCCGCGCGGCCGAAGCCGCGATCTGTCGTTGCCGGAACAGCCCCGTCTGCGGGGAGCCGTGCAGCAGCACTGGGCGGCCTTCGGGCGCGCGGCCACGATCGCGTCCAACACGCTCGCCCTCGTGGAGAGGCTCGGCGGGGCACGATCCACCTCTTCATACCGACTGGTCGGTAACCATCAGGTGAGGGGTGACTGTCAAGACCTGCCTGCTGTTGAACATGACGCCGAATTCAACTATAACGATCGGAAGGTCGGCTCCCTGTCGCTGCTGCGGCCATGGCTCACGCCAAAGGCCGCTCGAGGAGACGGTCGATGAGCCATCTCCGCACGGCAGTTGGCGTTCGGTGCCCCGGCGGGCATTCGGGCCCGGAGCGCGGCGCTCGGAATCCCGGCCTCGAAGCCCACGGATGAACCGGATGAACCGGACCAACAGGAAACAGGAGGCGACATGAGGGAAGCAGTGATCGTTTCGACGGCACGGACGCCGATCGGAAAGGCCTACCGCGGCGCGTTCAACGACACCCAGGCGCAGGAGCTTGCCGCTCATGCCCTTTCCCACGCGGTGCGACGCGCCGGGCTCGAGGGAGGCGAGGTCGAGGATGTGATCTTCGGTTGCGCCGTGCAGCAGGGGGCCTCGGGTTTCAATGTCGCGCGTCAGGCTGCTCTCCGTGCCGGACTTCCGGACGCCGTGTCGGGGATGACGATCGACCGGCAGTGCTCGTCGGGCCTGATGGCCGTGGCGACGGCCGCCAAGCAGATTGTCACGGACGGCATGCAGGTCGCTGTCGGCGGCGGTGTCGAGTCGATCTCCCTGGTGCAGAACGACCACATGAACACCCACCGCATGACGGATCCCTGGCTGGTCGAGCACAAGCCGAGCATCTACATGCCGATGTTGCAGACGGCGGAGATCGTCGCCGAACGCTACGGCGTGAGCCGGGAACGTCAGGACGAGTTCGCGCTGGTGTCACAGCAGCGCACCGCGGCGGCGCAGGAGGCCGGCCGGTTCGACCGGGAGATCGTCGCGCTCACCAGCACCAAGAAGGTTCTCGACAAGCAGTCCGGGGAGGTGCGGGACGAGGAGTTCACCCTGGTCCGGGACGAGGGCAACCGCGCGTCGACGACGCTCGAAGGCCTGGCCGGGTTGGCCCCGGTGCTGCCCGACGGTCGGGTGAGCGCGCGTTCCAGCGTGACGGCGGGCAACTCCTCGCAGTTGTCGGACGGGGCTTCGGCCTCGGTGCTGATGGAGTCGAGGGAGGCCGAACGCCGCGGACTGGAACCGCTCGGTGTCTACCGGGGTATGACCGTTGCCGGATGCGGCCCGGACGAGATGGGCATCGGCCCGGTGTTCGCCATTCCGAAACTGCTGAAGCAGCACAACCTCACCATCGACGACATCGGTCTGTGGGAACTCAACGAGGCGTTCGCCTCCCAGGCGTTGTACTGCCGGGACGAGCTGCACATCGATCCGGAGCGGTTCAACGTCGACGGCGGCGCCATCTCGGTCGGTCATCCGTACGGAATGACCGGTGCCCGGCTGGTGGGGCACGCCCTCGTCGAGGGGAAGCGCAGGGGTGTTCGGTATGTGGTGATCTCGATGTGTGTCGGCGGCGGAATGGGTGCAGCCGGACTGTTCGAGGTCGTCTGAGATCCCCGTCCCCGCTGGAGAACGTGGCTGCCGTCGGATCGCGCGGCAGCAGGTCGATCGTGAGGAGAGACGTGGATACCGTGTCGAAGTCGGCGGCAAAACCCCGAACCGCGGTCCTGGTGGACTTCGGTGGGGTCATCACCTCCAGTGTGCTGCGGGCATTCACCGCCTTCGGCGCCTCGCTGGGCGGCGACCCGCGCCTGCCGCTCGACCTCCTCGCCCGGGACCAGCGATCACGCACCCTCCTGGCCGATCACGAGTGCGGCCGTCTCGACGCCGGGGGCTTCGAGCGGGGATTCGCCGAACGCCTCCGCGTCCACGGCGCGGACGTACCGGCCGAGGGGCTCACGGCCCGGATGCAGGCGGGCATGTCGATCGACCAGGACATGCTCGCGCTGCTCGGTGATCTTCGAGCCGCCGGCCGTCCCGTCGCGCTCGTGTCCAATTCGTTCGGCACCGGAACCTACGACGGCGTCGACCTCTCCGCCGTCGCCGACGCGGTCGTGATCTCCGCGGAGGTCGGGATCCGCAAGCCCTCCCGGCGGATCTACGCGATCGCGTGTGAACGGCTGGGCATCGACCCCGAAGAGGCGGTCATGATCGACGATCTGCAGCAGAACCTCGACGGAGCGGCACGGATCGGAATCGGGGGCGTACTGCACACCAGCGCCGCCGACACTCGCCGCCAACTCGCCGAACGCTTCGGGATCACCGCCTGATCGCCGATTCGGCGGGGGTGAGACCCGCACGGCCGTCTGCTCGCATCCTCGGCAGGCACCGTCCACGATCAGCGATGTCGATCCTGTGTGCCGCCGTGCGCCGTCGCTGTCGACAGCATTGCGCTGCGCGGCGCCAGGGATCAGGCTCACGTTTGTGACTATGGCGTCGGATTCAAGTACCGTTTCTGGAATGGACACCACTGCGCCCGAGGAGATCGACGGCGAGTACGCACCTCCCATGGCGCCCCTCTCGAACCTTCGCGAGCCGCCGACGACGAAGCGCGGAGCGCGGACACGGGCCGCATTGGTGAAGGCCGCGCGGAAGGTGTTCGAACGGGACGGCTACCTCGACACTCGCCTGACCGACATCACCAGAGAAGCTCAATGTGCGGCGGGATCCTTTTACACCTACTTCGCCAACAAGGAGGAGGTGCTCGCCGCCGTCCTCCTGGAGGCGCAGGAGGACATGATGCACCCCGGCATGGGCCGGGTGCAGGGTGCCGACGATCCCTATGCGGTACTCGAGGCGAGCAACCGCGCGTATCTCGAGGCGTACAAGCGGAACGCGAAGCTGATGGCCCTTCTTGAGCAGGTCGCACAAGTGGAGCCGGAGTTCCGCGAGTTCCGGAGCCGGCGCGCTGACGCGTTCATCCGCCGCAATGCCCGCGGCATCGCCGACCTGCAGGCGCGGGATGTCGCAGACCGCGGGGTCGATCCGATGATGGCCTCCCGTGCCCTGTCGGGCATGGTCAGCGTCCTGGCCTACAACGCCTTCGTGGTCGGCGAACGGCAAGAAGAAGGTGCACCGGTGGACTTCGAGGAGCTCGTGTCCACGGTCACCCGTCTCTGGGCGAACGCCCTGCGGTTCCCCGGCCACCGCTGACCTCGGCAACCTGGACCGCTTGGCCCACCGCACCCGGTACTGCCGGGTGCTTCTTATTTCTCGGCTCCCTTTGTGGTCCCCTCCGCGGGAGGTGGGCGGTCTTCTGCGCGCGTCACCGCGCTCCACTGTTGAACTTGACGTCAGATTCAATTATAAAGTTCGACAAGAGCATGGTCACGCCGGCTCTCGGCCGTGCCCCGGCTTCGCACGCCAACCCGTCAGGAGCTCAGATGTCCCTGTTCGAGATACGGGATCGCGCCAAGAAGTACCAGGCGGATCTGCTCGAGTTCATGGATGCACACGTCTACCCCGCTGAGGCGGTGTACCACGTGCAGATGCGTGCGTCGGGTGACCCGCACTTCCACCCGCCGATCATCGAGGAACTCAAGGCGGAGGCGCGAAGGCGCGGTCTCTGGAACCTGTTTCACCCGCACCCGGAGTGGGGCCCCGGGCTGACGAACCTCGAGTACGCGCCGCTGGCGGAGATCATGGGGCGCAGTCACATCGCCCCCGAGGCGTGCAACTGCAACGCTCCCGACACCGGGAACATGGAGGTGCTCACGCTGTTCGGCAGCGACGAGCACAAGGAGAAGTACCTCAAGCCCCTGCTCGACGGCACGATGGCCTCGGCCTTCGCGATGACCGAGCCGCGTGTCGCCAGCTCCGACGCCACCAACATCGAGTTGCGGATGGAGCGCGACGGCGACGAGTACGTGCTCAACGGCCGCAAGTGGTTCGCCTCCAATGCCCTGCACCGTAACTGCAAGGTGCTCATCGTCATGGGGAAGACGGACCCCGGCGCCGCTCCGCACCGGCAGCAGTCGATGATGGTCGTCCCCATCGACGCCCCCGGGATCACGGTGATGCGCGGCCTGCCGGTGTTCGGCTACCAGGACCGTGAGGGGCACGCCGAAATCGACTTCGCCGACGTACGGGTGCCGGCCAAGGACCTCCTCAAGGGCGAGGGCGAGGGTTTCGCGATCAGCCAGGCCCGGCTCGGGCCCGGTCGTATCCACCACTGCATGCGGGCCATCGGCGCGGCCGAGCGGGCGCTGGAGCTGATGTGCCGGCGCGCGCAGTCGCGGGTGACCTTCGGCAGTCCGGTCGCCGAACGGTCCAACATCCAGGACTGGATCGCGGAAGCGCGCATCGACATCGAGATGATCCGGCTGCTCACGCTCAAGGCCGCGTATCTGATGGACACGGTCGGGAACAAGGAAGCGCGCACCGAGATCGCGGCCATCAAGGTGGCCGCCCCGAACATCGCTTTGAAGATCATCGACCGTGCGATCCAGGTGCATGGAGCAGCCGGAGTCACCGAGGACTTCCCGTTGGCGATGATGTACGCGCAGCTGCGGACACTGCGGCTGGCGGACGGTCCCGACGAGGTCCACAAGCGGGCCATCGCCAGGCAGGAACTGCGGCGGTACCGCGACGGGGCCACCATGGCGGCGAGCGGCACGGACATCCCCGGCGGCCACAGGGCAGGGGTGAACTGAAATGGCAGGGCTGGACCTCAGCGGTCGTACCGCCGTCATCACGGGCGCCTCCCGCGGTATCGGGTTGGCGATCGCCCAGACCATCGCCGCCGCCGGCGGAAACGTCGTCCTCACCTCCCGGTCCCAGGAGGCGGCGGACGCCGCCGCGGCCCAGGTCGGGGGCACGGCGATCGGCGTCGGTGTGCACGCGGTCGACGAAGAAGCGGCCCGGCGCTGCGTCGATCTGACGCTCGAGCGCTTCGGAAGCCTCGACATCCTCGTCAACAACGCGGGGACCAACCCGGCCTTCGGACCCGTCATCGACCAGGACCACGTCCGGTTCGCCAAGACCTTCGACGTGAACGTGTGGGCTCCTGTCCTGTGGACGGGGCTGGCCGTGCGGGCCTGGATGGGCGAGCACGGCGGCGCCGTCGTCAACACCGCCTCGGTCGGCGGCATGACCCTCGAGGCGAACATCGGGTTGTACAACGCGTCGAAGGCCGCACTGATCCACCTCACGAAGCAACTGGCCCTGGAACTCTCGCCCAAGGTCCGCGTCAACGCGGTGGCGCCGGGTGTGGTGCGCACGAAGCTGGCCGAGGCTCTGTGGAAGGACCATGAGCAGGCCCTGTCCGCCGCGACGGCGCTCGGGCGCATAGGGGAGCCGGCCGACATCGCCTCGGCGGTCGCCTTTCTCGTCTCGGACGCCGCGAGTTGGATCACCGGCGAGACGATGGTGATCGACGGCGGCCAACTCCTCGGTGACGCGCTCCCGTTCAGACAGGGAGCCGACACCGGTGTCTAGGACCTGGCCGGCCGATCACGCCGCGGACGCAGCACTGGACGGGCGCCGTCCCTTTCCTGCAACTTGACCGGCCGGACAGGTCCTGGCCTGGACGGCGTCGCGATCGACGCCGAGGCGTGCACCCTCGTGACCGCTGTTGCCCCGAGGCAGCTCGGTGAGGAGGTCATCGGCGTGGAGGCGGCGGGCGAGGTCGATGGCGGCGCTCGGCGCGGGTTGTCCGGGGAGTGAGGCGTCGTCGGGCCGGGGCCGGTCCTGTCGCCTCCGCCCGGTGCCGGGCGTTTCAGCCGGGCGGCGCCGACAGATGGATCAGGATGCCGCACACCTCGTCCACGATCTCGCGGGCTTCCGTCTCGTCCCCGCAGTCGCCCAGCTCGCGCGCCGTTCCTCCGATGACGGTGGTCAGCACGCTGACCCTGACCCGGCCGGCGCGTCGCCGCTCGTCGACCTCCAGGAGCCGGGCGTTGCGCCGTACCCATGCGCGGTCCCACTGGCGGCGCAGCGCGTCGAAGCCCGCGGGGCCGTCGTCCTCCACGAGGAGTCTGCCGAGCCTCCGGTTGTCCCAGGCACCCTCCAGGTAGGCCCTGGCTCCCGCCACGAAGAGGGCGACGGGGTCCTCCACGCCGCGGTTGCGCTCGGCGGTCAGTGTGGCCGCGGTTCGACGCTCCTGCTCCTCCCGGAACTCTTCCCACAGGGCGAGATACAGCCCTCGCTTTCCGCCGTAGTGCTGGAAGAGGCTGCCGACCGGGATGCCGCAGCGCGCCGCGATCTCGGTGAGACCGGCGTCGGTGTAACCGCGCTCGGCGAACACCTCCAGCGCGGCGTCGAGCAGCGTGCGCCGGAGGCTTCCGTCCTGCCCGGCGGCTTCCTCGGGCAGGCCCGTGTCCCCCTGCCCGCCCGGCAGCTGACGTGCCGTCTCGGGCCCGGCAGATTCCCCGATGCCGCTCACTCGCAATCCCCGCTTTCCTCGGCCCCGTCGCGGATGGCGAGGGCGACCAGTAGTTCCAGGAGGTCGGCGATCCGGCGCGGATTGCGGCCGCTGCGTTCCTCGATCCGGCGCAACCGGTAGTGCGCCGTGTTGTGGTGCACCCGCAAGCGCTCGGCGGCCAGCCGCAGGTTGAGGTCCGCCTCCGCGAAGGCCCGTATGGTGGCGGCCAGCGTGTCGCCACGTCTGCGGTCCTCCTCCAGCATCGACCGCACCCGGGGATCGACCAGTTGGCGTGCGAGGTCGTCGGCGCGCAGCGCCAGGTAGTCGAACGGGGACAGCCGTGGCAGCGCCGCCACCCCGCCCCCGTCCGGCACCAGGTCGAGGGCGGCCCGCGCCTCCTGGTAGGCACGCGGAAGTTCACCTGCGCCCTGGGCGACCGTACTGATTCCCATGGAGAGCATGGTCCCGGCCCGCGCGAGCCGCCGCTGCACGGTCTCGAAGTGGGCGCAGATGTCCTCCGCGTCCATGCCGGCCCGGACCACGGGCACGGCCACCACCTCGCCGTGCCGCACGACGACCAGCGTTCTGCCGGCCCAGGGCCCGGCGACGCTGATCGACGCGCTGGCGGCATACCCGTTCTCGGCCGAGGTCGGGTCGCCGGTGCGGGTGTCGCCGACGCACACCGCCACGACCGCCATCATCGGCGAGCGCGGTCCGACGCCGTACGCCTGAGCCGCGGCCATCAGCGGACCGCGTGTCGGTGCCACCCCGGCCAGGAGCTGGTCCAGGAGATCGCGGCGCTCCCGGTCCGCGTCCGCCACCACGTGCTGCTGGTACTCGACGTAGGCCTGCGCGGCATGGGTGCTGGCGTAGTCGACGTACCGCATCAGCGGGGTGACGAGGGACAGCGCGGCCTGCTGGGCCCCGGCGGACGTGCCCGCGCAGTCCAGCAGCGCGTCCCACAGCACCTGCCGGCCGACCCGGAAGGCACTGATCCAGTCCTCCAGGGCGAACCCCGCGCGTGCTCGGCGCATCGCTGCCGCGCGGCTGAAGACCAGGTCCTCGGGGGCGATGTCGCGATCGCCGGCAAGTGCCGCCAACTGCATCCGGTAGTGCTCGAGCACCTGGTCCCGTACGTCGCCGAAGAACCGTTCGTCCTGCAGCGCGTACGACGGGATCTCCGCGCGCATCACCTCGACGGCGGTCTCCGCCACCTCCTCGACCCGGTCGTGGACGGCGTGCAGGATCCGCCGCCGCTCCAGGCGGAGCGGTTCGGAGAGTCGGGGAGTGCCCAGTGCAGGACCGCGAGGCATGGGCCGATCGTCGCTGCCCTCCTCGTGCTTCGTCAACAGGCTCAGCGCGAGACATCTCCCGGCACCTGTGCGCGGCGCACAGTTCGGCGACCGAGAAGTTGGGTGCTCACACCCAATGTGCGCCTGCAACGCCCCCACCTACTGTGACGCTCGCCCACCCCCCAGCACCTCGGAAGGGGCGTCACTCATGCTCGCGGTCGAAGACATCACCGTGCGCTTCGGCGGGATCACGGCATTGGACGGTGTCGCTTTCACCGTCGAGCCGGGTACCGCCGTAGGGCTCATCGGGCCGAACGGAGCCGGCAAGACCACCTTGTTCAACTGCCTCACCAGGCGCTGCACTCCCGACGGGGGAGACGTGCGGTTCGAGGACGAGGACCTGCTCGCCCTCCCCCCGCACGCCGTGGCGGGGCGCGGCATCGCCCGCACCTTCCAGAACCTGGGCCTGTTCCCGCAGCTCACGGTCCGGGAGAACGTCATGGTCGGCGCCCACAGCCGGGGGCGCACCGGACACCTCGCCGCGGCGCTCCGGCTGCCCCGCGTCCGGCGGGAGGAGAGGGCACTACGTGACCAGGCGGACGACCTGCTACTGCGGCTCGGCCTGGCGGACGTCGCCGACCATCCCGCCTCCGGACTGCCGTTCGGCACGCTCAAACGCGTCGAACTCGCCCGGGCGCTCGCGGTACGGCCCCGGCTGCTGTTGCTCGACGAACCCGTCAACGGGCTCAGCCACGGCGAGGTGGACCAATTCGCGGATCTGGTCCGCTCGGTGCGCCAGGAGTTCGACCTCACGCTCGTGGTGGTCGAACACCACATGGCCTTCGTGATGGGCCTGTGCGACAAGGTGGTCTGCCTCGACTTCGGCCGCAAGATCGCCGAGGGCACGCCGGAGGAGATCCAGCGCGACCCGGCGGTCGTCGAGGCGTACCTGGGGGTGGCCGCGTGAGCGAGCCCACCACCGGCGGCACCGAGTCCGCGGCGGGTGCGGAGCCGGACTTCCTGAAGGTCTCCGACCTGCACGCCGGATACGGCCAGGCCCGCGTGCTGCAGGGCCTCGACTTCTCCGTCGCCCGCGGTGAGGTGTGCGCGATCCTCGGACCCAACGGCGCGGGCAAGACCACGACGCTGCGGGCGCTGTGCGGCATGGTCCGCGGCCGCGGCTCGGTCACCCTGAACGGCACGGAACTCCTGGGCCGCTCGCCCGAGCAGGCCGCCAGGCTCGGCGTGGCGCATGTGCCCGAGGGCCGGGGCACCTTCAACGACCTGACCGTCGAGGAGAACCTGCGCATCGGCGCCCACCTGCGCACCGGCCCGCGGCGGCGGGGCCGCACCGAGCGTGCGGCCGTGGTGGCCGACCTGGAACGGATCTACGACTACTTCCCCAAGCTGCGCCAGCGGTCGCGGCAGGCCGCCGGCAGCCTCAGCGGCGGCGAGCAGCAGATGCTCGCCGTCGGCAGGGCGCTGATGCTGCGGCCCTCGCTGCTGCTCCTGGACGAGCCGTCCCTGGGGCTCGCGCCGCTGGTCACCCGCGAGCTGTTCGAGATCGTCCGTGCCGTCAACGAGGAGGAACGCACCACCGTGGTCGTCGTCGAGCAGAACGCCCAGCTCGCGCTGGATATCGCGCACAGGGCCCACGTACTGGAGGCCGGCCGCCTGGTGCTGTCCGGACCGGCCGCACAGATCCGCGAGGACGGGCAGGTCGCCGAGGTGTACCTCGGGGTCTCCGTCCTCTCCCAAAAGGCCGGGTGAGCGCCGTGACCGATCTGCTTCAACAAGTGGTGGAAGGACTGGGCTCCGGCGCCGTGTACGCCAGCCTGGCCCTGGCCCTGGTACTGATCCACCGGTTCACGGGGATCGTCAACTTCGCGCAGGGCGAGCTGGCCATGCTCTCGACGTACGTCGCCTGGCAGCTGGTGGCGTCCGGGATGCCGTACTGGCTGGCACTGCCGGCCACCCTCGCGGTGTCCTTCGCCGGCGGCATGCTGCTCGAGCGGATCGTCATCCGCCCCGTACAGGGCGCGCCCGAGCTGACGGTGGTCATCGTCACGGTCGGCCTGTTCATCTTCGTCAACGCGCTGGCCGGCCTGATCTGGTCGTTCACCGTGAAGGACTTCCCGCAGCCCTTCCCCGACGGCGGACTCGACCTGACCGGTGTGCGCATGGACTGGTCGACGCTCGGGATCATCGGTGTGGTGGCCGTCGTGATGGGCCTGCTGTATCTGCTGTTCCAGCACACATCCATCGGTCTGGTGATGCGGGCGGTCGCCTGTAATCCGGCCTCCGCCCGGTTGTCCGGCATCCGGGTGGGCCGGGTGCTGATGCTCGGCTGGGGCCTGGCCGCGACGGTCGGCGCGGTGTCGGGCGTGCTCGTCGCCCCGGTGCTGTTCCTGGAGCCCAACATGATGGGCGGGGTGCTGATCTACGCGTTCGCCGCGGCCACCCTCGGGGGCTTCGACAGCCCGGTCGGCGCGGTCGTCGGCGGCCTGTTCGTGGGTGTCGCCGAGACCTTGACCGGGGCGTACGTGGACGTGATCGGCGCCGATCTGAAGGTGGGCGTCCCCCTCGTGATCATTCTGGCGGTGCTGCTGGTGCGGCCCCAGGGCCTCTTCGGACGGGCGGCGGTGGAGCGCGCATGAGCACCATCACAGCGTCACTCGGCACCGACCGGGTCCGGTGGCTGCGGCCCACGCTCACCGTCCTCGTCGCGGCGGCGGTCACCGTCGGCGCACCGTTCTACTTCGCCCCCTTCCAGGTCTTCCAGCTCACCATGGTGCTCGTGTACGCCGTGGCGCTGTCCGGCCTGAACCTGTTGACCGGCTTCGGCGGGCAGATCTCGCTCGGACACGGCGCGTTCTTCGCGGCGGGCGCCTACACGGCGGCGGTCATGCTCGACCGGTACGACACCGGCCACCTGGCCACGCTGCCGGCCGCGGCCGCCGGATGCTTCCTGCTGGGCCTCGGGTTCGGCGTGCCCGCGCTGCGACTGCGCGGGCTGTACCTGGCCCTGGTCACCCTCTCGTTCGCGGTGTTCCTGCCGCCCCTGCTCAAGCGGCTCGAACCGGTGACGGGCGGCTCCATGGGGCTGACCGTGAACAAGCTGCGGCCGCCGGCGTGGAGCGGGCTGGCCGAGGACCAGTGGATGTACTTCGTCGTCCTCTCCGTCACCGCGGTGGCCCTGCTGCTCGCCCGCAACCTGCTGCGGTCCCGGGTCGGCCGGGCACTGCTGGCCGTGCGGGACAACGAGAGCGCCGCCGAGGTCATGGGCGTGCGGTTGTCGCTGCACAAGACCCTCGCCTTCGCGTGGAGCGCGATGTTCGCGGGTGTCGCCGGGTGTCTGTACACCTGGGTGATCGGGTTCGTCTCGCCCGACTCCTTCAGCTTCGTTCTGTCCATCACGCTGCTGGCCGGCCTGGTGGTCGGGGGTCTCGGCTCGCTGTACGGACCCCTGTTGGGGGCGGCGTTCGTGATGTACGTGCCGAGCGTGTCCCAGGACGTCAGCGAGGCGGCGCCAGGAGTGGTGTTCGGCCTGCTGATCATCACGGTGATGTTCGTGGCCCCGACGGGACTGGCCGGTCTGCCGGGCCGTGTCCTGGGCGCGGTCGCCCGTCGCCCGCCTCGCGCCACCGCTGCCCTCGACCGGACGCCGGAGGCCGAATCCGCGCCCGATGCGGAGCCGGAGTCCCAGGCCCTGTCCGGACCCTCCGAGACCCACGCTCCTGCGGACCCCGCAGTTGTCGACGCCGAACCCGTGGGCGCACCGCCCCGCACGGAAAAGGAATGAACCACATGCGCAAGACGACCGTTCTGCGGGCGGCCGCGGCCGCGACCGCCGCACTGCTCACCGCGACCGCCTGCAGCAGCCAGCGAGGTCAGGACGCCCAGGACACCACCGCCGGTGGCGCGTGCAAGGGCCAGCAGACCACCGGCATCACCGACAAGACCATCAAGCTGGGTGGGATCTACCCGCTGTCGGGACCTGCCTCCGCGTACGGCACGATCAGCAAGGGCGTGGCCGCCTACTTCAGTCACGTCAACGACAAGGGCGGCATAGACGGCCGCAAGGTCGAGTTCGTCGTCCGCGACGACGGCTACCAGCCGCCCAAGGCGGTCGAGGAGGCCCGCAGACTCGTCGAGCAGGAAAAGGTCTTCGCGGTGTTCCAGACCCTGGGCACCCCGTCCACGGCAGCCGTGTGGGACTACCTCAACAAGCAGAAGGTGCCGCAGCCCTTCGTCGCCACGGGCGCCTCCGCCTGGGGCACGGGCGACCAGCACCCCTGGACCATCGGCTGGCAGCCCAACTACGTGGCCGAGGCACGCGTGTACGCCAAGTACCTCGAGGACGCGAGGCCCGAGGCCAAGGTCGCGGTCCTCTACCAGAACGACGACTTCGGCAAGGACCTGCTCGGCGGGTTCAAGAAGGCCGTCGCCGGCAGCGGCGTCAAGGTGGTCGCCGAGGAGAGCTACGAGGTCACGGACCCCTCCGTGTCGGCACAGATGGCGAGCCTCGCACGCTCCGAGGCGGACGTGCTGCTGGATGTCACCACCCCCAAGTTCGGCAGCCAGGCCCTCGCCGCCGACGCCAAGAACACCAAGTGGAACCCGCTGCACATCGTGAACAACGTGGCCTCGTCCGCCGCCGTGCTCAAGCCGGTCGGGTTCAAGAACGTCCAAGGCGTGGTCTCGGCCACCTATTTCAAGGACCCCGCCGACCCGCAGTGGGCCGCCGACCCCGAGATGAAGGCGTACAAGGACGCGCTCCACAAGTACGCACCCGACGCCGACCCGGCCAACCAGTTCAACGCCTACGGCTGGGCCGCCGCCTCCAGCCTGCACCAGGCCCTGGACGCGATGAAGTGTCCGACCAGGGAAGGACTGCGGGACGCGGTGCGCAGCCTGAAGGACGTGAAGGTGGGCATGCTCCTGCCCGGGGTCACCATGTCCACCGGCCATGGTGACGCCTTCCCGCTGGAGACGATGCAGCTGATGCGGTTCAAGGGCGAGCGGTGGCAGCTGTTCGGCGAGCCGGTCGACACCCGCAAGGAGTTCGGTCCGGTGGCGAAGTGAGCCGGCGGGGGCGGTCCGCGTCGATGCCCTGACGCCCGGGGACCGCCCCCGCCCCGTCCCAGGGGCCCGGAGCCGTGCGTGCCTGCCGGTACGCGGACGACCCGATGCCCGCCGGGCACGCGGCGCCGGATCGGGCCGTCGGCCGTGGAGGAGGCTCGCTGTCCAGCGGACGCGCAGGAGCCGCATCAGGCTGGGTGTCCGCGGGCCGCTGACAGCGGACCGGCGGGCCTGCCGTGATGACCCGCACCGGCCGCGGTCGGCGCGCGCGCGGCCCCACCGGGTTCACTAGGCTTAGGCGTATCAGCGGGTCAGCCGACTGTGGAGATGCGGATGACGGAGCTCAGCGGAAGCTACGACGATCCGTTCGCCCCGCCCCTCGCCGCCCTGGCGGTGCTCGACGACCGGGGTGCCGTGGTCGGGTGGAACCGGCGGGCCGAGGAGCTGCTCGGCCATCCGGGCGCAGCCGTGATCGGTCGTCAGGCCTTCGAGGTCCTCGTCGATCCGCGTGATCTGCCGGCCCTGAGGGAGGCCGCGGCGAGTTGCCGGAGAGCCGACGGCTGGTTCGGGTTGCTCAAAGTGCGGCACCGCGACGGCCGGCTTGTGGAAATGGGGCTCAGGGCCCAGACGTTCTCCCGCGACGACCGGGTCCGTGAGTGGCTTGTCGCCGGGGCACCTGCGGCCGACGTCCTGGCCTGGCAGAGGGACCGCGCGATTCTCGACGGGTTGTACCGCCAGTGTCCGATCGGCCTGGTCGTCCACGGCCCCGACCTGAAAGTTCTCCGGGTCAACCGGGCCGTCGAACGCTTCACCGGCGTCCCGGCGGCAGATTTTCGAGGTCTGCCGACCGGCTACATGCTCCTTCCCGACGACGCGCGCAAGGCCGTGGACCGTGTGCGTCAGGTGATGGAGACCGGCAGACCGTTGATCTACTCCGAGCAGTTCGCTCGCCTCGAATCGGATCCGGTACGAGAGCGGGTCGCCTTGGTCTCGGCCTTCCGGATGGAGGATCGCTCCGGCCGCGTCCTGGGCGTGGCCGAGATGATCGAGGACATCACCGGACGCCACCGGGCCCGGCGTCGGCTCGCGCTCCTCGACCAGGCCGGCAGTCGTATCGGAACCACGCTCGACGTGGCGGAGACCGCCCGGGAACTCGCCGAGGTGATGGTGCCGCACCTCGCCGACCACGCGTCGGTGGACCTGCTCGAGTCGGTCACATGCGGTGAGGAGCCGGCTCGGGCACTGGCGGGACCTGTGGTTCGAGTGGGGGTCTGCGGCATCGGAACTCAGCAACCCGGCCCGCCCCACGGCCAGGGCGTGCCGGTGGAGTTCGCACCCGACACCCCGCAGTCGAGATGCCTGGCCGAGGGGCGGCCCGTCCTGGAACCGGTTCTGTCGTCCGACTCCGTCTCGACCGAAAGCCGCCAGGACGCCCACGCCCCGGACCCGGGCGCCCACTCGCTGATCGTGGTACCTCTCGCCGCACGTGGCCTGGTGCTGGGTGTGCTGACGCTGTGGCGGTCGGTCCGCCCCGATCCCTTCGAGGCGGACGACCTCACCCTCGCCCAGGAACTCGGCTCGCGCGCCGCCGTCGCCATCGACAACGCCCGGCGCTTCACCCAGCAGCAACAGACCGCCTTCACCCTGCAGAGCAGCCTTCTGCCCCGGACGGTCCCGGACCAGTCGGCCGTCGAGGTGGCCCTGCGGTACCTGCCGGCCAGCGCGGCCCCGGGCCTGGGCGGCGACTGGTTCGACGTCATTCCGCTGTCCGGGGCTCGGGTCGCGCTCGTCGTCGGCGACGTGGTGGGACGCGGCATCCACGCCGCTGCCACGATGGGCCGGCTGCGCACCGCCGTACACACGCTCGCCAGCCTCGACCTGGAACCGGACGAGGTCCTCTCGCGCCTGGACGACCTGGTCACCTTGCTGGCGGCCGAACAGGAAGCGTTCGGCGAACGGCCCGTGGGCGAGCAGGTCGTCGGCGCCACCTGCCTGTACGCCGTGTACGACCCTGTCTCCCGGCGGTGCTCCGTGGCCCGCGCGGGCCACCCGCCTCCGGTGGTGACCGGTCCGGATGGACACGTGGCGCTGCTCGATCTGCCCGCAGGCCCACCTCTCGGCCTGGGCGGCCTGCCGTTCGAGGCCCGGGAGATCGACCTGGCCGCGGGAAGCCTGCTGTGCCTGTACACCAACGGAATCATCGGCGAACGCGACATCGACGCGGACATCGGCCTGAGCAAGCTGTGCGCAGCGCTCACCCGCCCTGCGGACGAGCTGGAACGGACATGCCAAGCCGTGGTCGACTCGCTCGTGCCCGCACACCCCAGCGACGACATCGCGTTGCTGATCGCGCGCACCCGCATGCTGCCACCGGAGGATGTCGCCTCCTGGCAGCTGACGCTGGAGCCTGCCGGCGCCGCCCGGGCCCGGGCGTTGACCTCGGCCAAGCTGACCGAATGGGGCCTGGAGCACTTGGCGTTCAGCACCGAGTTGATCGCCAGCGAACTGGTCACCAACGCCTACCGGTACGCCAGTGGTCCTGCGACCCTGCGGCTGATCCGTGAACGGTTCCTGGTGTGCGAGGTCAGCGACACCAGCCACACCGCACCACACCTGCGCCGCGCCCGTACCACCGACGAGGGCGGGCGCGGCCTGTTCCTGGTGGCCCAGATGGCCGAACGCTGGGGTACTCGCTACACCCGCGAAGGCAAAACGGTGTGGACCGAGCAATCACTGGCCGGCACGCTCACCTGACCGTCGCAGGCCGTTGCTGTCGACTCACACATCGGCGCGCGTGCAGGCATACGGCTGTCATGGGGCTCCGCGCGGGGCCCTGGGCGGACTGCGGCGGCGGGAGCGAGGCCGCCTGCCCGGTCCGCCCCCGCCACCTCGGTCATTCGGCTGCGGCGAGCAGACGTTCCTCGCTCTCCTCGTACAGCAGCCGGCTCTCCCGGCTGTCGGCGGCGCGGCGCCGGTGGTCCAGACGGCTGCCCAGCCAGCCCGCCAGGTAACCGAACGGGATGGAGACCAGTCCGGTGGACTGCATCGGGAACCAGTGGAAGTCGGCGTTCGGGAAGACGGCGGACGGCGTGCCCGAGACGGCCTTGGAGAAGACCATCAGCACCAGCGCGCAGGCCGCGCCGCCATAGAGGGTGGCTAGCAGGCCGGTGCGCGTGAATCCTCTCCAGAACAGGGAGTAGGTCAGCGCGGGAGCCACCGCGGATGCCCCGATGCAGACGGCCAGAGTGGTCAGCACGCCGACGTCCCAGCTCTGGACCAGGGTGGCGAGCCCGATGGCCACGGTTCCCACGGCCACGCTCGTCCACGCCGCCACCGTCATCTCCGTACGCGGCTCCGCCCGTCCCTGCCGCGCCGCATGGGCGAACAGGTCGTGGGCGAGCGACGAGGCCGCGGCCAGGGTCATCCCCGCGACCGAGGACAGCAGGGTGATGAACACCATTCCCGCCACGGCCGAGTAGAGAATCGTCGCGCCCGCGGAGGCGGGGGCCCCGCCGAGCACCTGCGACAGCATGAGCACCGACGTCCTGCCGTGCGGGTCGGCCGCGATGATGGACCGCGATCCCACCAGGGCTGCCGCACCCGTACCCAAGATGATCACGAGCAGGCAGAAGGTGGTGACCGTGCCGACGGCCCACGACATGGAGCGACGCACGGCCGGCACGTCCTGCGCGGAGAACAGACGCATGGTGATGTGGGGAAGGCAGGCCACGCCGAGGACCACGGTGATCTGGAGACCGACGAAGTCCAGCCGGTCGCCGGCCGAGGTGCCCAACTGAAGGCCCTGTCGAAGGAAGGCTGGGCCCGTGCCGCTGCCGTGCTGGGCGGCCCTGAGCAGGTCTCCGGGATTCCAGCCGAAGCGGTTCAGGACCAGGGCGGCGACGACGACGCTGGTGCCGAGCAGGATGACGATCTTGATCATCTGAAGGAGCGCGGTTCCCCGCATACCGCCGAGCGCCGCGTAAATGATCATCAGGCTGCCGACGATGACGATGCACGCCGTCCTGGCGCCCGCCCCGTGCGGGATGTCCAGGATGAAGGTGAGCAGCGACCCGGCCCCGGAGAGCTGGACGACAAGGAAGGGCAGGGTCGCCGAAAGCGTCACGACGCAGGAAGCGATGCGCACGGCCCGCCCGGGTATGGTGCGGGCCAGGACGTCGCCCATGGTGAACCTGCCGGCGTTGCGCAGAGGTTCGGCCAGCAGGAACATCAGCAGCACCAGGGACAAGGCGGTGCTGACCGTGAGGACATAGCCGTCGTATCCGGCGAGCGCGATGATGCCGCTGGTACTCAGCACCGTGGCCGCGGAGATGTAGTCGCCCGCGATGGCCAGGCCGTTCTTGAACGGGGTGAGCGAAAGGTAGCCGGTGTAGAAGTTCGTCAGGTCGTCGCGGTCCGGTCCCGTCATCACGCACATCAGCAGCGTGACGGTGACCAGGGCGGTGAAGAGGACGAGGACGGTGGCCTGCGACCCGGAGTCGAAGTCGGTCATCTCGCCACCCCCGCGGGTCGGTCGGCCGCCCGCTCCCTGACGACGCGGGCCAACGGGTCCACCGAGCGTTGTGCGCTGCGCTCGTACGAGAAGACCGCCGCGAAGGTGACGACGAGCTGAAGGATCCCCAGGGCTATGCCCAGGCTCAGCTCGCCGGTGATCCTGGCCCCCATCAGTTCCGGTGCGTAGCAGGACAGCAGCACGTACACCACGAAGGAGCCGAGTGCGGTGATCGTGGAGACCCGGCGGAGCACGCGGTAGGCCGAGCGAAGGGCGGCGAGGTCGGCGCTGTGCCTATGTGTCTCGTGCGCGTGCGGTTCCTGCCGGGCGGCTTGCCCGTACCAGTCGTACGCGGCGTCGGCGTATCCGGACGGGGAGGGCTCCTGCCCCGGATCCCGCCCGTACGACTCGTACCCAGGGGCACGGCCGTACGGCTCGGTCCGCGGCTGCGGCCATTCCTGCTGCGGGTACCGCTGGTCATGGGGATATGTCATCGCGTGGCCTTCCGGCTCGGCTCGGTTCCGTGGAGGGCTGGGGGGAGGCGTGGCGGCGCACGATACCGACTGGTTGGTACGCCGGACAGTCCGTGGGGCGTCACGTTTTGGGCTCGACGTGACATCCGGCCGGCGCTGTCGGTCGACGGCTCGCGAACCGTAGGTGCCCGCCGGGCGGGGAAGTCTGTGGCGCATGTCACGGTCACCGGCGTACCTACTGGTCGGTATGGTCAAGGGGAGCCGCAACGACAGGAGGCGCGATGTCCGCGACCAACCGCCAGATCCGTCTGTCAGCCCGCCCCGTGGGCGAGGTGCACCCCGATGGCTGGGAGCACTGCGCGGGGCCCGTCGAGGAACCGGGCCCGGGCCGGTTCGCGGGCCGCACGCGCGTCATCTCCCTGGACCCGGCGATGCGGGGCTGGCTGGACGACCGTCCCTCCTACCTGCCGCCGGTGGCCATCGGTGAGGTGATGCGCGCCGGATCGGTCATCGAGGTCACCGCCTCCAACCACCCCGACTTCCAGCCGGGTGATCACGTGGTCGGAATGTTCGGCGTCCAGGAGCACGTGGTCTCCGACGGCAAGGGCGCCATGAAGATCGACACCTCCCTCGCGCCGCCCTCGACGTATCTGGGTGCGCTGGGCATGCCCGGCATGACCGCCTATTTCGGCCTGCTGGACGTCGGGGTGTTGAAGGACGGCGAGACCGTCGTGGTGTCGGGGGCGGCCGGCGCGGTCGGTTCCATCGCGGGTCAGATCGCGAAGGCCAAGGGCTGCCGGGTGGTCGGCATCGCCGGTGGGCCGGAGAAGTGCGCGTTGCTCACCGACGAACTGGGATTCGACGCGGCGATCGACTACCGCGCCGACGACGTCAGGAAGGCGCTGCGCCGGCACGCCCCCGACGGCATCGACGTCTACTTCGACAACGTGGGCGGCGACGTCCTCGACGCTGCACTGACCCGGCTGGCGATGCACGCGCGCGTCGTGGTCTGCGGTGCGATCAGTCAGTACAACAACGCCACCCCGGTCAAGGGTCCCTCGAACTACCTGACACTGCTGGTGCGCCGCGCCCGGATGGAGGGATTCGTCGTCTTCGACTATGCCAAGCGCTACCCGCAGGCCGCGCAGGACATCTCCGCCTGGATCGCCGACGGCCGCATCAAGGTCAAGGAACACGTCGTGAGAGGGAGCGTGGACGACTTCCCCGAGACGCTGCAGATGCTCTTCCGTGGCGAGAACGTCGGCAAGCTCGTCCTGGAGCTGGCATGACGGCCGCCGGGAGCGGGGCCGCGCTTTGGGGGTCGGCGAGGCCACTGCAGCGGCCTCGCAGCAGTTGACTCTCTGCAGTGGTCAGCGGATCGGGCCGTTCGCCCTGGTCGGCCTCGGCCTGGCGGACCCATTGCCCAGGGCCTTCTTGTGGATGCCCAGGTCCTGGACGGCGTGCGAGACGGGGCGGCCTGGGGTCCTCACCTCGCGGACGGCTCGCTCACGCAACTCGTCGGGGTACTTCCAAGGCCGCGTAGCCAAGGCGAGTTCACGGTTGTCTACGCCCCGGAGACGGGGTCGTGCAGGCAACCGGACGATTTCACTCGTCGTCAAGCGCGTAGACGCCGCGGGCGATCCTGCGAAGGATGCCCTCGTGGACCCACCGGCCGAGTTCGGCACGCAGTCCGCGTGCGTCGTCCAAGCCGATCCCCCGGGCGATCTCGCAGGCGCGCCAGGAACGTGCCGGGTCGGTCCGCGTCAACTGCAGCGTCCGGTCACGTCGACCCACCGGGGCCGGTTGACTCTGGTCCACGGTGATGGCCACGTCGCTGATGCGGGCCGTGCCGAGGACCTGGGCCTGGTTCGGCGGTGACCCGTACCGGGAGATCGGGCAACTTGACGCGGCGCGGGGCGATTCGCGGCCGACGCGACGGTCGGCCATTCCGTGCTCGGTCGGTCCGTGGCTTGTGTGTGCCTGTCGTCGAAGCGGCAGGTGAGGTCGTTCACGACGTCGACGACACCGTCCAGCGGGCGCGTCGGACCCACGCGGCGGCGGCGCTGTGCCGCTTTCCAGCTGCCCGGTGAGCGTGACCGCACCGTCGTGGACGGCGACTTCGGAGATCTGGGGGCTGAGCCGGAGCGCGTCGGCGAACACCTCACGTCGCACGGCCTGCCAGATCTCCTCGGCGGAGCGCAGGAAGACCTGGAGCGGGTCGCGGCGGGTGACGATGCCGACGAGCCGGTCCTTTTCGTCGGCCACCGGGAGTCGTTCGATGCCGTGTCGCGTCATCGGCCGGGTGGTCTCCGGCAGGGCCGCCTCCGCGGGACCGTCACGGCGGGCGCCGACACCAGCCCGCCGGCGGTGCGCGCCCGGACCAGGCGCCCCTCCGACTGGCGGTGAGTCAGGTAAGACCTGTGGACCCGCTCTGAGGGCCCCTCTGTTTCAGCGGTGTGTGCCGTATCACGCCCTTCAAAGCCGCCCAAGTTGCCTTAGTCACAGCGTAAATGTCCCTTTCGTGTCCATGCTCGACCTGGACAGCGACTCCCGAAGTGGAGCCCGTCGGCATGGGCGCGAAGTTCCGAAGCGGCCCATGACGCAGCCCTCGTGACGTTCCTCCTTGTTCCCCTGGAAAGGTGCCCATCATGGCCGCTTACCTCTGCCCTCCTGCCGTGATACACGGCGAGCACGCCGTGGAGACCAGCCAGATCGTGGCGGAGGTGCGCGACCGGCACCCGCATGCGGCGTGGGCCCCGCGGATCGACGGCATCGCGGCCAGTACGGGCATCGAGACCCGCGGGTGGATGCTGCCGCTGGAGACCGCCGTCGCGCCCGGCGACGGCAGCGGCCTGCAGGCTGTCGGCATCGGGACCGCCCAAGAGGCGCTGGCACGCGACGGGTTCACCCGGCAGGACGTGGACCGCGTGATCGCCGCCCTCGAGGCGATACCCGCACCGCAGACCGTCCAGGAGCGCACCGCGCCGGCCTGGGAGGCCGTGCAGTCCTACGGGGAGCGTGCGGCGCGCGGGGCCCTGCAGATCGCCGGGCTGGACGCCGCGGACATCGACTGCCTGATCACCAGTCACTCCACCACCCCGGCGCTGCCCGGTCTGGACATCGCCCTGGCCAACAGACTTGCGCTCCGCAACGACGTGATGCTGCTGCCGGCCACGCAGTGGGCCTGTGTCGCGGGGACCCGCTCCCTGGCCCTGGCGGCCGATCTCGTGGCCGCGGACCCCGATCGAGTGGTCCTGGTCGTGATCGCGGAAGCGCTGAGCACGACCTACCAGCCCGCGGACGACACCCTCGAGTCCCTGATCGTCCGGTTGCTGTTCGCGGACACCGCGGTCGCCGCGGTGGTCACGGGCCGCCCGAGGCGCGAGTCCGTGCTGCGGCTGGACGCGGCCTGGCACCACACCGTGCCCGACACCCAAGACCTGCACTGCCTGGAAACACGGGCGGACGGCACCCACTTCGTGATGGACCGGCGCGGGCCGCGCGCCGTACAGGAGACGGTCACCGCGATGTGGGAGTGGCTGCGCGTCCGTTACCAGGACGCCCCCGACTCCTGGCACCCCGACGTGCTGCTCGCGCACCCCGGCGGGACCCGGGTGCTGGAGTACATGGAGCAGACGATGCCCGACGCGTGGCCGTCCGGGCTGCTGGACTACAGCCGGGACAGTTACACCAGCGGCAACCGCGGAGGCGCCGCCGTGTTCGACATCCTGAGGCGGGCGCACGACGCCGGACAGAAGCCGGGCAGTCGCGCCGTCCTGTACGCGGCGGCACCGGGCCTCACCGCCACCGCCCTGGAAGGGGAGTGGCTGTAGCGCGAGCCCGCGCCACCCGTAGCGGCGAACGGGCCGCCCGCATCACCGGTCACGCCACCGGTACCGCTGAGGGCGCCTTCCGTACCGTCGGTGGCGCCGGCTGACGCGCACGCCGCCCCTGCCCTCGCCGCGCTCGCGTACGCCCGGCAGCGCCCCGCTCGGCAGCCGCGTCATCTTGCGACTTCCGCCCAGACCACCTTGCCGGTGTCCGTCCACCGCACCCCCCACCGGGTGGTGAGCCGGTGCACGATGTGCAGGCCACGCCCGCCGTCGTCGAGGAGGCCGCCCCTGCTCAGACGCGGCCTGCCGTTGCCGGTGTCGCCCACCTCGCACAGCAGGCCGTGACCACCACCGGCCCTGATCAGTCGTATCGTGACGGGACCGGTGGCAAAGCGCACCGCGTTCGTGACCAGCTCGCTGACCAGCAGCGGCACGTCGTCCTGGGTGTCGCTCCTGGTGTTCCATTGCCGCAGCAGTGCGGAGACGTGCGCGCGGGCACGTGCGGGCGCGTCGTCGCGAGCGGGTAGCCGCCAGGTCGCGGTGTCCCCCTTGCGGTAGCCGATCATGCGCGCGAGCAGCAGGGTCACGTCGTCGCGCCGGCGCACGGGCGCCAGTACGGAGACGACGTGCCGTGCGGCCTGCTGCAGGGCGTCCCAGGGGTGCACCGTGGACACGGCATCCGCCAGCTTGCTGATGCCCTCGTCGATCGACAGGGCCGGATCCTCCACCAGGCCGTCGGTGTAGAAGGCGAGCAGGGAACCCGGGGGCACGCCGAACGTGTGCACGTCGAACGGCTCCCGCAGCGCGAACTCGGCGCCCAGGCCGGGATGAGGGCGGACCGCGAGCGGGCCCGCGTCCCCGTTCGGAAGCACCAGGACCGGAGGGAGGTGGCCCGCGCTGGAGAGCGCCACGTGGTGGCTGACCGGGTCGTAAAGGGCGATGCAGCAGGTGGAGCCGAGGGCGCTGTAGCCGGCCGCCAGCCCGGACTCCGCGTCGTCCAGCAGCGTCACGGTCTCGTCCAGGTGCTCCAGCACCTCGTCGGGTGCCAGCCCCGCGGACAGCAGCGCGCGGGCCTCCATGCTCAGCTGGCCCATGGTTGCCGCGGCTCCCAGGCCGTGCCCGACGACGTCACCGACCACCAGCGCGGTACGGCCGTCCGGGAGAGGAAAGCTGTTCACCCAGTCGCCGCCGACGCCCGCGCTGTCGGGGGTGGCGGGCTGGTAGACGCTGGCGATCTCAATGGTGTGGCCGCCGGTCCGGGGCAGCAGTCGGCGCTGCAACGCCAGCACCTGCGTGTGCTCGCGCTGGTGTTGACGGGCCAGGTCGACGTGATGGGCGGTCCTGGCCACCAGTTCCTGCAGGTCGAACAACTCGCTGTCCTGGAAGGGGCGGTCCGCCCGCCGCCAGACCTCCGCCAGGCCCAGCACGACGGGTGGCGTGCCGTCCAGGACCAGCGGTACGCACGCCACACTCGCCGACCGGTCACCGGGCACCAGGGCACGGATCACTCGCTGACTGCCGAGCAGCCGCTCGACCGCCTGCCGGTCGGGTATGACGATGGGCTGCGGGGCATCGTCCCGCCGTACCGCCTGTGCCAGCAGGCGACTCGCGTCGCTCGGAAGATCGCCGCCCGGAGTCACGTAACCCTCGGGCCACGCCCGGTCCGGCACCAGGGCTGCCCGCCGCAGCCGGATGCGCCCCTGCGCGTGCTCGGTGACTCCCTCGCCCGTCCACACGGCGAAGTCGAGGTCGACGGCGGCCACGTCTCCCCAGGCCAGCAGGGACTCCGCCAGCGACTGCGCGGTCTCGCCGATGTCCAGCGAGGTGCCGATCGCGGTCTCGGCGGCGTACAGGTGCAGCCTCCTGGCCATGGCGATCACGGAGACGGTCAAGCCCTCCTGAGGCGCCGCGGCGGGCAGGATGCTCAGCGAGACCACCAGCTCCGACCCGTCGCCGCGCCGCAGGCGCTGGATCCGGGCGACGTGCGCCTCACCGATCTCCAGGACCTGCCGCAACCGCCGTGTGACCGTCGGTACGTCCCCGGCGGGCAGGAGATCGGCGAAGGGACTCCCGGCCACGGCGTCCAGACCCGCGAATACGGGGGCGTCCAGATTGCAGCCGGTGATTCTCAGATCCCGGTCCAGGCTGATCACGCCGAGAATCTGATCCTGACGGTCGGCTGCCGGGTTGTCGGGTACGCGTTGGCGGGTGGCGTGGTCGCCCCGCGCGTTCGCAGGACCGGCCGCCGCTGCCGCTCCGCCGCGCGGGATGTAGCGCCCGAGGGCACTGCTGACCTGGTGAAACGGCGAAGAGGACGAGGGGGAGGGTGTGGAGTCCATGCGGCTCCCTCAGCAATCCCCGGCGCAGCGCCGGGGCTGCACTCGGACCCGTGCGTCGGGGCACCGAGATCCCTGACCGCACACCTCATTGAATAACACCGGGGGTCGCTTCGCCCACACCAGTGGATCGCGTGGTGAACGCTGACCATGAGGGAACGCCGCATCGCGTGGGGCTGTGCTCACCACCTTGCCGGGGACGCCCGCCAGGATGCGACGACCGCCGCGGGACCACCGGGCGCCGGCGCCGACGGTGATGGCCGGTCCGAGTTCGCTGGAGAGGCGCGCACAGGAGAAGCGTGATCAGGCCGCCCCCACGTTATGCAGACCTGCCGCCCGAGGGATGCCGGGCATTGCGCTCGGGCGGGGCGGTAGCCGGACCTCTGGCTCATCAGCGTCTCCGACGGCGCCTCTCGGGACCGGTGACACCACCCCCGGGTCATCCGCTCCAATGCCGTCGCTTTTGGGGTGCCGGTGGTGTTGAACCATGCGTGTCAGTGTCGCGTCCGGAGCGGCTGATCGAGGACTGCCGGACCCGCGCGTGGCTCGGTGACTTCCTCGCCTTCGCAGCGAAGGAGAACCTGTTCGCCACCTTTCTGACGCCGTCGTCCGTTGCGGGGGAGGGGGAAACCGGGCAAGCGGCGGGACACCGCCCGGATTGCCGCGCTCAACGAGATCCTGGGCTTCTACGGCCTGGACCACTGGTACGCCTGGCAGGTCACGATCCCCGGCCTCGGTCCGGTCTGGCAGAGCGACAACGCCGTCGCACTCGTCTCCGTCTTCGGCCACCGCACCGACATCGAGGGGCCCGACGGCTATGTCTTCTTCGCCGCCGACAGCCGTCACCCGGCCTACCACCTGGTCAAGAACGTCGTCGACTCCTCGAAGTTCAACCTGTGCACCGCCTCGATCGGTATCTGCGAGCACGCGATGTACGACGCCGTCACCCACGCCCACAACCGCATCCTCTACGGCCGTTCCGTCACCGGTTTCCCGCACATGCGGCGCGAGCTGACCGACGCGTACGTCAGGCTCGTCGGCATGAAGTCGTTCAGCGACCGTGCTGTCCACTACTTCCGCTCCGCCGGCCCCGACGATCGCCGCTACCTGCTCTTCAACCCTATGACGCAGATGAAGGTGACCACGGAGAGCGAGAAGGTGCTTGGTCCTGAAACACGGTCTCTTGGCTCACGAGCGCGCTGGGTCGCACGTCATCAGGGAGCAGGCCACGTACCCGTGCTGGTTCGGTGCTGACTTCGAGGCCGCAGACGAGACAAAATCGCAGGTCCTAGCTCCGATCGGATGAGTTGTCGTACCACTCGATGGTGGTGCCGATGAGACTGGCGGCGACGATGCGCTTCAGGTTGGCGGGTGTCGGGGGAGCGGATGCTGCGGAGGCCATGTGCGCCACTTCCTCGTGTGCGGTGGGGACGGGTACGTGTCGGCACACGGTAGGAAGATGCAGTTCGGGGGCGCATGTGGTGGGGCAACATAGTTCGAGGGGTGGCTATGCGTGCGGCCACCATGCCGGCTCACGGAAGGGCGGTTCGGGGCTCTACCCACAAGGATCTCGAAGATTTCCTCGGCGCGGTCAACAAGGCTTTGGCCGGCCCCTGAGGACAGGGGCATTGAGATGTCGCCTGTGGGTGGTTTGTTGCGATCCGGGGTGCACGCCACTCATGATCGACGAAGTGCAGACCATGCCGGCCGTCTCTCGCTGTCTGGCGGTGGGGGAGAGGCCCGGCCTCGGGGAGCGATCACCACGTACACGGGGAACGATCTTCGGCAAGCCGAGAAGGCGCAGGTCGCGCAACTGGTCGTCGGCGACAGCACCGCCGCGCTGCGCCCGGACGGAAGAGCGGCGGCGTTCTGCACGGACGGCGCGGGGCCGGAGCGTCACCGCCCCGGCCCTTGTCCGTTCCGCCCGCTCTACGGCTCGGTGCCCCAGACGAGGGTGCCCGACACGTACACGGTCACCTTCGCCGCGTCCGCGTAGGAGGTGCCGGCGCCCCGGCTGTAGTCGTTCGACTCGTCGAAGTTCGACCAGTCCGACTTGGCCATGCGCAGCTGCAGATCACCGCTGTCCGCTCCGGCCGCCAGCGAACCGGAGGTGAAGCCCACCTCCAGGTAGTGGTCCGCGCCCGTGCGGCTCGGGGAAACGGTGCTCACCGAGGTCTTCACCGTGGAGCAGCCGAGCTGCGCCCAGTCGCAGAACGTCTGGTAGCCGGCGGAGGAGGACTCCCCGGTGAACCAGTAGCGGATGGTCACCTTGGACAGATCGACGGCGCCGGAACCGCCGTTGACGAGCTTGAGACCGGGCCTGATCCCGTTGTCACCGGTGGAGGAGTCGTTGTTCTTGTACTGCGCCTTGAGGCCCGGAGTGCCTCCTCCTCCGCTCGAGGCCTTGGTGGTGGCGGACACCGCGGTGGACGAGGCCGAGACGTTTCCGGCCGCGTCCTTGGCCTTGACGGTGTACGTGTAGGTGGTGGAGGCGGCGAGCCCGCTGTCGGTGTAGGACGTGGTGGTGGCGCTGCCGACCTTGGTGCCGTCGCGGTAGACGTCGTATCCGGTGACCGCGGTGTTGTCCGTGGACGCGCTCCAGCTCAGGGTGGCGCTGTTGCTCGTCGTGGAGCTGACCGCGAGACCGCCGGGAACGGTCGGGGCCTGCGTGTCACCGCCGCCACCCGATCCGCTCAAGGGCGGGTTGGCGTTGGCGAGCAGTTGACGGAACTGGGTGGAGAACCAGTGCCCGGCGAGCGGGGAGTTGGGCAGTGCTCCGGTGAGGTTGTTCCCGTTGCGCCCGTTCCCGGTGTACGTGGGGTCGCACATCCGGTCGAAGCCCTTGCCCTCGTCGTTGTCGACGGCCTGGCTGGCCCCGTCGGACTCGCCCGGCGGCTTGGCCCACACGTAGGCGTCGATTCCTGTGTCGGGTGCGGTCGCCGGGCGCTCGCCGAGACCCGCCCCGCTCTGGTTGCACCAGTTTCCGGCGTGGATGCGCCGGTCGATGCGACCGCCGTCCACGTAGGCGTCGACGCTGGTCGTCGGTCCGGGACCGGTCGGCCGGGCCGAACCGCCCCAGCCGTTGCGCGAGGTGTCGATGAGCATGCCGATGCCGGCGTCGAAGCCCTGGGCGACGAGCGCGGTGCGCAGGCCCTGCGCGTACGAACTCTCGTCGTTGTACTGGTTCCAGTCGATCCACTTCGACTGGCGCACCGTCTGCCCGTTGACCGTGTCCGTCACCTTCACGTACGGCTCTTTGGTGGCGGAGTAGTTGGCGGTGTTGACGATGAAGCCCGTCACGTCGTTCACGGTGGCGCCGTTGGTGGTGGCGGCCTTCTTGAACTCCTGGGCCGACGGCGTGAGGTTGCTGTCCCAGCCGAGCCAGCCGTGGTGGCCGGCGTCGATGTAGTTGTAGGCGTTGGGCAGAGCGCCGAGCTTGTGGAGGGCGTAACCGACGCCCTTCTCGTAGTTGCCGTTCGCCTTCATGGTGGCGCACTGGGGCGTGGAGCCGGCGGTGCCGCCCGCGTTGGTCACGAGGTTGGGCAGCGAGTCGGGCTCGATGAGGTTGACTATCCGCAGGCTCGCGTAGGCCGGGTCGGCGAGGATCGCCGCGATCGGGTCGATGTAATCACTCTGGTACGTGGCCAGGTCGTCGGGGCCGAGTTCGCCGTTGGAGGCGAGGGCCGCGCAGTCCCGGCCCGGCAGGTCGTAGATGACCAGCTGGACGAGGTTGGCGCCCTGCGCCTTGGCCGCGTCGAGGTGTGCCTTCAGACCACGGGCGTCGGCGGTGCCCTGGATCGCGGCCATCCGGTCCAGCCAGACGAAGGTGGGCTGGTCGGAGATGGCCGAACCGCCCGGCTCGGCCGCGGCCTTGGCAGACCAGTCGGGGTTCACGTAGGCCTTCGCGCCGACGTAGGGATTGTCGAGTTTGGCGGCCGCGGTCGCGGTGGTCGGAAGGGCGGCGACGGTCAGGGCTCCGAGAAGGGCACCGACGGCCAGAGCGGCGGTCCGCTTCGGTCCGCCTCGGCGCACGGTGGAGTCGGGTCTACGGGAAGGCATCGGCCATCTCCTGGGGAGAGCAGGCGGGTACGGTCGGCGTGCGGGTGCGCTGGCGGCCTCCGGTGTGCCGCGGCTCGGGCACACCGGACGGAACTCCGCCGGACGGGCGTTGCGTTCAGGCATGACGAAGGTGCGACCGCGTGCGTCGCGCAAGCTGGAGCCGGAGGGCCGCCGAACATGAGCGCGCCGCGGCGTCGTCCGGACGTGGACCCGGCGTCTTGCCGGTGCGCGTGGACGGTGCCCGGTCACTGATGTGACGGCGGGGACATGGGGCTGAAGGTGGGAGCGCTCCCAAGGTGCGGCGTTCGGCCTGTCGATGTCAACACTCGTGCGAAAGATCCCCTGCTGACGTTCCGTCACTTATCGGCTCCGTGGGGTGGGTTGCTCGCGGGCTGCACGGATGCACGCCCGGGTTGCGGCGGGCGCGAAGGTGCGGGAGATCCGGGAAGCGGCCCGCGGGGAATCCGGAAAGCGGGGGTGCGCCCCGCGTGGCCGCAGGGGTGTGCGGGCGCGGTCCGAACGGAGCGTGCCCGCGGTCGGCGACTCCGCCGAGGGACACGATCGGCGCGTGGGGTATTGACGCGAACACGCTTAGTGGCTTCCATGTGCGCAGTCCGGCTTCGACGAGCCGGCCGTCGGGAGCGGGACACTCCTGTCGGTCCGCGGGAGCCGTCATGCCGGACGCCCATCCGCCTGCCCGCCCGGAGACGCGCGCCCAAGAATGGGAGCGCTCCCACCCGGAGAGGACCCCCCCCCACCATGCGTCACCCACCCTCATTTCGCGTCCGGCGCACCCTGGTCGCACTCCTCACCGCGGCCCTCGCGGCTCTCGTTCCGTTCACGGTGGTGGTGCCCGCGCAAGCGGCCGTCGCTCCCTCGTCGCCGTCGCCCGCGGCAGCCGCGTCCGGCGCCGGATACTGGCACACCGAGGGCCGCCGGATCCTCGACGCGCAGAACCAGCCGGTGCGCATGGCGGGCGTCAACTGGTTCGGGTTCGAGACGTCCAACTACGTCGCGCACGGCCTCTGGTCGCGCGACTACAAGTCGATGGCCGACCAGATGAAGTCCCTGGGCTACAACACCATCCGCCTGCCCTACAGCGACGACATCTTCAAGGGCACCCAGCCCAACGGCATCACGTACGCCAACGGTCTGAACTCCGACCTGCAAGGTCTCAACTCGCTCCAGGTGATGGACAAGATCGTCGGCTACGCGGGCGCCATCGGCCTCAAGGTCGTACTCGACCGTCATCGGCCCGACTCCTCGGCCCAGTCGGCGCTCTGGTACACCTCCGCCGTCCCCGAGGCGACCTGGATCGCCGACCTCAAGGCCCTGGCGGGGCGCTACCAGGGCAACACCGCCGTGATCGGCATCGACCTGCACAACGAGCCGCACGATCCCGCCTGTTGGGGCTGTGGCGACATGAGCACCGACTGGCGGCTCGCGGCAGAGCGGGCCGGGAACGCGGTCCTGTCCGTCAACCCCAGCCTGCTGATCTTCGTCGAGGGCGTTCAGACGGTGAACGGTCAGAGCACCTGGTGGGGCGGCAACCTCGCCGGGGTCGCCACCGCGCCGGTGCGGCTGAGTGTCGCCGACCGCCTGGTCTACTCGGCCCACGACTACGCCACCAGCGTCGCGCAGCAACCGTGGTTCAGCGACCCGTCGTTCCCGGCGAACATGCCGGCCGTCTGGGACAAGTACTGGGGCTACATCTTCAAACAGAACATCGCCCCCGTCTGGCTCGGCGAGTTCGGCACCACCCTGCAGTCGACGGTCGACCAGAAGTGGCTCGCGGCGCTCGTCGACTACCTGCGCCCCACGAACACGTACGGGGCCGACAGCTTCAACTGGACCTTCTGGTCGTGGAATCCGAACTCCGGCGACACGGGAGGCATCCTCAAGGACGACTGGCAGACCGTGGACACGGTGAAGGACGGCTACCTGGCATCCATCAAGGCCCCGGGCTTCACCGGAGGCGGGGGAGGTGGAGACACGACCGCGCCCTCGACACCGGCCGGACTGGCCGTGACCGGCACCACCACGTCGAGTGTGTCCCTGTCGTGGAAGGCCTCCGCCGACGACACCGGGGTGACCGGTTACGACGTCTACCGTGGCACCGCCAAGGCCGGTGAGGCCACCGGCACGTCCTTCACCGACACGGGCCTCACCGCGGGGACCCGCTACGAATACACCGTGCGGGCTCGCGACGCGGCCGGCAACACCTCCGCGGCGTCCGCGCCGGTCACCGCGACGACCGCCGGCACCGGGGGCGGCTCCAGCGGATGCAGCGCCACCTACAAGGTGAGCAGCGACTGGGGCAGTGGCTTCAACGCCGACATCACGGTCACCAACACGGGCTCCTCGGCGACCAGGTCGTGGCAGGTCACGTGGGAGTGGCCGGGCGGCCAGACCATCTCCGCGATGTGGAACGCCTCCTACAGCCAGGTGGGCAGGACGGTGACCGCGAGCAACGCCGGCCACAACGGCGCCATCGCGGCCGGCGCCTCCACCGGCTTCGGGTTCGGCGCGACGCCGGGTGGCGCCGGTACGCCGGTGCTGAACTGCCGGGCCGGCTAGGGCTGTGACCGCACAGGTTCACCGGCTTGGTGAAGTGTCGGCGGTGCGGGCTATGTTCTCGGGATGAACGATGCCGAAGTCGCCGCACTCTTGGCCGGATGCGATTGCTGTCCGTACCACGGGGTGTGGCAGGCCTCCCCTTTTGCGGAACGTACGGTCGGCGGTGTGCGGTATGCCCTGGTCGCGGTCGACCCGGGGTTGAGCGCGCTGGTCCTGCAGCGTGACGACGGCTCGCTGTGGTTTCTGCCGGAGGGTGATGTTCCCCGGCTGGTGAACTCCAGCGTGGAGGCGTTCGTCGCCTTCAACCGCGCCTATGAGGAGGCCACTGCTGAGGCCGACGCGTACGAGTGGCCCGGTGACGGCCTGAGCGAGGACGAGACCGTAGACCTGGTCGAGCAGGCCGGTGACGCGCTCACTGAAGCGTTGCTGGAACGCTTCAGGGTGCTTGACGCCGCAGCTGTTGCCGATGAGAACTCCTTCTGGCACATCGGGGCTGAGGAGCTGGGCTACGGCATGTAGCGACCGCGCGGAACACCGGGC
This sequence comes from Streptomyces sp. NPDC002698, assembly GCF_042888945.1. Lineage (NCBI taxonomy): Bacteria > Bacillati > Actinomycetota > Actinomycetes > Kitasatosporales > Streptomycetaceae > Streptomyces > Streptomyces sp. NPDC002698. Next base: position 434,251 of record NZ_JBIAQM010000004.1, read on the forward strand.
AGGCAGCCCACGCTGCGCTTACGAGGGGGGCGCGTTCCTTGCGTTCGACGGCCAGGATGTCGCGGTGGCACGCGGACGGAGCGGGACGCGACGTCCTCCCGTCCCGGACGGACAGCACCGTCCGGGACGGGAAGGAGGAGGCTTCTGCCGGGGCAGTGAGCCTCCTCCCTCTCATGCCAGGGTGAACTTCTGGGCGTCGGAGCTGTTGCAGTCCCAGATCTGGAGGCGTGTGCCGTTCGCGGTGGCGCCCGACGGCGAGTCGATGCACCGGCCGGTGGCCGGGTTGGACATCGAGCCGTCGGAGTTGGCGACCCAGTTCTGGTAGGCACCGCCGTTGCAGCCGGCCAACTGGAGCTTTGTGCCTGCCGCGTTGACGCCACCGGCGATGTCCAGGCACTTGCCCAGCGTGCGCAGGGTCTGACCGCTCCACGTCCACTTCTGGTCGAGGGAGGTCGCTTGCTGGCAGTCCCACAGCTGGACCGCGGTGCCGTCGCCGCCGGTGTCGTCACCCGCCACGTCCACGCACTTGCCGCCCGGTCCGTAGATCGGGGTACCGATGGCGAAGTTCTGGGCGCCGGAGCTGTTGCAGTCCCAGATCTGGAGGCGTGTGCCGTTCGCGGTGGCGCCCGACGGCGAGTCGATGCACCGACCGCTGGCCGGGTTCCTCAGCGAACCGTCGGTCTGCCGCACCCATGCCTGGTAGCCGCCGCTGTTGCACGTGGCGAGCTGCAACTTCGTCCCCGCGGCGCTGTTGCCGCCGGCGATGTCCAGGCATTTGCCGAGGGTCTGGAGGGTCTGGCCGCTCCAGGTCCAGTGCTGGTCCCTGGCCGTCTGCTGGCAGTCCCACAGTTGCACCGCGGTGCCGTCGCCGCCGGTGTCGTCACCCGCCACATCGACACACTTGCCGCCCGGTCCGGTGATCGTCTGGCCGGTCGACGAACCGCCGCCGCCACCCCCGGAGCCGGGTCCCTTGTTGTAGACGGCCACGGAGTCGACGACCAGCTTGCCGCCGGAGACCGTCGACGCGTTCGGGCCCCCGCCGAAGGCGTCCGGGAAGCCGCCGCCGATCGCCAGGTCGTAGATGATGAAGAAGGGGTGGTCGACCGCGTCGGACCAGGCCGTCGCGTCCACCTGGTTGGCGCTGACGGTGAAGAAGTTGTTCCCGTCGAGGTAGAACCTGATCTGCTCCGGCGACACCGAGCGGTCGATCTCCGCCGCGTAGTCGTGGAAGCCGGTCTGACAGCCGGCACAGGCGCGTTCACCCGAGCCGATGCCGGTCGACTCGTTGCACGGTCCGCCCGGGTTCACGCCGCAGTGGAGGGTGCTGAAAACGGAGCTGCGGCCGTTGATGTCCTCCATGATGTCGATCTCGCCGGACTTCGGCCAGGTCACACCGTCGCGCAGCGGCGCGCCGAGCATCCAGAACGCCGGCCAGTAGCCCGCCCCGTTGGCGGTGGTGACGTTGGGCTGCTGGAGGACGGACTCGATACGTACGACTCCGCCGGCCGGGGCGCCGAAGGACGCCGACTGGGTCTCCACGCGACCGGAGGTCCATCCGCCCCGCGGGTCGGAACCGGAATGCAGCGCTTGGAGCACCAGATGCCCCTGGCCGTCGTAATAGACGTTCGAGGTGCTGTTGGTCATGGTCTCGATCTCACCGGTGCCGAAATTGCTGCCCGGCCCGGTGTCGTACTTCCACAGGCTCTGGTCGATGCCGGTGCCGGACGCGCCGTTGAAGTCGTCGCTCCAGGTGAGGGTGAAGCCCGACGGCGTCGGGGGCACTGCCGCTTCGGCGTTCGGCGTCCCGGTGACGGTGGCCGCCATCGTCACCACGACGACGGGAATCAGGGTCAGCGCTCTCTTCCATCCGCGGCGCCGTGGTCTCGCAGAGGATAATCGCATATGTCGGACCTCCGAGGAAAAGGCGTGATGGTGTCTGTCCGCTACGCCGCCCCGTGATTTCCGCCAACGGTGCGCAGGACGGGCGCACTTGAGGATCTGGATGGCGACGAACAGGCGAGGCCCGGCGCCTGGGCTGCCGTGAACAGGCAGTCCGCAGCGGGCGGTTGGGCTTTCGTCCCTTGACCGGCGGAGACACCGTCAGCGCAGGTGACGGCCGGCGGGTGTTGAGCCGTGTGGAGTTCTGTGCGGGGGCGACGCTATTGGACCGGACCAATGCAGTCAAGGCTGTGCGACGGACCTCGACTTGGAGGAACCGATCTCCGTGGCCCTGTCCTCGGAGGGCGGTTCATACGTCCTTGAGTCGCGCTCTGTGACCGCCTGATGCTGTGGGGCCCGGCACTCGGGAGCCGCGTCGGCAGGATCCGATGCTCCTGCCGACCTTGTGCCGGATGACCTGTGGAGACGCGTGGCGGCCCCACTGCGGCAGGTGTCGCCTGATCGGGCTTTCCGTCGCTTGAAGTCCTGGCGTGCGTAGCTGAGTTGGCGGGGGGTGGGGGGCACGGCCGACCGCCGCACACCGCTGGCTAGCATCTCTTCACATGACGAAGCGGGGGTGGCGGCTGAGTGCCGTGGCGGTGCTGGCGGCGGTCTGTTTCTCCGGTCCGGGCGGGCCGAAGGTCATCCGTACGGCGTCGGACCTCGGCCCCCTGCCCGCCGACCGCTACGACTACACGCCGCAGGACTACCAACGATCGCAGCGGGCATCGGCGTTGCTGGTCCGTCAGTGCATGGCGGAACGCGGCTACGCGGACTTCCCGCTCGACCCCCGCTACCCCAGCGACCCCGCCGTCGTCACCGCGGTCAGCACCGACTACGGCGCCCTGGATCTCGCCACCGCCCGCCGCTGGGGCTACGGCTGGGACCCGGCAAAGCCCCTGGCCCTCCGGCCGAAGGGCCGCCGGATGACCGACGCCGAGTATGCGGACTTCCCCGCCTGCGGCGTCGAGGCGAACCGGCGGCTGATGCGCGGCATCGACCTCGAGCGGGACTGGCTCTACGCGACTGCACGGGCGATCGAGGTCGACAAGGCGGTCAAGCGCGACCCGCGCCTCCGCGCGGCCTGGGACGTGTGGTCCCACTGCGTGGCAGAACAAGGATTCACGCGCTATCCCGACCCCGTCGCGGCGTACACGGACACCGACTGGCAGCGGGACGGTGACGGCAATACCCGGCATACGCGGCGGGAGCGTTCCACCGCCGTCGCGGACGTCACCTGCAAGCGCCGCCACCACACGGCCGAACTCTGGCACACCGTACGGGCGCAGAAGCAGGCCGTGGACATCGCACGGCACCGCGACCGCTACGACGCCGGACTGCGGGCGCTGCGGACGTACCGGACCACCATCGCCGAGGTGCTGCGAAAGCTCGGCTAGTGCCGTGACCGCACAGGTTCGCCGGGTCGCGTCAGGCCACCCTGTGACTCGCGGCCGTGGAGGGCCGCTCCCGGGGCGCATCGAGCGATGAGTTCCGACACGAAGAGAGGTCTTCTCGGGCGGACGTGCTCGTGAGGCGCCGGCCGAGGCGCCGCCCGTTCTCGGGCCGTGGGCACGTGCGAACTCGACCGAACTCGACCGAGTTCGATGACCGGTGAGGAGACTCCAGCGTGAGCGACATCGTGGTCCAGAGGATCATCCGGCCCGAGCGCGCGGTATCGGGCCCGTGGCTGGAGGTGATCGCCTCGAATCTCGACTACCACCGAGCGACCTTCTTGTGGAAGTGCGAGGGCCTCTCGGACGAACAACTGCGGCTGCGTCCTGTGCGGTCGTCGGCGTTGACCCTGCTGGGGCTCATGCGTCATCTGCAGGGGGTCGAGCGTGCCTGGTTCCAGCGGACGCTGGCCGGCACGACGCCTCGCTTCTTTCCCTATCGGACCTACGTCACCGCTGATGGCGGAGAGTGGTACGACGAGTCGGACGCTACGCCGGCCAGGGACGTCTACGAGGACTACCTCAAGGCGTGCGAGGAGTCGCGGCGGATATTCGCGGAGGTGACCGTCGACATCGCGCGCATCGTGCCTAACCCGGAATTCGGAGACACCGATGTGCGGTTCGTCCTTGAGCACGTGATCGAGGAGTACGCCCGTCACGTCGGCCATGCGGATCTCCTCCGCGAGGGCATCGACGGCGCCACCGGCGAGTAGCCGACCGTCCAGGCGCCGACGACGCGGTCCCGGCGGCGTACGTAGCTCGCCCGCGCAGTTCCGGCTGCTCTGGGCAAGGGCGTCTCACACGTCGTCGGAGTCGTCCTCACGTTCCAGCTCTCTCAGGACCCTGGCCAGATTCCGCCGGCTGACCTTCGTCTTGGGGTGATCGGGTCCGAGTACGCGAACGCGCGCCCGCAGGATGACGCGGTGCTCCCGTTCCGCTGCTTCCAGGCGTCCGAGGTCCTGAAAGACCAGAGCCAGATTGTTCCTGCTCGTCAGGGTTCTGGGGTGTTCATCGCCGAGTGTGCGCCGGCGGACTTCCAGGACCGCAGTGTGCTCGTGCTCGGCTTCGGCCGGACTCCCGAGTCTGCGCAGCAGGGAAGCGCGGTTGGCCCGGCTCGTCAGGGTTTTCGGATGCTCGTCACCCAAAGTGCGCCGACGAGCCTCCAGGACGGAAGCGTGTTCCTGCTCGGCTTCGACGAAACGCCCGAGCCGGCGCAGCAGTCCGGCGAAGCTGCTGCGGCTGCTGAGGGTGTCGGGATGCTCCGGCCCCAAGAGGCGGGTGCGGGTGTCGAGCGCGACGCGATGCTGGGCCTCGGCTTCTCGCAGGCGACCCATCTCGCAGAGGACCAGAGCCAGATCATTGCGACTGGAGAGAGTGTGCGGGTGCTCGGGGCCCAGTACCAGCGTCCGAGTCGCGAGCACCGTTCGATGCCCGGCTTCGGCCTCCTCCAGCCGGCCCAGATCGAAGAGGCACGCGGCGTGGTAGTTGCCGGCTGTCAGGGTTTCGGGATGATCGGCGCCAAAGACGTCGGCCATGGCTTCAACGGCCGTTCGGGCACACTGTTCGGCCTCCGAAAGGCGCCCCAGCTGGCGCAGCATGACGGCGAGACTGCTTTGGCTGGTCAGGGTCTTGGGGTGCAGTGCTCCGAGGTGGTCCCTGTATTCCTGAAGGGCGCGGCCGTAAGCCTGTGCCCCTATGGCGTACAGCCCGTACTCGTGGGCGGTCGAGGCTAGGCGTACGGCTTCGCTCGCGTCCGCCAGGGGCAACGCCGCGGAGAAGACGCGTTCGGGTACCTGCGTCTCCGGGGTGGCACGCTTCTGGCCGGCGTCGACCAGGTAGTCGAAAACGTCGACGGGCCCGTCGGTCACGCCCGGGCCACCAGCGGGGACGAGCAGGGCGGTTGTGGCGCGGCGTTGCCGGGTGGCCCAGGACCAAGCCTCCTCGGGCGTTTCCGGGCGCAGGCGTGAGCCACCTCGTTCGCGCAGGTAGGCCTCGTGCAGACTCTCCAGGAGCGACCGGGGGAGTGGGCGGGTGAGACCGGCGCGCCGGCAGTCGACCGCCGCTGTGACGAGCGCCGCCGCCCGTGGATGATTGGCCACGTCCCACGCGTCGAGCCAGTCGCCCAGCAGTTCCGGTCCCGCGGCCAGGTACTCGGCCAGCCCGTAGTTTCCAGCGCAGTTGAGGGCATCGGCGATGCGGGTGTCCCATGCCCGGGTCCGTGCCCTCCGGAGCTCGTTCGACGTGAACAGTCGCGCCAGTCGAAGCTGCACCGCTTGTTCAAGGGTTTCACTCGCTTCGGAGAGTTCCGCGGAATCCGCCGTCCCCGTATCGGTGTACCGCGTCATCTCCGCCGATCGGAGGGTGCCGACAACGACTCGGTGATGGCCGTCACCGGTGGTCAAACGACTGATGCTTGACCGCGTCAACCCGTCAGGGCCGAGGAAGCGCTCCATGCCGTCCAGCCACAGAACGCATCGAGGCAGTCGGGAGGCCCGGGCGACAGCGGCGGGCAAGGCCGGTCGGTGCAAGGGCGCGATGAGAACGTGGTCGGGAAGTGCGGTACGCATGGCCTCGTACGCCAGGCGCGACTTGCCCGCGGTGGACTCTCCTATCAAGAGGACGAAGCCGCCGGCCGCCAGCGACTCCACGACACGAGTGTGTACGTCACGCGGCACGTAGGGCGGTACGCGATGACGGCTCACGCGGACTTGGTGACCGACAGCCGGGTCCGCACGAGAAGCCGGCTCATCGGCGTCCCTTGCCGGATGTACGCCGAGCAGGATCGGATCTGACACCTCTCGTACCAGGGGCAGGTGCCCTCCGGGCAACACCAGGCACCCCTGGACCAGCGCGAGGTCATGTTCCTCGGCCCGCTCCCGTCTCCGCTGGAAGTCGGTGAGAAGTGTGGGCATGAAAGCTCCTGCGATCGCCGCGGTCATCGCGCCCGGGACCAAGAGCCACCACCAGGTGATCTCCGCTGCCGCGAGCACGGCGGGAACGGCGGCGCCGAGCGCAGCCGTACAAACCACGGTCCTGGCCGTCCATGTCCGTGAGCCGCGCAGAAGTCTCCTCACCTCATCGCCCCCCCGAGGCGGGAGGATCTCGGAACCCGGAATCCCCCTCCACGTGAATCGCCGCCTGCCGTCATCCCTGGCGATATACCCTCGACAGGCTGCGAAACGCATGGGTTTGCCGCAGTTGCAGCAGTGCTCACCGCCTCATGGCACATGGCACATGGCGCATGGAGCTGGAGCTTGGAGTGGGCCATGGATCCTGACTCGCCCATGAGTCTGTGAATACGGGAAGTCGTCCAGGTCGGTGACTGTCAGTGTGCCGCTCTACAGTTCTGCCGTGTCGAACTCCTACACCACCTTGTGGACCACTGATCTGTGCCGGGAACTCGATCGATCCGGCTACGCGGGCCGGCGTCTCACGATGCTGTTCGGCGGTCCGCACCAGTCGCTGCCGAGCTTCGAACGAGCGGGTGTTCAACCTGGTGACAGGATCTGTCCCGTCCGGGCCTTCCGCACCCGTCTCCATGTGCTGGGCGTCATGGAGGTGGCACGGATCATCCCCTACGAGAATGCAGGGGCGGAACTCCACGATGACGACTACGCGAAGCTTCTGGACTGGAAGCCTCTGAAGTCGGGCTGCGTCACCGAGGTGATACTCGGACCGCCGGGCTCCCCGCTCACATTCGGCACCGTCGTCCCCGCGGATCTCCTGGAACGCCTGACCTTCACTTCTCGCCGGGGTGAACGCACGCTCAGGTACGTCGACGACGGCAGGCTGGTCCGTTCGGTCAGCCTCCAGGGCATCTACCGCCTCACCACCGCCTCCGCTGCCGAGCTTCACCAGCTCGTCGTGGGGAACGGTTCGTGATCGCTTTGCGCTGATCCCGAGGGTTCACGGAACCGCGGCCAGAGCCCTGAAAGCGGCCGGGGCCGCTCGTCGCCTCAGTCGGTCCGGTGCCGACGGCGTGAGGAGCTTCGACGAGTACCGCGCGTGTCGTCGGCCAGGATCACTGGTTCGTGGAGTGTGCGGGCCGTGTCCGACGGACACAACGCCATCGGGGTCCCGGCAGCGGCCGTCTACGCTCTCGGCATGCGGCGCAGCGATGTCACAGGGGGCGACGGTACGTGGGCGGGTCTTTCCCTGGACGTACAGGACCGCAGCCGACCGGGGCTGTGCGTGTTCACTGCCGGTGCGCGACTGCTGGTCTCCCAGCTGTCGCGGCCCGTGTTGCTCGCCGTCGTCGAAGAGCACCACGGGGGCGTGGACTTCTGGCGCGCCGACGGGTACCGCTCCTTCGTCCCGCCGTTGCGTGCCGATGAGGGCCGCGCCCTGGCGGGCAGCCCGCAACGGTGGGCCCACCGCTTTGCGCAGTACCTCATCGACTCGCCGGGCAGCCCGTTGCACGAGGGCCGGTGGCTGCTCTCGTGCGAGAGCCCGCTCCGGCGCTGGCGCCACGCCGATGTCTCGCACGCCGAGTACTGGGGCTCGATGATCGTCGACGGCCATCCGGACGGCTACATCGACTGGTTCCTCCATGCTCATTCGTGGGAGGTCCTGCCACTGCGGCCGATGCCCGATGCCGACGACAGCCGGGTCAAGGCGTACCGCAAGCAGGCCCGTGAAGGGACACTCCCGCCCGTCCTGTTGTGGTGGGTCAGTGGCCTGGACTGCCATCTGATCCTGGACGGTCACGCGCGGTTCGCCGCGGCGGTCGCCGAATCCGTCGAGCCTCCACTGCTGCAGCTGCACCGCACGGTCCCGCGCGATGACCTGGCCACGCGCACGCAGGAAGCCGTGGGCGTCTACGAGGACGAACTGGCACGCTTCGCCGAACTCCGCGCTGTCCACGGCCCCGCCGTCCCGGACGGCTCCGCCACCGCCGGCCCGCGACTCGTCCGCCTCCTTCACGGCTTGAACACCACGGAACAGCCGACTTGGGCCTGGCTCCTGCCCGGCGGGGAAAAGCAGTGGCGTCACATCGCCCGCGAGGTGACAGACAGTCGGAACTGGCCCTGCGCCTGACTTCTGCCGGTTCCTCCCGCCAACCGTGACATCCAGGCGCACCGCCGAAACGGCAGGGGCCGCGCGCCGGGACGAGGTCTGCGCTCAGGCGCGCGGCGTTCCCGCGGAGGTGGTTCTCACCGCGGCTCAGGTGAGTACGGGATCCAGGAACGTGAGGACGCCCGCGTCGGCGTCGAGCCTGGCCCGGGTGCCGATGGGGAACGTCTGCTGGGGCACGCCGTGGCCGATGTCCGCGCCGACGAGGACCGGGATGCCGAGGTCGCCGAGGCGGTCGTGCAGGAGTTCCTCGACGCGCTCGCGTGTGCCGCAGTCGGTGAAGGTGCCGCAGACGATGCCGGCCGCGCCGTCGAAGTATCCGGCGCGGCGCAGCTGGGTGAGGAACCGGTCGAGCCGGAAGGTCTCCTCGTCCACGTCCTCCAGCAGGACGATGCCGCCGCGCGCGGACAGCGAGGTGTCGGTGCCCAGGGAGCAGGCGAGCAGGGTGACCGTGCCGCCCAGGGTGACGCCCTCCGCGGTGCCGCCGACCAGGGGGCGGGAGCCGGGGAAGCGCAGTTCCTTGACCGACGCCGGGTCGGTGAGCAGTGCGGCGAGCCCGTCGAAGTCGGCGCGGCCGGGGTGGAAGCCGCGGATGGCGGGCATCGGTCCGAACAGGCCCGTCCAGCCCAGCTTCACCGCCACCGCCTCAAGCAGCGCCGTGACGTCGGAGAATCCGATGACGGTGCGCGGGGTGGGCGTGCCGATGGCGTCCCAGTCGACCAGTTCCAGGGTGCGCTGGGCGCCGTAGCCGCCGTTCGCGCAGAAGACGGCCGTGAACGCCGGGTCGGTGAGGGCGGTGGTCAGGTCGCGGGCGCGCAGCGCGTCGTCTCCGGCGAGGTATTCGCCGGTCGCCCGCGCGGAGGCGAACACCTCGGGCTGGAGGCCGAGTCCGCGCAGCGACTCCAGGCCGGTCTCCAGGTTCTCCTGGTCGGTCGGTCCGCTGGCGGCGATGACGGCGACACGGTCGCCGGGCTTGGGTGCGGCGGGGCGGACGAGCCCCTCGGAGGGCAGGGTGGGCATGGGGATCCTTGGGGAGTGAGGGTGGGCGACGGGCCGATGCAGGGGTCAGTGGGTTTCCAGGAACGCGGCGATGAGCGCCGCCCGCTCCAGCAGGGAGGACAGCGAGGCGTGTTCGTCCTCGCCGTGGGCGCCGGCGCCCGCAGGGCCCAGACCGTCGACCGTCGGGATGCCGAGCGCGCCGGTGAGGTTGGTGTCACCCGCGCCACCGGAGGAGCCGAGGGGCAGGTCCAGGCCCAAGGCGAAGGCGAGCGCGGTCAGTTCGGCCGCCAGGGGGTTGGCCGGGTCCATCGCCCAGGCCGGGCGGTGGGACAGCGTCTCGGCGGACAGGACGGCCCGCTGCCGCACCGGAGTCGGTTCCGACAGGGCGGACAGCAGGGCCCGTTCGGTCTCGGCGGTGGCATAACGCAGGCCGATCTCCGCCTCCGCGTGGTCGGCGACCACGTTGGCGCGGGTACCGCCGGTGATCGTGCCGACGTTCAGCGCGGCGTCGGGGAGGGCGGCGGCCGTCGCCCGCAACCCCGCCAGCTGGTCCACGAGTTCGTCGATCGCGGAGACGCCGAGCGCGGCGTCGAGGCCGGCGTGGGCGCTGACCCCGCGCACGCTCAGCCGCACCCGGGCCACCCCGCGTCGGCCGATCTTCAGCGCGCCGCCGGGCAGGGGCGGTTCGAGACCGAGTACCGCGTGGGCGCCCTCGGCGTGCCGGGCCACGAGGCGGCTGCCGTCGGGGCTGCCGATCTCCTCGTCGTTGACCACCAGGAGTCGTACCGGACGCCTGGGCGTGGTGCCCGTACGGGACAGCAGGTCCATGGCCAGTTCGACGGCCACCAGGGAGCCCTTCATGTCGAAGACCCCGGGGCCGGTGACCGTGTCGCCGTCCTCGGCGAGGGTGAAGGGGCGCCGGGCGACCGTCCCGGCCGGGAAGACGGTGTCGCTGTGGGCCACGAGCAGCGTATGTCCGGGGCGGGAGCCGTCGTCCGTCCCGCGCCCGTTCCAGTACGCCACCAGGTGGTCGCCGCCCGGTCCCGGCGGCTGTTCGACGCGGTCGGCGGTGGCGGCGAGGCCCGTGGCCAGTTCCCTGCCGAACACGGCCGCGCGGTCCGCGTCGCCGGACGGGGTCTCCAACGCGACCAGGCGTTCCCAGCGTTCCAGCACCGTGTCGCCGAACGTGCGGGCCAGGGCGAGGAGTTCGGCGGGCTCAGCCATAGCAGTTCTCCACGGCCGAGGTGACGACCCGGGTCAGCGCGCGGAAGCAGCGGATCGCCTCGTACATCGTCGGCAGCGTGAACCGCACGGTCAGCGGGTCGGTCTGGACGACCCCGGGGATGTAACTGGCGGCGGGCGCCAGGTGGGCGGCGTCGAAGGACACCTCGTAGGTGTAGCCCCCGGCGGGCGGGGCGAGCGGACCGGTGGGGGCGGGCAGGGCCGCGAGGCCTTCGCGGGCGGCCTCGGTGATCCGGGCGGCGCTCACCTCGGGCGGCAGGCAGATCGCGGAGTAGCGGTCCACGCAGGTCTTGACCACGGCGTGGGCGGCGTGCGGTGCCCAGCCGCGGGCGTCCTCGCAGCACAGGTCGTCGCCGGTGACCAGGACCACCGGGACGCCGTACTCGTCGGCGAGCAGCGCGTTCATCCGGCCCTCGGAGGCCGGTTCGCCGTTGATCCGCACCGCGGTGATGGTGTTGGGCAGATAGGTGTGGGCGAGCACGCCCGGCTGACCGGCGCCGGTGTGGTAGCCGACGAAGGCGACCGCGTCGGGGGAGCGGTCGACGCCCTCCATCATGCCGAGCGGCTTGTGCGTGCCGATCAGCAGCGTGGCCCGTGTGTCGAGCCGGTCGAGGAGCAGGTTGCGCTGGTCGGCGTGGGCCTCGTTGACGAGGATCTCGGTGGCGCCGGCCGCGGCGAAACCGGCGATCGCGGCGTTGACGTCGGCGGTGAGGAACCGCCGGTTGTACTCCCAGCGGGCGTGGCCGGGCTCGCAGTCGTCGGGGAAGGTGACGCCGGTGACGCCTTCCATGTCGGCGGAGATCAGGACCTTCATGCTGCCTTCCCCTCAGGGGTGGTGAGACGGGCGCGGGGACGGATGGTCCAGGTGCGCATGGTGTGCCGGGCCAGTTGGCCGAGGTCCACGTCGAGGCCGATGCCGGGCCGGGAGCGGGGCACGGTGACCATGCCGTCCACGGCGCGGATCGGCGGCGTGACGATGTCCCGCCGGTAGTACTTGTCGGAGCCGGAGACGTCCGAGGGCAGGGTGAAGCCGGGCAGCCCGGCGAGGGCCAGGTTGGCGGCCCGGCCGATGCCGAACTCGTGCATGCCACCGCACCACACCGGCACCCCGGCGTCCAGACACAGGTCGTGCACCGTCTTCGACGGGCCGAGCCCGCCGAGCCGGGACACCTTGATGTTGACGACGTCGGCCGCGCCCAGGTGCAGCGCGGTGCGCAGCACGTCCGGGGTGGTGACCGACTCGTCCAGGCACACCGGGGTGTCCAGGCGGGCGGCGAGCCGGGCGTGGGAGAGCAGGTCGGAGGCGGCGTACGGCTGCTCGATCATCAGCAGGCCGCGGCCGTCCAACTCCGCCAGTACGGGCTCCTGTTCGGGCCGGTAGGCGGTGTTGGCGTCCACCTGGAGGGCGACGCCGGGGAAGGCGTCCTGGACGGCGCGGACCGGTTCGAGGTCCCAGCCTGGGCGGATCTTCAGCTTGATACGGCGGTAGCCGTCGGCGACGTGCCGGGAGACCTGCACGAGCAGCGCGTCGATGGTCGGCTCGATGCCGAGGCTGACCCCGGCGGGCACCGCGTCGGCGCCGGCGCCGAGCAGGTCGGCCAGGGGCTCACCGCGCCGCTTCCCGTACAGGTCCCAGCAGGCCATGTCGAGGCCGGCGCGGGCGAAGTGGTTGCCGCTCACCTTGGCGGTGAGCCGGGCCGCGTCCTCGGGGCGGTCCCAGGGCCGGCCGAGCAGCATCGGGGCGAGGTACTCGCCGAGCACCTGCCAGCAGCTCCAGGTGGACTCGTCGCAGTAGTACGGGTCGGTCGGCGAGGCGCACTCGCCCCAGCCGACGCTGCCGTCCTCGGCGGTCGCGCGGACGACGATGTGCTCCAGGTACGACTTGCGGTGCGAACTGGTCTCGAAGGAGTGGACGAGATCGAGCCGGACCAGCGCCAGCTCGATCTCGGCAAGGGTGACGGTCATGCGGGGTCGTCCTACCGTGCGGGGCCCCGGTCAGGGGCGAGGGGGCGTGCCGGGTGCGGCGGCACGGGGGATGAAGCGGTACGCGGCGAGCCCGCCCGGCAGCCGTACGCAGGAGACGGCCGTGCGGTCGGCGAGCAGCCGGGCGAAGGTGGGCGTGAGGCGGCCGCGCAGCCGGGCGGCGTGCTCCGGGCCGGCCTCGGCGCGCAGCCGGTGCCAGTCGTCGGGCAGGACCACGATCCGGTCGTCGCCGTCGTCGTACACCCGGCCGACGCTCCAGCCGCCCGGCGGCGGACCGGGAGCGGGCGTGGCGGGCCGCGCCGGGGCGTCCAGGTGCCAGGAGACGATGAAGCGGTCGGTGGACTCGCCGGTGGCGGCGCCGAAGCCCGAGGCGCCGTACATCGCGGGCTTGAACGCGTCCACGCCCGCGCCGAGTACGTCCAGGTTGAAGTGGGCGTTGCGGGTCTGCATCGGGTCGTACGCCCAGCGGATCAGCGTCGTCCCCTCCGCGAGGCAGCGGTCGCGCTGGCCGAGCTTGAGCAGCCGTCCGATGCCGAGGCCCTGGCGTTCGTGCGCCACCACGGCCAGCTGCGAGTACTGGTACAGGCGCGGTCCCTGTCCGTCGGTGCCGCGTTCGCGGGCGAGGAAGCTGTAGGTGAATCCCACCAGCGCCTCGCCGAGATAGGCGCCGACGACCAGGCCGCTGTTGTCCTGAAGGGCGGTCAGCAGGCGCGGGTTGAGGCTGCCGTCGCCGGGGCGCAGGCCCATGACCCGCTCGTACAGCGCGACGCAGTCGGCCATCTCCAGCGGGCCGTCCACGTCACGTACGACCAGTGGCGGAGCCGTCCGGGCACCGGCCGCGCACCTCGGTGTCGCCGTCGCGTTCACGAGGCGCTCGCGAGGTGACACGCGGCCCGGCCGCCGACCGGCGCCTGCGCCGGAAGGACCGGCAGGGTCCGCCGGTCACAGCCCGCCTCCGCGCGGCCCGCGGGGTCGAGGCCCGCCCACGCAGGGCAGCGCGGATGGAACCGGCAGCCCCCGGGCACGTCCGTCGGGTCCGGCGGTTCGCCCTGGAGCAGCCGGGGCCGCCGCTCACCGCGCCCGCCCTCCGCGGACACCACCGACAGCAGCGCCTTGGTGTACGGGTGCTTGGGCGCGAGCAGGACCTCCTCCACGGTGCCCACCTCGACGATCCGGCCCAGGTACATCACCGCCACCCGGTCGGCGATGTTCCAGGCAAGACCCAGGTCGTGACTGACCACCAGGGAGGACAGGCCGAGGTCGCGGCGCAGGTCGAGGACGAGCTTGAGGATCTCGCCGCGTACGGAGGCGTCCAGCGAGGCCACCGGTTCGTCGGCCACGATCACCGAGGGCTCCAGCGCCAGCGCGCCCGCGATCACCACGCGTTGCTGCTGCCCGCCGGACATCTCGTGCGGGAAGCGGGACAGGAACTGCTCCGGAGGGCGCAGCCCGGCCTTGGACAGGGCGGTGTGCACGCGCTGTTCGAGGCCGTCCTTCATCCGGTGCAGCCGGGGACCCTCGGCGACCGCGTCGAACACGTTCTGCCGCGGGTTCAGGGCGCCGCCGGGGTCCTGGAGGACGAACTGGACCTTGCGGCGGTGCGCCTTGAGCGCGGCGCTGGTGTAGCGCAGCGGCGCGCCGTCGCACAGCACCTCGCCCGATGTGGGCTTGACCAGTCCGGTCAGGGCGCGGGCCAGGGTGGACTTGCCGCATCCGGACTCGCCGATCAGGGCGAGGATCTCGCCGCGGCCCAGCTGGAGGTCGACGCCGTCCACCGCGCGGGCGGGGCCGCGGCCCGCCCGGGGCGGATAGGTGATGTGCAGGTCGCGGACCTCCAGCGCGGGCGCCGTGGCCGCGTCGGGTCCGGTGACCGTGCCCGTGGTGGTGACGGTCATGAGCGGGCTCCTTCCGCGGACGGTTCGGGCACGGGCGGGGCCGTGGAGAGGTTCGGGAAACCGGGCAGCACCCGCAGGCACGCCGACTGTCGTCCGGGACCGGACGGCCACAGCTCGACGGGGGTGCTGTCGCAGACCTCGTGCACGTCGGGGCAGCGCGCCGCGAACGGGCAGCCGGGGCCGAGGGCGGCCGGGTCGGGCGGGTCGCCGGGCAGGCCGGCCGGCGCCCTGCGGGAGGCGGGGTCGCCGATGGTGGGGAAGGCGCGGGACAGCGCCCGGGTGTAGGGGTGCTCCGGGTCGTCCAGGAGCTGCCGGGAGGGGCCGGACTCCACCAGCTCGCCGGCGTACATCACCGCCAGCCGGTCGCACATCTGGCCGAGGACGGACAGATCGTGGCTGATCATGATGACGCCGATGCCCTCGTCGCGCACCAGGTCCGACAGCAGGTCCAGGATCTGGGCCTGCACCATCACGTCCAGCGCCGTGGTGGGCTCGTCCGCGATGATCAGGTTCGGGCGGCAGGCCAGCGCCATCGCGATCATGACGCGCTGGCGCTGCCCGCCGGAGAACTCGTGCGGATAGCTGCGCATCCGCCGCGCCGGGACGCCCACCGACTCCAGCAGCTCGGCCGCGCGGGCGCGGGCCTGCTTCTCGGTGATCCGGCCGCCCTCCTCGCCGGCCCTGCGACCGTGCAGCAGGATCGGCTCGACGAGCTGGTCGCCGATGGTGTGCACCGGGTTGAGGGCGGTCATCGCGCCCTGGAAGACCACGGAGGCCTCCGCCCAGCGCACCGCGCGCATCCGGCTCCAGTTCGCGGTGAGCAGGTCCTCGCCCTGGTACAGCACCTGTCCGGTGACCTCGGCGGCGGCCGGCAGCAGCCGCAGCAGGCTCATCGCCAGGGTGGACTTGCCCGAGCCGGACTCGCCGGCCAGGCCGAGCGTCTGCCCGGCGTCCAGGGTGAGGTCCACCCCGCGCACGGCGGGCACCGTGCGCCCGCCACTGTGATACGTGACCTTGAGGTCCCTGACCTCCAGCATCGCGTTCAACGTGTCTTCACCGACCTCGGGTTGAGAAGGGTCTCCACGGCGCGGCCGGTCAGGGTGAAGCCGAGGACGACGATCAGGATGGCGATGCCCGGCGGGTACAGGTACCACCAGGCGCCGGCGGTGACGGCGCCGCCGCTCAGCGCCGAGTTGAGCATCGCGCCCCAGGAGATGCCGGTCGGGTCGCCCAGACCGAGGAAGGTCAGGGTCGCCTCGGACAGGATCGCCGAGGCCACCGTCAGCGTGGAGGAGACCAGGATCAGCGGGGTGACGTTCGGCAGGACGTGCCGCAGCATCACCTGCGGCCCGCCCGCGCCCAGCGCCCTGGCCCGTTCGATGAACGGCTTGGCCTCCACCGCGAGGGTCTGCGCCCGTACCAGCCGGGCCGTGGACGACCAGCTGGTCACCGCGATGGCGATGGTGATGGACGCGGTGCCCTGCCCGATCACCGCCGACAGCGAGATGGCCAGCGGCAGGCTGGGCAGCGCGATGAACCAGTCGGTGAGGTGCATCAGCGCCTTGCCGATCCAGCCGCCGTAGTGCCCGGCGACCAGGCCGACCGCGCTGCCGAGCACCACCGTCAGGACCGTGGCCATCAGACCGATGGACAGCGAGGAGCGGGCTCCCCAGATGACCAGCAGCAGGATGGAACGTCCCTCCTGGTCGGTGCCGAGCGGATAGCCGTCGGTGGGGGAGTGCAGCGAGGGGCCGTCCACCTTGATGACGTCGAGGTCGTCACCCGAGATGAACAGCGGCGCGCACACGGCCAGCAGGCCGAACACGACCAGGATGGTGAGGCCGGCCACGCCGGAGCGGATGCGGACGAAGGAGCGTACGAAACCGGCGAATCCGTCGCGGCGCGGTGTCGGCGCGGCCGGTGCGACCGGCGGCGCGGGGTCGGCTCCCGCCCGCGGCGGGGAGACGGCCTCGGTGAGGGGTTCGTGGTGGGTCACTGGGCACGCACCCGGGGGTCGAGGAAGCGGTAGATCACGTCGGCGAGGAGGTTCATGAGGATCACCGACGCGCTGAAGACGATGAACGTGCCCTGGAGCAGCGGCAGATCGGGCACCTTCAGGGCCTGGTAGCTGAGCTGGCCGAGACCTGGCCAGGAGTAGACGGTCTCCACGGTGATGGCACCGCCGAGCACCGTGCCCAGGTGCATGAAGATCATCGTGACCGAGGGCAGCAGCGCGTTGGGCACCGCGTGCCTGCGCCGTACGTCGTCGTCACGCAGCCCCTTGGCCCGTGCGGTGAGCAGGTACGGGCTGCCCAGCTCGTCGATGATCGACGAGCGCATGACGGCGACGTACTGGGCGAAGATCACCAGGACCATGGTCAGACAGGGCAGGACGAGGTGTTCGGCCACGTCGAGGACGTGGTCCAGGCCGCCGGTGATCGCCGGGTCGCTCATCCCGCCCGCGGGCAGGAAGCCGGGGACCGGGCCGATGCCGACGCTGAAGGTGATCAGCAGGATCATGCCCAGCCAGAAGGTCGGCACCGACCACAGCGTCAGGGAGGCGCCGGTGGCGATGCGGTCCAGCCAGCTCCCGTGCCGCCAGCCGGACCTGATGCCGAGCCAGAGGCCGAGCACCACCGAGATGACGGTGGCGGTGCCCATCAGCAGCAGGGTCGGCCACAGCCGGTCGCCGATGAGGGAGCTGACCGGCTGCTGGAACTCCCAGGATTCTCCGAGGTGACCGGTCAGGGTGTCGGTGACGAAGTGGAGGAACCGTTCGGGCACCGACTGGTCCAGGCCGAGCTGATGGCGCAGCTGAGCCATCTGCGCGTCGCTGGTCGGCCGGCCGCGGGTGATGGACTGCACCGGGTCGGCCGGCATCAGGCTGAACAGGACGAAGCCGATGACGAGGGTGGCCAGGAAGCTGACGGCCGCGGCCACCAGCTTCGTGACCAGGTAGCGCGCGAATCCGGAGCCGGGCCGGCGCCCGCCGCTCGATGCGGCGGGCGCGGCCGTGACGCCGGTGGCGTCGATGGTGTCGGCCACGGTCTACTCGCGGTCGTCGGAGGAGGAGCGGCGGCGGGCCATGAACACGCCGCCCGCGGCCAGGACGACCACCGCGGCCGCCGAAGCGCCGATCAGCGTGCCGGAGCTGCCGCCCGAGGAGGAGGACGAGGCCTTGGCGGGGGTCGCGTTCAGGTACTGCTCGAAGGAGACCTGCGCGGGGTAGGCGCCGGCGGAGTTCGCCTTGCCGGCCACGATGCCGCCCACGCGGTCGGTGCGGTACGCGGCGAGACCACTGGCGTTGTAGATCATGATGTTCTCGTTGGCCTTGTACAGGATGGCCTGCATCTGCCGCAGCAGATCCGCCCGCTCCTCGTCGTCGAAGGCGCTCTGCTGACGCAGGAACAGGTCGTCGTAGTCCTTGTCGCAGAAGAACGAGTCCGTGCTGCCGCCCTCGCCCTTGCTGTCGGGCAGCGCCGAGCAGGTCTGGATGCCCAGCAGGTACGTCGGGTCGGGACCGGTCGACCAGGAGTCCATCAGGATGTCCCAGTCGCCCTTGGCCAGGTCGGCGTTGAGCTTGGAGGAACTCATCGACTGGATGCCGACCTTGACGCCGATCTCCTTGAACCAGCCCGCGAGGTACGTGGACACCTTGGCGTCGCCGTCGTCGTCGGAGTGGATGCCCAGGCGGAACTCCAGCTTGCGCTTCGACTTCGGGTCGACCCGGACACCGTCCGAGCCCTTCTTGTAACCCGCCTCGTCCAGCACGGAGTTGGCCTTGGCCGGGTCGTAGCCGAACTTCTCCGAGTCGGAGGGCTGCCACGCGTACTGCGGCAGGGACTGCGGCAGATAGCTGCCACCGACCTCCGCCAGGCCGTTGCGGACCTTCTTCACGATGGTCGCCCGGTCGATGGCGAGGGCCAGCGCCTCACGCACCTTGACGTCGCCGAGCGCCGGGTGACCGGTGCCGATCTTCTTGCCGTCGCGGGTGCGGGCGCCGCCGTTGACCTCGATGCCGCTCCAGCGGTTGCCGACCTGCTCGTAGGCCTTGATGCCGGACTGACCCTTGAGCGCCTGGTACTGGGTGGGGTTGAGACCGCTGACGTAGTCCAACTGCCCCGAGCGCAGGGCCGCCACCGCGGCGTCCGTGTTCTTGAACGACTGCTCGATCATGTGGTCGTACTTGGGCGCGCCGAGCACGAAGTCCTTGTTCGCGTCGAACTTGGCGTACTGCTCGGGCTTGTAGTCCGTCAGCGTCCACGGGCCGTAGCCGACGATCGGGAAGCTGTCGTTCTTGTAGTTCTTCAGGTCCTTCACGTGGGATTCCCAGACGTGCTTCGGCACGATCGGGATGCCCGACACCGGGATGCTGACCGACAGCATGGTGGCCTGCGGCTTCTTGGTCTTCACGATCAGCGTGGTGGCGTCCGGCGCGGTGACCGACGCGAAGTTGCTCACCAGGGAGCCGTTGGCGGTGGCCGCCGTGGAGTTGCTCATGATCAGGTTGAACGTCCAGGCGGCGTCCTCGGCCGTGATCGGCTTGCCGTCGCTCCACTTCAGACCCTTGTGGATCTTGAAGGTCCAGGTGAGCTTGTCGCTGGAGGTCGTCCAGGAGTCCGCCAGGTACGGCTTGACGGTGCCGTCCTGCTCCACCGTGTCCAGCGCCGGGTAGATGCCGGCGAACACGTCCAGGCTGCCCGCGAAGTAGGCCAGGAACGGGTTCAGGGAGTCGATGCCGATGCCGGTGATCGGCATCCGGAGCGTGCTGCCGCCGTCGTCGGCCACGGCGGCCGGCGCGAGGGTGAGGCCTGCGGCGGTACCGAGCAGCAGTGACGTGGCCAGCGCGGCGGCCTTGCGGCCGATTCTGTGCGCGGGGGCGGGCTTGGTCATCGTGGACTTCTCCTGTGGTGCCGGCGGCACGGGGCCGCGAAGGGACGGGAGGTGGGACGAGGCCGCTGCGCCGCGGACCCGGGGCGGGCCGTACGGCGCGACGGTGGGTGCATGTTGCACTTATTGGTCCATGCATTGGTGGGTGCATTGGTTCATGCATTGGTCCATGCATGCATGGGTGCATGCGTACGGCGGGACGGTGGGGCTCTGGTGGGCGGGGGAGGGGTTGGTTCGTGGCTCCGCGGCGGGCCCGCGCGGGGTTCAGCGGAGGTGCGAGGCGGTCATCGCTCCGCCTTCCGGGACCCGGTGCCGGTGCGCAGGAAGTCCTCCAGCACCCGTACGCCGAACTCCAGGCTGCTGACGAGGACCTGCTCGTCGACGCCGTGCACATACCGCCACGCGTCGAAGCCGGGCGGGGTCAGGCCGGGACCGAACCCGTAGCACTGGATGCCCAGTCGGGCGAACGCCTTGGCGTCGGTGCCGCCCGACATGATGAACGGAAGCACCAGCGCCTCGGGATCGGCGCGGCGCAGCGCCGCCGCCATCTCCTCGAACTCGGCCGAGGTGTGGTCCGCGGAGACCGGCGCGGCGAAACTGTGGAAGGACCGCGAGACCTTCTCGCCGAGCAGGGCGTCCACGGTCGCGAAGAAGTCCTCCTCCGCGCTCGGCAGGATCCGGCCGTCCACGCCGGCCGTCGCCTCGCTCGGAATGACGTTGTGCTTGTAACCCGCCTTCATCATGGTCGGGTTGAGCGTGTTGGCGACGGTGGCCTCGACCAGCTTGGCCGCCTCGCCCAGCTGCGCGAGCGACGCGGGGTCCGCCGGGTCGACCGTGACGCCCAGACGGGCGGAGAGCCCCTCCAGCAGCGCGGCCACCGGAGGCACGATCCGCACCGGCCAGCGGTGCGCCGCCAGCGCTGCGAGGGTGGCCGCCAGGGTGGCGACGGCGTTGTCCGTGCCCGGCCGGGAGCCGTGGCCCGCCGCGCCGCGCGCCGTCAGGTCCATCCAGGCGCTGCCGCGCTCGCCGACGGCGATCGGGTAGAGCCGGGAGGCGTCCGGCAGATGGACCGAGTAGCCGCCGGACTCGCCGATCGCGGTGGTCACGCCCTCGAAGAGGTCCGCGTGCCGGTCGACGAGGAAGCCCGCCCCCAGCTCGCCGGTGTCCTCCTCGTCCGCGACGAACGCCATCACGATGTCACGCGCCGGCCTCACCCCGCGGCGCGCCCAGGACCGGGCGGCCGCGAGCATCATCGCGTCCATGTCCTTCATGTCCAGCGCCCCGCGGCCGAGGATCACGCCGTCGCGTATCTCCCCGCAGAACGGGTCGAAGCTCCAGTCGGCGGGCTCGGCCGGAACCACGTCGAGGTGGCCGTGGACCAGCAGGGCCGGGGCCTCGCGGTCCTCGCCGGGGATGCGGACCACGGTGCTGGCCCGGCCCGGCGCCGATTCCAGCACGACCGGCTCGTAGCCGGACTCGGCGAGCAGTCCGGCGGTCCACTCGGCCGCCTCCCGCTCACCGCGGGAGTCGCCGCCGCCGTAGTTGCTGGTGTCGAAACGGATCAACCGGGCGCACAGCTCGGTGACTTCGGAGATCAGTGCGGCGTCCTCGGCGGGGGAGAGAGTGCCGCCGTCGTGACGGAGAGAGGGGTCGTTCATGAAGAGGAACCACTTGCTTTCCCGGCGGCAGGACGCGAGGACGGGGCCTCTGCCGTCGATGGCTCAGCGAGACGGACTCGCGGAAACGGGGAACAGGCGGGACGGGGGAGGGAGGAGGCATTCACCGCGCGGGCGGGGGCTCTTCCTCGGGTACGGAGGGTAAGCCGGACGGGTCCGTGGCGCGGGCGCCGGGAAGGCCGGCGACGGGAAGACCGGTGCCGGGAAGTCCGGCGACGGGTCCCGGGAGATCCGGCGCGCCCTCCGCCTCGCCCGCGGCCGCGACGGACGGCGTCTGTCCCAGGCCGTAGCTGCCCAGGGAGCGGAAGAGCTCCGCCCGGCGCCGGCTGCGCCGGGCCGCCCCCTTGGCACCCGCGGCGGCCAGCGCCGCCAGCACATGGGCCGCCGCCGCCACCGCCGTCGGCGAGTGGTGCGGAGACTCGCTGCGGGTGTCCACCGCCAGGACGTGCGTGGCGAAGGAACACACCGGACTGGTGTAGCTGTCGGTCAACGCGATCACCGAGGCGCCCAGCGCGTGGAACTCCCGGGCCACGTCCACCGTCAGCCGGCTGTAGTTGCGGAAGCTGAACACGACCAGGACGTCGTCCGCGTGCGCGTCGCTGATCGCGTTGACCGTCGCGCCCGTCGCCGGCTGCACGAGGAACACGTCCCGCATGCTGCTGGTGAGGTCGCTGGTCAGCAGTGACGCGTACCCGGCCGACTTCAGGTCGCCGAGCACCCACCGCCGCCGCGCCCGCAACAGGGCCGCGGCCGCCAGCTCCAGAGCGCCGTTGGCCTGGAGATCGGCCAGCGTGCGACGGAGGTTGCCCTCCTCCGCGGTGATCATCCGGCGCAGCGCCGACCGCTCCCGCGGCTCGGACTCCGGATCGCGGCTGGTGAACCGCAGATCCGGCTCGGCCAGGCGCAGGCCGCTCTCCCGGGCCGCCAGCAGACGCAGGTCGTCGGTGGAGGCGACCCCGGCCGCCGCCAGTAGTCCGTCGAGGTCCGCGGCGCTCGCGTCGGCCGCCCGCAGCAGCTGACCGGGGCGCCGCTCCAGCGAGGCCGGGTAGTCCTCCGCCAGCACTTCGAACAGGCGCTGCGCGGCGGGGCCGCACAGCACGGCGGCCGCACGCAACAACTCGAGGGTCGGCGTCGGCGCCAGCGGTCCGGTCACTGCTCACCCCTCCTGTTCAGGGCGGCCCACACCCGTGGGTCCGGCTGCTGAACGGCATCTCTGCTGACAGTTAAACAGCGGCGTCAGATTGCTTGATCTAAGCGATGCGTGAGTCTTACTGTCGCCGCATGACCTCGTCAAGAGCCACCGGCGCGGAAAACTTTTCGGCCGATCCCCCCACCTCGCAGCAGAACTCGCGTCGCGCCACGGACGATTCCGTACAGCCCGACGACGAATCGGGCGGCAGGGCGGGAAGGACCGACCCCACGGACACCGGTCGGGGCGCGCCGCCCGACAGCGCGGACACCGGCGACGTGCTCGCCGCCTCCGTCGCCCGTGTCCGCCGCGCCGCAGGGCTCACGCTGAGCGCGGTGGCCACCCGGGCCGGCGTCTCACCGGCCTACGTCTCGCAGATGGAGTCCGGCGCCGCCAACCCCACGGTCCGCACCCTCGGCCAGATCGCCGACGCCCTCGGAGCCACCCCCGCCGAACTCCTCGGCGGAACCGGCCCGGTCACCGGCGCGGCCGCCCCGGCCTTCCCGCCGCGCTTCGCCCCGGCACCGCTGCTCGCCCAGGCCGACGGGCACCACGGCATCTGGGACCTCACGGCCCCCGGCGCGAGCCGGATCGGAGCCCGGCTGCTCCACGCCGACCTCGGCGACCACGACCACCCGACAGCCCACCCCGGCGAGGAGTTCGCGCTCGTCCTCGCCGGCTCCTGCCGGGTGTCGGTGGGCGGCGTCGTACGGCTGCTGCGCCGCGCCGACAGCTGCCACTTCGCCGCCACCGACGAACACCACTTCACCGACCCCAGCGACGACCTGCTGATGCTGGTCGTCCTCACCGAGGAGTAGCCCCGTGTCCACCGCTCCCTCCCTGCCCGCACCCCGCGCGGGGACCCCGCTGCCCGACGGACTGGCCGCGGCCGCCTCACCCGAGACGGCCCCCGAGGTGTGGCCGCTGACCGCCCGCACCGTCGAGGGCCGGCTGCACGTGGGCGGGGTCGCCCTGGACGACCTGGCCGACGCCTGCGGCACCGCGCTGTACGTGGTCGACGAGGCCGACTTCCGCCACCGGGCCCGGCTGTGGCGCGAGTCCGGCGCGGACCGGGTGCACTACGCCTCCAAGGCGTTCCTGTGCGCGGAGATGGTCCGCTGGGTCGACTCCGAGGGGCTGCACCTGGACGTGTGCAGCGGCGGCGAGCTCCGGCTCGCCGTGGACACCGGCTTCGACGCCGCCCGGATCGTCTTCCACGGCAACAACAAGTCCGTACCCGAACTGGAGGCCGCCGTCGCCCACGGCGTCGGCGTCGTGGTCGTCGACTGCCTGGAGGAGATCGACCGGCTCGCGCGCGCCGCCGCGGCGGCCGGCCGGGTCCAGGACGTCTACGTCCGGATCGCCCCCGGCGTCGCCGCCGAGACCCACGACTACATGGCCACCGGCGGCGACGACGTCAAGTTCGGCTTCCCGGTGCGCGGCGGCCACGCCGAGCGGGCCGTGCTCGCCGTCGCGGCGCGCCCCTCGCTGCGGCTCGCGGGCGTGCACTCCCACATCGGCTCGCAGATCACCGCCACCGAGGGGCTGACGCTCGCCGCCGAACGGGTCGCCGCCTTCGTCGCCCTGCTCGCCGAGCGGCACGGCATCACGGTCGCGGAGATCGACCTCGGCGGCGGCGCCGGCATCCCCTACCTGCCGGGCCAGCCCCGCCTGGACCCGGCCGCGTTCACGGCCGCCCTGCGCGCCGGCCTGGAACGGGTGCTGCCCGGCTCACCGGTACGGCTCGCCGTCGAGCCCGGCCGGTCGATGATCGGCACCGCCGGGGTGACGCTCTACCGCGTCGGCGCCGTCAAGGACGGGCTGCGCCGCCGGTTCGTCTCCGTCGACGGCGGCATGAGCGACGCCCTGCGCCCCTCCCTCTACCTCGCCCGTTACACCGCGTGGACCGCCAACCGCCCCGCCGAGGGCGAGCCGGTGCACGCCGTGGTCGTCGGCCGCCACTGCGAGAGCGGGGACGTGGTCGTGCCCGACATCGCCCTGCCGGAGGACATCGCCGCCGGGGACCTCCTCGCGGTCCCCGCCACCGGCGCCTACCACCACGCCATGGCCAGCAACTACAACGCCCAGCTCCGGCCCGCCGTCGTCGCCGTACGCGACGGCCGGGCCCGCCTCATGGTCCGCCGGGAGACCCCGGAGGACCTGCGCCGCCGCGACGCCCACGGCGAGCCGGTGCGGCTGACCGCCGGGTGACCCCGGCGGGGCTCTCCGGCCCCGGGCGCCCTCCGGCCGGAGCCGTGCGCACCTGTCGCTCACGCGGCACGCGTGCACGGCTCCCCGCAGGCGCCGCCGAACCGGCACACCGGCCCCGGGCGCTTCCCTCCAGGGGGCTTTCTCCCGGGGACTGCCCCCAAGGACTGCCCCCCGGGACTGCCCCCGGGACTGCTCCCAGGGACTGTCCCCTTCCGGGACTGCCCTCGGGGACTGCCTTCGGGGACTGCCTTCGGGGACTGCCTTCGGGGACTGCCTTCGGGGACTGCCCCCGGGGGCAGTCGCTCCCCAGGCTTCCCCCAAGGGGGCTTCTCCCCGGGGCCGGTGACCCGCACCCACAGCCCCCGCACCCACACAGCTCAGCCCAGCCCACGGCAGCCCACCGCCCAACTCGCTCTCCTCCCGTACTCGGAGTCACCCCATGTCCACCGCGCCTCACCTGCCCTACGGCACCTGGCCGTCCCCGATCACCGCCGAAGCGGTCGCCGACGCCTCCGGATCCACCTCCTGGCCCTCCGGGGCCGGCGAGGAGAACTGGTGGTGCGCCTCCGACCCGGCCACCGCGACCGTACGGCTGCTGCGCAACGCCCCCGGCCACGAGGAGCCCGTCCCGGTGCTCGCCCCCGGCGTCTCCGTGCGCAACCGCTCCCTCGGCTACGGCGGCAAGCCGTACTGGGTACGCGCCGCGGACCCGGCCACAGGCGGCCACCTGCTGGTCTTCACCGACCACCGTGACCAGCGCCTGTACCGCGCCGAGGTGCCCCGCCTCGGGGTCGCCGAGGACAACGCGTTCCCGGTGCCCGTGCCGCTCACCCCGGCCGACCAGCCCGACCGGGAGACCTGCTGGGCCGACCCGGTGACCGGCCCGGACGGGACCGAGGTGTGGTGCGTGCGGGAGACCACCCGCGCCGCCACCGGACCGCACGACGCCGACCCGGCACTCCGCACCGTGCGCGAGATCGTCGCCGTACCGCTGTCCGGTGCCGCCGCCGACGACCCCGGCGCGCTGCGCGTGGTGGCCCGCTCGCACCACTTCCTCTGCGGGCACCGGCTCTCCCCGGACGGCGGGCGGCTCGCCTGGATCGGCTGGGACCACCCCCATATGCCGTGGGACAGCTCGGAGTTGATGGTCGCGGAGCTGCACGACGGCGTCGCGGGCGAGCCCGTCCGGCTACTCGGCGGCAGCCACGACGGCACCGAGGTCTCCGTCTCCCAGGCCGCATGGGCGGGCCCCGACACCCTCTACGCCCTGGCGGACCCGGACGGCTGGTGGAACCTGCACCGCGTCGACCTGGCCACCGACCGGTCGACGCCCACCGCGGTCACCAACGTCCTTCCCCTCCAGGAGGATTGCGCCGGCCCCATCTGGCGTGTCGGCGCGAGCTGGTTCGCCGTGACGCCGTACGGCGTGGTGCTGCCGCACGGCAACGGCCCGCAACGGCTGTCCCGTTGGTCACCCGAGAGCGGCGAACTGACCGAACTCGCCGACGGCTGGAGCGGCTTCGCGGGCGACCTCTGGTCGGACGGCGAACGGATCCTGGTCCGCGCCGCCGACCCGGCCCTCGGCTCGGCCCTGCTGTCGGTGCCCCTGGCCCCCGGCTCCGGCCCGGCCCGACGCACCAGGCCCAAGTCCGAGGACCCGCTGGCCCCTTGGCAGCCCCGGCCCGAACGCCGTACCGTCCACGACGCGCAGGGCCGACCCGTGCACTTCGTGCTGCACCGGCCCACCCACCCCACCGCCACCGCACCCGAGGGCGAACGGCCGCCCCTGCTGGTACAGGTCCACGGCGGTCCGACGAGTTCCACCGGCGTCACCGCCGACCTGGAGTACTCCTTCTTCACCAGCCGCGGCTTCACCGTCGCGGACGTCGACTACGGCGGCTCCACCGGCTACGGCAGGGCCTACCGCGACCGGCTGCGCGGCCAGTGGGGAGCGGTGGACGTCGACGACTGCGTCACCGTCGCCCGCGCCCTGGCCGCCGAGGGCCTGGCGGATCCCGCCCGTACGGCGGTACGTGGCGGCTCGGCCGGCGGCTGGACCACCCTGGCCTGTCTGGTCCACACCGACGTCTTCTGCGCGGGCACGGTCCTCTACCCGATCAGCGACCCGGCACGATGGCGGGCCGAGCAGACCCACGACTTCGAGTCCCGCTACGTGGACACCCTCGTCGGCGAACTCCCGCAGGACCGGGCTCTGTTCGACAAGATCTCACCCGCGGCGAACGCCGACCGCATCACCGTGCCGCTGGTGATGTTGCAGGGCGCGGACGATTTCATCTGCCGCCCCGACCAGGCCACGTGCATCGTGGACAACCTGGCCGAACGCGGAGTGTGGCACCGCTTCCTGCTCTTCGACGGCGAGGGACACGGCTTCCGCCGCGCCGACAGTGTCCGCCGCTCCCTGCTGGCCGAAGTCGCCCTCTACCGCGAGGTCCTCGGCACCCACATCGCCCCCGACGTCTCCCTGGACGCCGACGCCCTGTGATCCGGGACGGCCGGGCGACGCCCCGTGCGTCCCCGGCCGTACGAGTGGCTGATGGTCTCCCGGCGTTGACATCTTTACAGGCGGTCGCTTTACTCCCGGACAGCACCGGAGCCGTGCTCCGGTTCAGAGACACGCCCAGCCGGTATGCAGGCCTCGCGCCACGAGCCCGGCCCAAGTCGCCAGGACGTCCTCACGCGTCCGAGGCGGGGACGTGCCCTCTCCCTCCGGGAGCTCATCCACATGAGCCGTTTCAGCCCCCCTTCCCGCAAGCTCGTGGGCACCGTCGTCGGAGCGGCGGCGCTGGTCGGCGCTCTGGTCGCCCCGGCGGCCACCGCGCAGGCCGCGTCCGTGCCCCTGCCGCCCACACACGTCGGCTTCGACTATCAGATCGGCGGTGCCTACACCCCGCCGGCCGGGGTGAAGGTCGTCACGCGGGACAACGCCGCCTCCCCGGCGGCAGGCCTGTACAACATCTGCTACGTCAACGCCTTCCAGGCGCAGCCGGGTGCCGAGAACGAGTGGGACTCCGACCTGCTGCTGCGCGACGCGTCCGGCAAGGTCGTCTACGACGAGGACTGGGGCGAGGCCTTCCTCGACATCGGCACCGGCGCCAAGCGGCAGCGGATCGCCGGCAAGATCGGAAGCCTGATCGACAGCTGCGGGACCAAGGGCTTCCAGGCGATCGAGCCCGACAACTACGACAGCTACACCCGGTCCGGGAATCGCCTGACGGCCGGCAACGCGCAGGCGTTCATCAAGCTGCTCTCCGCCCGCGCCCACGCGGACAACCTGGCCATCGGCCAGAAGAACACTCCCGAGCTGGCAGGCAACCACACCGCCAACGGCCTGGACTTCGCCGTGGCCGAGGAGTGCGGCCAGTACGACGAGTGCGGCGACTACACCAGCGCCTTCGGAAACAACGTGATAGTGATCGAGTACACCAACTCCGGCAGGTCGAAGGCCTGCAACGGATGGGGCAGCACGCTGAGCATCGTCCAGCGAGACGTGGACGTCAAACCGGCGGGCAGCAGCGGTTACGTGCGCAAGACCTGTTAGACCTGTTGGGCCGCGGGCCGGGTCGAGTCGCCTGCCTGCCTGCCTGCCTGCCTGTCTGCGGCGGTCGGTCGTCGTCGCAGGCAGGCAACTCCGCTCCGGGGACGTCTGGATCGTTCCATCGCTGTCCCGTCGACGGGACACGTCACGGCGCCGCGGGACTCCCTGCGGCGCCTCTGGCTTCTCCCGTTGCAGTGGATCGATCGGTAAGTCAATTCACCTGCCGCTGCGGACAGTTCGCCGAGTCGACCGACAGGTAAAGAGCCGTACGGACTTCGTTTTCCCTCCCGCCCTGGGCATTCTCGGTTGGTCACCCCGCTGGTCGGCCGCATGCGCAACGAGTCCGACGGATCGATGAATCGGCCAGGTCGAACCGACTCCAGCCGCGACAGATGAACGTTGAGGAGTAGCCGATGATCCCGTTGTCCTTCGCTCAGCGCCGGCTGTGGTTCCTGCACCGTCTGGAGGGGCCGTCCGCGACGTACAACATCCCGTTCGTGCTGCGCCTGGACGGGCCGCTGGACACCAAGGCCCTGGCCGCGGCGGTGACGGACGTCGCCACCCGGCACGAGAGCCTGCGCACCCTGCTCGTCGAGAACGAGGACGGTGTCCCCGAGCAGCGGATCCTGCCGGTCGAGGAGGCGGTGCCGCCGTTCCGGGTGGCCGACGTGGCCGCGGACGCGGTGGACGACGCGATGCGCGAGGTCGTGGCCGCGGGGTTCGAGCTGGACAGGGATCTGCCCCTGCGGACCACCGTGCTCCGTGTCTCTCCGCGGGAACACGTGGTGGTGTTCGTGTTCCACCATGTCGCGGCGGACGGGGCGTCGATGGCGCCCTTCGTGCGGGACCTGCTGTCGGCGTACGTGGCTCGCGGGCGGGGCGACGCGCCGGACTGGGCTCCGCTGCCGGTGCAGTACCGGGACTACACGGTGTGGCAGCGGCAGATGCTGGGCGACGAGGACGACCCGGACAGCGTGGCCGCGGAGCAGCTGGAGCACTGGCGCCGCGAACTGGCCGGAGCACCGCAGCCGATGCAGCTGCCGCTGGACCGGCCGCGGCCCGGTTCGGCCGGTCACCGTGGCGCCGAGGTCATGTTCGAGCTGGAACCCGAGCTGTTGTCCGGGGTGCGGAAGCTGGCGGCGGAGCACGGCGCCACGGCACCGATGGTCGCCCAGGCCGCGCTCGCGGTGCTGCTGCACCACCTCGGCGCCGGCAACGACCTCACCATCGGCAGCCCGATCGAGGGGCGCCCCGACGAGCAGCTGGAAGACCTGATCGGGTTCTTCGCCAACACCTGGGTGCTGCGCGTCGACCTGTCGCACAACCCGTCGTTCGGCGATCTGCTGGACCAGGTACGGGAGCGGGCGCTCGGCGCCTACGACAACCAGGACGTTCCCTTCGAGCACCTGGTGGAACTCCTCGACCCGGAGCGCACCACCGCCTACCAGCCGCTGTTCCAGGTGATGCTGGCCTGGCAGTTCGTGTGGCCGGAGATCGAGATGCCGGGGCTGCGGGGCACCCTTGTCTGGCCGGGCACCGAGACCGCGAAGTTCGACCTGTTCCTCAACATCGTCCCGGACCCCTCCGGGAAGGCGTACGGGCGCCTGGAGTACGCGACGGAACTGTTCGACCACGCGACGGCCGAGAGCCTTGTGGACCGCTATGTGCGGGTGTTGCGGCAGGTGGTCGCCGCTCCCGGGACACGCCTCGGCGGGGTGGACGTGCTCACCGAGGCCGAGCGGGACCGGCTCGCCCGGCTGAACGAGACGAGCGCACCGGTCCCGGCGGCGACGGTGCCGGAGTTGGTCGCCGCCCGGTCGGCGCGGGCCCCGCACACCACCGCCGTCGTGTCCGGACGTACATCACTGTCGTACGGGCTGCTGGAGGCCCGCGCGGGCCGGCTGGCCGCGGTGCTGCGCGAGCACGGCGTGGGACCCGACGTGTTGGTGGCCGTGGCGCTGCCCCGCTCGGCCGACCTGGCCGTCGCGCTCCTCGCCGTCCTCAAGGCCGGCGGCGCCTGCCTCCCGGTCGACCCCGCCTTCCCCTCCGCACGCGTCGGCCTCCTGCTGGACACCGCCCGCCCGGCCCTGGTGCTCACCGACCATGACACCGCGCACACCGTGGCCGGCTGCCGCGCCCCGCTGCTGCACCTCGACGACCTGGACCTCGACCTGGATCTGGACGGCCCCGTCGTCGACGCCTCCACGGCCGGCGTCGGACCCGACCATCTGGCGTACGTGATGTTCACCTCCGGCTCGACCGGCACCCCCAAGGGCGTCGCCGTCACCCACGCCGCCGTGGTCAACGGCGTACGGGACCTGGCCCGGCGCACCCACGTCGGGGCCGGCTCACGGATGCTCGCCGCGACCTCGGTGAACTTCGACGTCTCCGTGTTCGAGATCTTCACCGCACTGACCTGCGGAGCGAGCGTGGAGATCGTCCGCGACGTCCTCGAACTCGCCGAACGCGACGCCTGGTCGGGCACCACCATCAGCGCCGTACCGACCGTCTTCGCCGCACTGCTCGACCAGCTCGGCACCGACGACGCCCACAGCCTCCGGCTCGACGTCGAAACCGTCGTGTTCGCCGGTGAGGCGTTGGCCGGCGACCTGGTTCACAGAGTGCGGCAAGCCCTGCCCGGCACCCGCGTCGTCAACGCCTACGGCCAGACCGAGAGCTTCTACGCCTCGGCCTTCACGGTCCCGCAGGAGTGGGCCGGGACCGGTGCGATCCCCGTCGGCACTCCGCTGGCCAACATGCGCGTCCACGTCCTGGGACCCGGACTCGCCCCGGTCGCACCGGGTGTGATCGGCGAGCTGTACGTGGCGGGCCCGGTCGCCCGCGGCTACCACCGCAACGGCGCCGCCACCGCGGAACGCTTCGTGGCCTGCCCCTTCGGCCCGCCCGGCACGCGCATGTACCGCACCGGCGACCTGGCTCGGTGGGACGCCGAGGGCCGGCTCAGGTACGCCGGACGCGCCGACGACCAGGTCAAGGTCAACGGCATCCGCGTCGAACCCACCGAGATCGAGACCGTCCTGGCCCAGCACCCCGCCGTCGCCCAGGCCGTCGTCACCGTGTGCGAGGACACCTCCGGCAGCAAGCGGCTCGTCGGTTACGTGGTGCCGGTGGACGGCGGTGCCGGGGACGGCGACTTCGACCTGGACGCCGGCGTTTCGGTGGCGGATCTGCGGCGGTTCGTGGCCAAGCGGCTGCCCGACTACATGGTGCCCACCCAGCTGGTGGTCCTCGAGCGGCTGCCGCTGACCGCCAACGGCAAACTGGACCGGGCCGCGCTGCCCGAGCCGCAGTTCACCGGCGTCAAGTACCAGGCGCCGCGCAGCGGGACGGAGCGGGTGCTGGCGGAGGTGTACGCCGACGTCCTGGGCGCCGGGCGGGTGGGCGTCGACGACGACTTCTTCGCGGGTGGCGGCGACAGCATCCGCTCCATCCAGGTGGTGGCACGCGCCAAGACCCGCGGCGTCGTCGTCACCACCCGGGAGATCTTCGAGCACCGCACCGTCGCCCGGCTCGCCGAGCTGGTCGAGGGCCGGGCCGACGAGGAGCGGGTGACCCTGGCCGAGCTGCCGGGCGGCGGCGTGGGCTGGGCCCCGCTGCCGCCGACCGCGGCCCACGTCCTCGCCCTGGGCGGCGGCATCGGCCGGTTCTGCATGTCCGCGCTGCTGACCCTGCCCGAGGGCATCGACCGCGCGGGGCTGACCGCCATGCTGCAAGCCGTCCTGGACCGGCACGACGTGCTGCGTTCCCGGCTCGACCGGGTACGGCCGGGCCTGCGGATGCGGGAGGCGGGCAGCGTGGACGCCGCCGTGCTGGTGCGCGAGGTCGCCTTGTCCGGCGCTGATGTGCAGGCCGAACTGGACGCGGCGGCCGGCCGTCTCGACCCGGACGCGGGCGTGATGGCCCAGTTCGTATGGCTTACCCCCGACACGGGCACGGATACCGGTCGGCTGCTGATCGTGCTGCACCACCTGGTCGTCGACGGGGTGTCGTGGCGGATCCTGGTGCCCGACCTGGTGGCCGCCTGGCAGGAGGTCAAGGACAAGCCCCGGCCCGAACGGGCAGGCGTGGGCACCTCGCTGCGCCGTTGGACGCACGCTCTGGCCGAGGAGGCCGCCCGCCCAGAGCGGGTCGCCGAGCTGGCCGTGTGGCAGCGGATTCTGGACGGTGACGAACCGACCCTGGGAGCAAGGGAGTTGGACGGCACACGCGATGTGGCCGCCACCGTGGACACGGTGCGCGTCCGTGTCCCGGCCGATGTCACCAAGACCCTGCTCGACACGGTGCCCGCCCTCTTCCGCGGCGGAGTCGACGACGGTCTGCTGGCCGGACTCGCCCTGGCCCTGGCGCGCTGGCGTCAGGCACGCGGCATCTCCGCGTCCTCTGCGCTGGTGCGGTTGGAGGGGCACGGCCGTGAAGAGCACCTGGCGCCCGGCGCGGACCTGTCCGGCACGCTCGGCTGGTTCACCGCCATGTACCCGGTCCGTCTGGACGTCGCCGGTATCGACCTGGCGGAGGCGTTCGCGGGCGGCGCGGCCGCCGGGAAAGCGGTCAAGGCCGTCAAGGAACAACTGCGGGCGATACCGGACGCCGGCCTGGGACACGGACTCCTGGCCCACCTCAACCCCGACACCGCCGCCGTACTGGCCACGGCACGCCGACCGCAGATCGGGTTCAACTACCTCGGCAAGAGCTCCGGTTCGGACATCCCCGAGGAACTGCGCGGCCTGGGCTGGGCCCCGGACACCACGCACACCGACCTGATCGCCGCGCCCGACGCGGACATGGAGGTGCTGTCGGCGCTGGAGATCAACGCGGTGGCCACCGACATCGGCGACGGCGACGAACTGACCGCCTACTTCGGCTTCCCCACCGGCGTCCTCACCCGCGAAGAGGTCGGTGAACTGGCGGCACTGTGGGTCCAGGCACTGACCGCCCTGGCCCGGCACGCCACCACCGACGGCGCCGGCGGCCTGACCCCCGGCGACGCACCCCTGGTCACGGTGGCCCAACACGAGATCGACACCTGGGAGGCCCGCTTCGGCAAGCTCGCCCAGGTATGGCCGGCCACCCCCGCACAGTCCGGGCTGCTGTTCCACGCGATGCTGGCCGGATCCTCCTTCGACGCGTACCACATGCAGTTGGTGTTCCACCTGTCCGGCGAGGTCGACCCGGAACGGATGCGCCGGGCCGGACAGGCACTCCTGGACCGTCACCCCGCCCTGCGGGCCGCGTTCGTCGACCGGGCGGACGGCGATCTCGTACAGGTCCTACCGGAGTCGGTGGCTCTGCCGTGGCAGTACCTCGACCTGACCGCGGCCGAAGAGCCGGAGCGCGCCGAGGAGTTCGAGCGATTCCTCGACCGGGACCGGACCACCTACTTCGACACGGACACCCCACCCCTGATCCGGCTGGCCCTGGCCGTCCTCGAACCCGACCGGGCCGAACTCGTACTGACCGCCCATCACGTGCTGTTCGACGGCTGGTCCACGCCTCTGCTCATGCGCGACCTGCTGCTGCTCTACGCGGCCGACAACGACGCTTCCGCGCTGCCTGCCACCCGTGACTACGGCGACTTCCTGACCTGGCTCACCCACCACGACCACGAGGAATCCGCGCGCGTCTGGGCGGCCGAACTCGACGGTGTCCAGGAACCGACCCTGCTCGTGCCGCACGCGGGAACCCGGCACGATTCCGCGGGCATCGGCAACATCGAAGTGGTATTCGAGCGCAAGCAGGACCTGTCCCGCCGGGCCGCGGAGCTCGGCGTCACGCTCAACACCCTGGTGCAGGGTGCCTGGGCCGTTCTCCTCGCCCATCTCACCGGGAACTCCGACATCGTCTTCGGAGCCACCGTGTCCGGGCGCCCGCCTGCCGTGAAGCACGTCGACGACATGGTCGGCCTGTTCATCAACACCATCCCTGTCCGGGTGCGTTGCGAGGGGCAGGACACCTTCGCCGACCTGCTCACCGCGTTGCAGGACCGGCAGGCGGCCCTGCTCGACCATCACCAGCACAGCCTGGCGGAGATCCAGCAGGCGACCGGGCTGAGCGCACTGTTCGACACGATGGTCGTGTTCGAGTCGTACCCCATCGACCGGGAAGCCATCGGCGAGGCCAACTCCTCAGCAGGTGTCGCCATCACCGGGCTGCGCCCGTTCGCGGGCTCGCACTACCCGGTCATCCTGGCCGCCGCAGCCGATCCGCAGCTTCAACTGGTCCTGCAGTACCAGAAGGACCTGCTGGATCAGGACGCGGCGGCCGACATCGTCGCGCGGTTCGTGCGGGTGCTGGAGCAGGTGGCCGCAGCGCCTGGGGCCCCGCTCAGTTCGATCGACGTGCTGGGCGAGGACGAACGCGACCGGCTGGTGCGGCGGGTCAACGACACCGCCCGCCCGGTCGCGGCGACCACGCTGCCCGACGCGTTCGAGGCCCAGGTCGCCCGTACCCCGGACCGCATCGCGGTGATCGGCGAGCACGAGAGCCTGACCTACGCCGAGTTCAACAAGCGTGCCAACCAGCTCGCGCACTGGC